>CP155566.1:1547354-1856824 GCA_039696685.1 Vibrio sp. CDRSL-10 TSBA | reverse complement strand
AGGGAAGTCGTGTCAATCATTTTCATCATTTCTGAAGGACGAATGAACTTCTCATGATCGTGAGTGCCTTGCGGAACAATCTTGAGTAGCTTCTCTGCGCCGACAATGGCGAACAGATAAGATTTAAAGTTACGGTTCAGGGTCGAGAAGAAGACATGACCGCCAGGCTTGACCAGCGCCGCACAAGACTGAATGACGGACAGCGGATCCGGAACATGTTCCAGCATTTCCATACAGGTTACGACATCATAAGCCTGCGGGTTTTGCTCGGCGTGATCTTCAATGGTACTTTGGATGTAATCCAGTTTGGTTCCCGTTTCCAGAGCATGCAGTCTGGCCACTTCCAGCGGCTCTTTCCCCATATCCAGTCCGGTCACCTGGGCGCCTTCACGCGCCATGCTTTCTGCCAGGATGCCACCGCCGCAACCGACATCGAGAACTTTTTTGCCAAACAAGCCGTTGACACGTTTCTTGTACATAATTGAGACGCAGTGGGTTGATCTGATGCAGCGGTTTAAACTCGCCTTCAAGATCCCACCAACGTGATGCCATTTCTTCGAACTTCTTGATTTCGTTCGGGTCGACGTTTTGAGGTTTACTCATACTTGTTATGCCTGTATTACGCGTCCATGGATGAATCCGCATTATAGCGCTGATCGCTTCTTACACCAGTTGTTCTGCCTGAATAAAAAAAGAACGAACAAAAAATAATCTGTTTTCAGTTGGATATGGGAGTAGTGTGTAAATTCTCGGCAGTTGATTCACAACAAAGGTCACAACCTGATAAAAGGGGAGGGAAAGTGATGCCGAACCTTAGAAACTTGTGTTATATTTTTTCACCTTATAAGTATCAATAATATCCAGGTGTGTGGACGAAACCATTTATGTTGATTCCGGCATAGGGTTCGTTTTGTCTGGATATACCGATCAAACTATAGAGGGATAATGGCTCTATGAGCGATCTAGCTAAAGAGATCACGCCCGTAAACATTGAAGATGAGCTACGAGGTTCATACCTTGACTACGCGATGTCAGTTATCGTGGGTCGTGCTCTTCCTGATGTGCGTGATGGCCTAAAACCAGTTCACCGTCGCGTACTGTTCGCGATGAATGTGCTGGGTAATGACTGGAATAAACCATATAAAAAATCTGCGCGTGTGGTTGGTGATGTAATCGGTAAATATCACCCGCACGGCGACAGTGCTGTATACGATACCATCGTACGTATGGCGCAGCCTTTCTCGCTGCGTTACATGCTGGTCGATGGTCAGGGTAACTTTGGTTCTATCGACGGTGACTCCGCCGCGGCAATGCGTTACACCGAAGTGCGCATGTCTAAAATTGCCCATGAGCTGCTGGCTGACCTGGACAAAGAAACGGTTGATTACGTACCGAACTATGACGGTACCGAACAGATCCCTGCGGTTCTTCCGACTAAAATTCCAAACCTGCTGGTGAACGGTGCTTCCGGTATCGCCGTAGGTATGGCGACCAACATTCCTCCGCATAACCTGACAGAAGTTGTTGACGGCTGTCTTGCTTATATCGACAACGAAGAGATCACTATCGATGAACTGATGGACTACATTCCTGGTCCTGATTTCCCGACAGCGGCTCTTATCAGTGGTCGTAAAGGCATTATCGATGCTTACAAAACGGGCCGCGGTAAGATTTACATGCGTTCCAAAGCGGATATCGAAACAGACAAAAACGGTCGTGAGACTATTATTGTCAGCGAGATCCCATACCAGGTAAACAAAGCGCGTCTGATTGAAAAGATCGCTGAACTGGTGAAAGACAAGAAAGTTGAAGGCATCAGTGCACTGCGTGACGAGTCCGACAAAGATGGTATGCGCATTGTTATCGAATGTAAGCGTGATGCTGTCGGCGAAGTTGTTCTGAACAACCTGTACACGAATACCCAACTGCAGACCACTTTCGGTATTAACATGGTAGCGCTGGACAATGGTCAGCCTAAACTGTTTAACCTGAAAGAGATGCTGAAGTGCTTCGTGGATCACCGTCGTGAAGTGGTGACGCGCCGTACTATTTTTGAGCTGCGTAAAGCACGCGAACGTGCCCATATCCTGGAAGGTCTGGCACTGGCTCTGGCGAACATCGATGAAATCATTGATCTGATTCGTAAAGCGCCAACGCCGGCAGAAGCCAAAGCGGGTCTGATTGCACGTGGTTGGGATCTGGGTAACGTTGCGGCTATGCTGGAACGCGCCGGTACTGATGCTGCTCGTCCTGAATGGCTGGAGCCTCAGTACGGTATTCGTGATGGTCAGTACTTCCTGACTGAACAACAGGCTCAAGCGATTCTTGACCTTCGTCTGCACAAGCTGACTGGTCTTGAGCATGAGAAGATCCTGGACGAATACAAACAGCTGCTGGAACAAATTGCAGAACTGATGCACATCCTGGCGAGCACTGAGCGTCTGATGGAAGTGATTCGTGAAGAAACTGGAAGCGATTCGTGACGGATTCGGCGATGCTCGCCGCACTGAAATCACGGCAGCCAGCCACGATATCGATCTGGAAGAGCTGATTGCCCGTGAAGACGTGGTTGTGACGCTGTCACATGAAGGTTACGTTAAGTACCAGTTACTGAGCGACTATGAGTCTCAACGTCGTGGTGGTAAAGGTAAGAGTGCGACCCGCATGAAGGACGAAGATTACATCGAACGTCTGCTGGTGGCGAATACTCACGATAATATTCTGTGCTTCTCAACCCGTGGTAAGACTTACCGTCTGAAAGTGTACCAATTGCCGCTGGCAAGTCGTACGGCACGTGGTAAGCCGATCGTCAATCTGCTGCCTCTGGAAGAGAACGAACGTATCACAGCGATTCTGCCGGTAACCGAGTTCACGGAAGATAAGTTTATCTTCATGGCAACCGGTGACGGTACAGTTAAGAAGACTTCGCTTGATCAGTTCGCTAACGTACGTGCGAACGGTCTGATTGCCGTCAATCTGCGTGACGACGATTCACTGATCGGTGTAGATATCACGGATGGTGACAGCAACATTATGCTGTTCTCGAAATTCGGTAAAGTGGTTCGCTTTAACGAAGATCAAGTACGAGCGATGGGCCGTACCGCTTCAGGTGTGCGTGGTATGAAACTGGCAGAAGGTGATCAGGTAGTTTCACTGATCGTTCCTAAGACTGATGGTGACGTACTGACGGTAACCGAAAATGGTTACGGTAAGCGTACAGTTCTGGCTGAGTACCCAGCGAAGAGCCGTGCTACCCAGGGTGTGGTTTCTATCAAAGTCTCTGATCGTAACGGCGAAGTCGTGGGTGCGGTACAGGTCGACGAAGGTGATGAATTTATGATGATCACCAACGCCGGTACTCTGGTTCGTACTCGTGTTGCTGAAGTGAGCCAGGTTGGTCGTAACACCCAGGGTGTGACACTGATTCGTACCGCTGAAGACGAAAAAGTCGTTGGCCTGCAGCGCATTGAAGAAATTGAAGATGCGGATTTACCGGAAGATATCGATGCTGAACAGCAGTCGGTTCCATCGGATGAATCACAGCAGTCAGACACCAACACAACTGATTCAACAGACAGTGACTCTGACGAGTAATGACTGTGGTTGATTAAAGTATTGTTGACTAAAAAGCCGGGCCATTGAGTCCGGCTTTTTTATAACGGTACTGACGGTTTATGACGAGCGGACAGTCTTCACGAACGAATAGTTTTCACAAACGGACAGTCTTCACGAACAGATAATCCTCACGAACAGACAGCCTATTAAGACATATATAGCTGGATCAGCTGATCCCATATTCATTCCAATTACGACGATGTAAAACAGCAGCTTTGGCAGGCTGATTGCGGTTAGACAATATTTTGACGGAAGGGAAAGATCGGTAGTTGGACTTGTTTTGATCCAAGGATCATTTATTTCGATCCGGGAAGGAGGGGAACCGTTAAATCTCAGTCAGCGCCTAAAGATTCACTAATTGGCTATGAAATTCTATGAAATACAGTAAGTTGAACGAGTTCAATTTTAATTATATATTTATTAATAATATAAAACCGATAGTTGTATTTATTTAATCTATCTATAGCTATGATCATTATTGTTTATAGTGTGATCAAATTGATTGGAATAATCCAAATAAAAATAACAACATATAAAATGTGATAATTATTCCAAAAATTAAATTTCAATCACATTGATTTCGATAAAATGATATTATTTTGACATAGAGAAAGATAATCAACGGGAAAAGGCAGTGGACTATTCAGTGATTAAGCAATTAAAGCAGGACTTTTATGCACAGATTAGTGCATTGCAGTCTTATGCTCTGCCACAATCAAAACCTACTTTGTCTTTCCTCACCCCGGAAGAAACTGAAAGAGCTGGAACAGCTTTGGGTTGAGCTGGCGGTATGGAAAAAGACACAGAGCCATTAATTAACTGAATTATAAGTACTTTTCTCAAACCCAGCCTTTGTAAAAAAGCGCTGGGTTTTTTATTGCAGTTTTTCTAAATTGTTATATTATAACATTTAGATGTTTTTGTGATCTTTTCGTTGAAAATTGGGGTATCAGTCCCCATAGTATGTTCACAGAGAGAGTTTTAGAATGCATACAATAACAAGCATGCATCCAGTGATGATTCAGGTGAGTGCAGATATGGCGGAAGTAAGAGCCAGAGTTGATTTTAAAGTAGGTGCGAAGAGCAATATTGATGCAGAAATCCTCTCTTTCAGAGGGTTGAAGACCGATAAAGAGCATGTCGCTGTTATTTTCAAATCAGCAGATAAAAATCAAGAAGTTCCTTTAGTGCGCATGCACTCAGAGTGTCTGACCGGCGATGTTTTCCATTCGTCGCGTTGTGATTGTGGCGAGCAGCTGGAAGAAACCATTAATAAGATGGGCGAGCATGGCGGGATTATTTTATACCTGCGGCAGGAAGGTCGTGGTATCGGTTTATATAATAAAATCGATGCGTACCGTCTGCAGAGTGAAGGTATGAACACTTATGAAGCTAACAACCATCTCGGTTTCGGCGATGATCTGCGTGATTTCAGTGAAGCTGCACAAATGCTGCAGGCTTTAAACGTAGAAAAGATCCGTCTGGTGACCAACAATCCGAAAAAAGTACGTGAACTGAAAGAGTATGGTATCGACATTGTGGAAGTGGTGCACACTGCAGCCCATATTAAGTCAGGCAATGAGAATTACCTGCGTGCCAAAGTCTCTCATGGCAAGCATCAGCTCAAGTGGTAGTTTTTTGAGCGCTGATAAGCAGACTTCACATTATCATTGATAAAAACCTCACTTCGGTGAGGTTTTTTTTGTTACCACTTGAAAAAGAATTGTAAATTTGTATTATCGCGGCTAAGAGTGCAAATGATAATAATTAGCACTACGTATTAATCAAAGCAAAACAAGGATGCTTTAATGAAAGTTAAGTCACTTTTAGTCCAATCTATTGCAGCCTCTTTGGCCCTCTCTTCTGCGGCCAGTTTCGCGGCTGTGACTCAGGACCAGGTCGTTGAACATTACGCAGACGTCGCCCACGCCGTGTTCGCGGATGCTCTGGTTACTGCGAAAAACCTCAATCAGTCAATCGATGCTTTTCTGGCCGAGCCTTCTGAAGCTCAACTACAACAAGTCAAACAAGCCTGGTTACAAGCGCGTGTGCCATACCAACAATCTGAAGTTTTTCGTTTTGGTAACGCGGTTGTCGACGACTGGGAAGGTCAACTGAATGCCTGGCCGTTGGACGAAGGTCTGATCGATTACGTCGCGGATGATTACCAGTACGAACTGGGCAACGCGGGCGCAAGTGCCAATATCGTGGCCAACAAGAGTCTGACGATTGGCGCGACGACAATTGATGTGGCTGAAATTACTCCTGAGCTGATTGCCAGCCTGAATGAACTGGGTGGTTCAGAAGCGAACGTGGCTTCCGGCTATCACGCGATTGAATTCCTGCTGTGGGGACAAGATCTTCATGGCACGCAGCCAGGTGCGGGCGAACGTCCGTATACGGATTATGTACAGGGCAGCGAATGTACTCATGGCAACTGTGACCGCCGCGCGCAATATCTGAAAGCATCTGCTCAACTGCTGGTCCAGGATCTGGAGTGGATGGAAAAGCAGTGGTCTGCGGATGAGAAAGGTAACTACCGTCAGGAACTTCTTGCTGATTCTGCACAAAACGGCCTGCGTAAGATGTTGTTTGGCATGGGTTCACTGTCATTGGGTGAACTGGCTGGCGAACGCATGAAGGTCGCTCTGGAAGCGAACTCTACAGAAGATGAGCATGACTGTTTCTCTGATAACACTCACAACTCTCACTTCTACAATGAGCAGGGCATTTACAACGTTTATACCGGTACTTACGCTCGCGTTGACGGTTCAACGTTAAAAGGGGCGTCGATCCTTGATCTTGTTGCCCAGCAAGACGGCCAAGCCGCCAAAGAGATCATGCAGCAGTTTGACGCTGCACGCGATCAGGTTGGCGAACTGGTGACATCAGCAGAGAAAAACAATCAACACTTTGATCAACTGATTGCTGCCGATAATCCACAAGGTAATGCTCTGGTTAATAAAGCCATTGCCTCTTTGGTTGCACAGACCGCATCTATTGAGCGAGCCGCGAATGTCATTGGCATTGATAACCTGAATCCGGACACCGCTGATCACGAGTTTCTGAGCCAGTAGCTTTAGTTATTGATCCTCTGAATTAACACGACCCAATCGCCCGGGAATTCACGTTAGTGATTTTTCGGCCGGTTGGGTTTCTCGCTTTGAATAATAAGAGAATGACGGAATGAAATTGGTTTACTCTACGCTCCTTGTGGGGATAATTTCAGCCCAGGTATGGGCCACTGATGTGGCATCAGGCGGGGCAACCAGTACCCGTAAAGATGGACAGAATGCCTATTCGATGCCAGCCTCAAATCTTCCGTTATCGAAACGACTCGATTTCAGCGTAGGGAATAGCTTTTTTCGTAATCCCTGGGTGGCCGCGCCATCTTCTACCGAAGCCCGTGACGGCCTCGGACCTCTGTTTAATACCAACGGGTGTCAGAACTGTCACATTAAAGACGGGCGAGGGCATCCTCCTGAGGAGGGGGAGCAACAAGCGGTATCTATGCTGGTTCGTCTGAGTATTCCGGCGTTGACTGAACGGCAAAAAGCCGTTTATCGCCAACAAGGCGTGGTGCCTGAACCAACTTACGGTGCGCAACTACAGGATTTTGCATTGCCCGGCCACAAGGCGGAAGGACAAATTCGTATTACCTATGATGACGTCTCGATTCAGTTTGCTGACGGGACTCCGGTGCTGCTGAGAAAACCGAACCTTGAAATTACCCGCCTTGCATACGGTCCGATGCATCCGGACACTCAGTTTTCCGCCAGAATTGCACCGCCAATGATTGGTCTGGGGCTGCTGGAGAGTATTCCTGACAGTACGTTATTGAGCTGGCAGGATGTTAATGACCATGATAAAGATAGTCTATCCGGACGGGTCAACAAGGTCTGGGATATCGAGCAGAATAAAACCGTCATCGGTCGTTTTGGCTGGAAAGCCGGGCAACCTTCACTGATGCAGCAAAATGCCTCGGCCTTTAACGGTGATTTAGGCCTGACCAGTCGCCTGTTTCCCGCCGAGAAACTGTTCGCCACATCAAGCATTATGTGCCAGTCTGCCGAATGGTGGTGAGCCGGAAGTGAGCGACAATATCTTGAACTTTGTCGAGTTTTATTCACAACATCTGGCGGTGCCGGTACGACGTAACGTTGATGACCCTGACGTCATCGCCGGGGAACAACTGTTTCTGAGTGCGGGCTGCGCAGGTTGCCATAAAACAGAGGTTAAGACGGGTAAGCGTCCGGAACTACCTGCACTATCTGAACAAACTATTCATCCGTATACCGATTTGTTGTTGCATGATATGGGAGAAGGCCTGAGTGATGGCCGGCCGGAGGCACAAGCCAGTGCCAGCGAGTGGCGAACACCGCCGCTGTGGGGGATTGGTTACACTCAGGAAGTGAACGGTCATACCTATTATCTGCACGACGGACGGGCACGTAATTTAATGGAAGCCGTACTTTGGCATGGCGGGGAAGCCCTTGCTGCACGTGACCAGGTACTTAAGTTTGATCACAAGCAGCGCGCCGCGCTGATCGCATTTTTAAACTCTTTATAGGTGTGACAATGACATTGAAATCTATAACACCGGTTGCTTTAGCACTGCTTGTCTCTGCTTGTCAGAGCAATGGCTCTGGCCAGGGACAACCGCAGCAGACCAATCATATCAGCCAGCCGGTTTACCTGGCCGAGTATCAGGCGGCTTATCGTTTTAAAAACGAAGCTGAGCAGTTACAACGGGCGATGAACAATTTTTGTGGTTCTGTTGATTTGTCTGACGGCAAGCTAAGTGTCTCTGATGACCAGGCGAATATATCCGGTGAACAGGTTAATCGTTCCAACGAACAGGTTTATAGTTCCAACGAACAATTAAAGCAGCAATGGCACAGTACCATGCTTGCCTGGATGGCGCTGCAAGGTCAGGAGCGTGGCCCGGCTGCTGCTCTTGAACAGAGCTGGAACGTTCAGTTCTGGCCGGATAAAAAGAACACCACAGGTCGTAAGATGCAGGCACTGCTAAAGCAGAACCAGAGCTGGAGCAGCGCCGATATTGCTCAGCAAAGTGTGACTGTGCAGGGATTGGGTGCTTTGGAATGGGCACTGTATGACAGCCAGTCGCCGCTGATGTCAGCGCCTGAAAAGGCTTGCCCGGCTGTAACAGCGATCAGTGAAAACCTGGCGACCAAAGCCGCTATCATTGAACAGGCCTGGCAACAAAACCCATGGACAAAAATGGATGAGCCGACCTGGCAGTCAGCGTATATTGCGCTGCTCTCAAATCAGCTTGAGTACAGCATGTCGAAAATGAGCCGCCCGCTGGCTAATATCGGTCAGCCACGACCGTATTTTTCCGAGTCCTGGCGTTCAAAAACCTCGATGCTGAATTTGAAGGCGAACATTGAAGCGATGCAGACGCTTTATCTGAGCAGCCTGGATGGTGAACTGCGTGCACGCAAACTCGATGATCTGGCGGATCGGGTCAAAACCCAGTATGCCAACCTGGTCTCGACCTGGCCACAAAATCCGAGTTTGTTTGACATGCTGCAAAGCAAAGATGGCTATCGTGATGTGTTGTCGCAATATAACAAGCTGGAACAATTAAAATATCTGCTGCATGACGAAGTCGCGGTTGAACTGGGCGTTGTAATAGGATTTAACTCAAGTGATGGTGACTGATCAAAACCGTCGTTCGCTATTAAAAGCGGCATTATTAGGTGCGTGTGCTCCGGTAATGCCGTTTGGCTGTGCGAGCCAGCCTGCATCGAAGCCAGCCTTGATTGGCTGCGCAATCAAAGGGCGTGATAAGTTCAGTGCTGTGATTGCCGACCGGAATGGACAAGCGATCAAGCAACTGCCTCTGCCGGGGCGCGGACACGGAGTCGCCGTTCATCCTAAACTCACCCAGGCCACTGCGTTCGCACGTCGGCCGGGGACAT
Organism: Vibrio sp. CDRSL-10 TSBA; assembly: GCA_039696685.1. Classification (NCBI taxonomy): domain Bacteria; kingdom Pseudomonadati; phylum Pseudomonadota; class Gammaproteobacteria; order Vibrionales; family Vibrionaceae; genus Vibrio; species Vibrio sp. CDRSL-10 TSBA. Next base: position 1,847,261 of record CP155566.1, on the reverse strand, counting down.
TTCTGATGGTGTTTGATTATCAGAGCGGTGAAATGATTCAACTGCGCCCGGCAGATGACCAGCGTCACTATTATGGTCATGGGGTGTATTCCAATGACGGTGAATGGTTATATGTCACTGAGGGAGAGCGCGGAACCAGTCGTGGCATTATTGGTGTGTACGATGTCGCCCATCAGTACCAGAAAGTCGCTGAGTTTTCCGGTTTTGGAATTGGTCCGCACGAAGTGATCGTGATGCCGGACGATCGTCTGGTGATTGGTGTCGGCGGCGTACATACCAACGGGCGTGCACCCCTTAATCTGGACAGTATGCGGCCCAGCCTGACTTACCTGACTCCGAACGGGACAATCCTTGAACAGGTGGCGCTGCCTGACCATCATCTCAGTATCCGTCATCTTGCGCATGATGGCTGTGACACGGTACTGTGCGGCCAGCAATATCGCGGTAAACCAGAGGATTACCCGTCATTGTTGGCCATGCATACCTCAGGCGGAGCATTAAAACCGCTGCGGGCAGAAACCTGAACAGTGGGCTCGTTTCAACCATTACATTGCCAGTATTGCGGCGAACGAACAATGGATTCTGGCGACATCGCCACGGGGAAGCTGTTACGGTATCTGGTCTAAACAAACCGGTGACCTGGTTGAGCTGGCTGCATTACCTGATGCATCCGGCGTGGTGGTTTACGGTGATGAATTCCAGGTGAGCTCCGGCTCGGCCTTAGTGATTAACCATCGTTACCCTGAGCGTGCTGTTCAGCATGTCTCCAATGTGCAGTGGGATAATCACTGGTCGCCGATAGTGTAAGTCGCAGCAAGATTCCCAATACGGGAATCGTGTGTCAATGCTGAAACAGTGCGTTAATGCAGAAACAGTTCGTTAATGCAGAAACAGGGTAAATGCCCTGAGCGTAATGAAAACGACGCATTTTTAACACACGTCAGAGTTATCATATGCCCATATCTTTTGCCATACTGAAGTATTGGCGGGCGACATGGGCATAATATCATGCAACGTTTAGGTATCCTTTTCTTCTTACTGATTTGTGTCAGCACTCCGCTGTCTGCTTCTCCCTATTTCAGTAAACTTGGTTGGCTTGAAGAGCGTTCTTCGGTCGAATCACTGTTACAGTTCCCCGGGCAATTAGAACGTATTTACCATCAGAATAATGATCAATTGATCTGGGTGGATATGCGGGATACGCAACATTTTGAACGCCAGCTTGATTTGGTACGTCTTGCCAATATCAGCCCGTTGTTTGAACGTCAGTTACAAGCCCTCATCCATTATCGCAACCAAGGTGACTGGTTCGAATATGATCTGCTGGCGACCGACACGCTGATGCTTTACTTAAGTTATGCCGAGCAGGCACCACAGCAGGGGGTGAGTTGGTTTTTTGAACAGAAAAAATTGTTGAGTCTGCCTCAGCCAAGCGAGCAGGCTTTGCTGGATCTGCATATTGCCATCGGTACGCAAAACATCAGTATGCTGATTGATCAATATGCGCCGTCCGATCCCGCCTATCGACAGCTACTCAGTGCTTACCGTTACCTGAATCAGCAAACGCCATTAATTATGCCGGTCTATGTGCAGGCCGGACTTAAGAAGCCCGGTGATAGTCTCGAGGATCGTAGCACGTTGATCACGCGACTGGCTCTGGTCAATATTGATGTCAGCGATGTGAGTGACGCTGTCACGTGGTATGACAATACTCTGGTCGAGCCGGTCAAACAGTTTCAGCGTATGCACGGATTGAAAGTGGATGGTTTCATCGGCGTCAACACCCTGAAATGGCTGAACCTCAAGCTGGAAGATCGTTTGGCTTTGCTGGCTATCAATGCGGAGCGGATGCGGTTATGGCCCACTGATACTGACACCAGTATTGTGGTCAATGTTCCCGGCTTCGAACTTAAGTACTGGCACTCGGGTAAAGAGGTGTTTCAGTCCAAAGTGGTGGTAGGTAAGGTCAGCCGGCCGACTCCCGTGATGAATACCCGGCTTGATTCTCTGATTCTCAATCCGACCTGGAATGTACCTTATAAAATTATGGTCGAGGATATTTTGCCGCTGGCTAAACGTGACCACACCTATCTGAGCCGGCATCATATTGATATTATTGAGAGCTGGAACTCAAGCCAGAAAATGGACCCGACTCAGATCGACTGGAATAGCGTCAAACCTAAAGCCTTTCCATATCGTTTACGTCAGCAGTCAGGCAATCAGAACGCGCTGGGTTTGTATAAATTTAATACGCCAAACAAGCGTGCAATTTACTTACATGACACACCGAGCAAACATCTGTTCAATAATCCGTCGCGCGCGTTCAGCTCCGGTTGTATCAGGGTTGAGCATGCTGATCGCCTCGCTCTGACTTTACTGGAGATGCAGGGAATCAATGATAAAGATTTGATGCAGGATCAGCGGGGAAGTAATCATTCGATCCCGCTGAAAAAGCGCATACCTGTGCATATTATCTATCAAACGGTGTGGTACGAGGCCGGAAGCATCCACTATCGGGACGATATTTACCGCTTTGACCGCCTGAAAAATGACAGGGGATGATCCAAATCTAAATTTGCGAAAAAATGACACAGGGAAAATCCCTTTATTGGTCAAATAGTAAACTTATCTTGTGACATTTTGTGACCAAACTAGCACAAATTATGCATTTGATCTTGTCTGAGGAGTCCGGTAGTTTGCCGGATTATTAAGATCGAATTCCGTAGTTTAAAGGTGTTGTTTTGAGTCTGTCACGTCGCGATTTTTTAAAGTTCGCCGGTTTCTGGTTTGGTGCTTGCAACCTGCGCTCCGGGCATAGCCCATGCTTCTTATCCCCATAAACCTCGTGTGTTGGCTCTGAATAACCTGCATACCGGTGAATCATTAGAATCTTGTTATTTTAATGGTCAGCGCTATGTGCGTTCTGAGTTACAACGTCTGAATCACATTTGCCGTGATTTCCGCCAGGACGAAACCCATCCGATGGATAAAAATCTGTTCGATCAGATTTCTCGCATTCAGCAATTATTGGGGGTAGAAAGCGAAGTTCAGATTATTTCCGGTTATCGTTCGCCGGTAACCAATGCCATGTTGCGCAATCGCTCTTCCGGTGTGGCGAAAAAAAGTTTCCATATGTTGGGCCAGGCAATCGATTTTCGCCTTGATGGTGTGTCACTAAAACAAGTGCATGATGCAGCATTAAGTCTCAACGCGGGCGGTGTCGGGTACTATCCCAAGAGCCAGTTTGTCCATATAGATACTGGCCCGGTGCGTCGCTGGCAAGGATCGTAAACAAGGCTCGGAAGTTATCCACAATCCGGGTCGCAACTTGTCAAAATGAGGCGGGAATGTCATAGTTCGGGCAACTTAATTTATTGTTTCGAACAAGGTTGCCCATGTCTTTAAAATACCAGATCGTTCCTGTTACGCCTTTTGCGCAAAACTGCTCCATTGTATGGTGTGATGAAACCATGCAGGGGATTGTTGTCGATCCGGGTGGTGATGTTCAGCAACTCAAAGCCTTGATTGATGAACTTGGTGTTAAGGTCGAGCAACTGGTGTTGACTCATGGTCACCTTGATCATGTCGGCGGTACTGAACCACTGGCTGATATGCTGGGTGGAGTCGCCGTTGTTGGACCGCATCAGGACGATGATTTCTGGCTGCAAGGGCTGGAAGGTCAGAGCAAGATGTTTGGTTTTCCTCTGACCAAAGCGTTTACGCCGTCTCAGTGGCTGCAGGAAGGGGATACCATCACCTTTGGTCAGCAGGTGCTTGACGTTGTCCATACTCCGGGTCATACCCCGGGCCATGTTGTGTTGTTCAGCAATGAAGCTCGCCTGGCTTTCGTTGGTGATGTGCTGTTTAACGGCAGTATCGGACGCACAGACTTTCCACAGGGTGACTTCAATACCCTGATCAATTCCATCAAAACTAAACTGTGGCCGATGGGTAATGATGTGACTTTTGTCCCCGGTCATGGCCCGATTTCCACCTTTGGTCACGAGCGCGCCAGCAATCCATTTGTTGCCGATGAAATGCCGTTGTACTGATTACGTTGGACGGTCTGCAGAGCCCTCAGACTCCGTTAACCTAGTCCTCATACTCCGTTAACTTAGTCCTTAGACACGTTAACTCAGGATTCGGAATCCGTTAATTTCCTGCACTGTGATCAGGTAAAGGTTTCTGGCTCGGCTGCGGCAAGATAGCGCCGGGTCAGACCGACAAACTCCTCCGCGCTGCGATCTAAATCACTGCTGGCAATAAACACATCATAGCCGTAAAAGCGGCGCTGATAGCACATGCGATTGGCAAGCATCGCCATCAGACCGCGGTACATTTTTCCGCCATGTTCGCAAAACGGACGGCTGTTCAGCACCATGTCTTCAAACTGATGATGCTGGTTGTGTTGTCTGGCACCAAGATAAAGCAGTGCCCGCTGCCTGAGCAGGATCTCGGTGGCAATACGCGGGCAAATGGCGTCCAGGTAGGGCTCATAGCTTTTGAGTCGTATGCCAATCCAGGGCAGAGGTTGATGCCACCCTTCCTGTTCATAACTGCAAATGCCTATCGCGCTGATGTTATTCCACTTTACGACCCAGCCACCATGAAACAGGTGCTGCTGAAAATGGGTCGGTGTCAGCGTATAACCGATCCAGCTTTTTCTGATCAGCCAGTAGCCGCTGCCACACAATATGCACATAGCAATGAGAGACAAAAGTGCCTGTTGCCACCCCGGAGCAAGAATGACCAGAAACAAGGTCGAGATGATGACAATAAAACCAATCATGCGCAGGTAGGGTGAGCGCAGATCAAAATGATGGTTGGATAAATGAACTGTTTGCATAAGGTTCACGGCAATTGGCTGTTATTTCTCTGTATTTATACTCAGTAGTGCAACAAGGGATCAGTTGGATGCATGTCTAAATTGTAGTCAATCATGGCCGAATATCGTGTTTTTGTAGCCTAACTTGACCAACACCCTACAAAAGGCTGACGAATTTTGATATAAAACGCGCTTCAAATTTTCACCACTGCGCTTTGTGCAGTGAAATGGAGACATACTCGATGAGACTTGCTCATAAGCGTAACGTGCAGGCTAAACTGCAAAAACGCATTAAAGCGATTGCAGCAAACCTTGCTTCAGCGCCGAAAACAGCAAAGCCTGCAACTGCAAAACCTGTTGTTGAAAAGAAAGCCGCGGTTAAGCCAGTGGCCGAACAAGTAGCAGCAGCGAAAAAAGTAGACGTAGCATTAACTCCAAAACAGCAACAGGTGCTGGACATCGTTGCCGCCAATGCTGAAGGCATCAATCCTAAGTCGATTGGTCTGGCTGCAGGTCAGGAAGATACCAAAGCGGCTTCTTGGGCAACCGGCGCTCTGAAAAAACTACTGGACGAAAACCTGGTCGTTAAAGAGCAACTTTCAGGTAACAAAGTTATCTACAAAGCGATTTAACGTCATCTGTTTCGGATAACTATTGTTTGCAAAAAAGCTCCGCGTGTCGGAGCTTTTTTCGTTTTCATTCCTGCCGTTTGTCACAAATTGGCAACTTTTTGCCGGAGTCACCTGCAGACAAACAACTACGTAGTTCCGACACTCTTTAGTCGCATTTACATTTCTGGTTGACCTGTAAAATTAAGCAGATAGGTAAAACTTATCGTTGATAACTTACGTAGTTCTACCTAACCCTTTCGTTTGAGTCCTCTACAAATCTGTTAATTACTGCGTAATCACGCTCATTTCATCATCACCTAAGTTCTCCCAAAGTAGGGGAGAAGATAAGGCTCACCAGAGCCTTAATAAAAACAAAGGGACGTGAAAATGAGTCTGATTTCAAAATCTGTAAAACGTGTCACCGCCGGAGTGGTTGCTGTCACTGCCTGTTTTACTCTGTTTACTGCCAATGTAAGCGCTGCTGAAAAAGTGTATCGCCTGAAACTTGCCGAAACCTGGGGTCCGAATTTTCCGGTTTTTGGCGATACCACGAAAAATATGGCTGCCATGGCAGAGAAAATGTCAAATGGTCGTCTGCAGATCCGGATTGATTCCGCCAACAAACACAAAGCGCCGCTGGGCGTGTTTGATATGGTCAAATCTGGTCAGTACGACATGGGGCACTCGGCTTCTTATTACTGGAAAGGCAAAGTGCCGAATACCCTCTACTTCACTTCCATGCCGTTTGGCATGACCGCACCTGAACAGTACGCCTGGTTCTACCATGGCGGCGGTATGGAACTGATGGAGAAAGTGTACGCACCGCACAACATGTTGTCTTTCCCCGGCGGTAACACTGATGTACAGATGGGTGGCTGGTTCCAGAAAGAGATCAACTCAGTAGAAGATCTGCAAGGTCTTAAAATGCGTATTCCGGGTTTTGCCGGTGAAGTGTTGGCTGAGTTGGGTGCGAAACCGACGAACATTGCCCCAGGAGAGCTGTACACCTCTCTGGAGCGACGTACTATCGATGCGCTGGAATGGGTAGGTCCTTCACTTGACCTGCGTATGGGCTTCCACAAAATCGCCCCTTATTACTACACCGGCTGGCATGAGCCGGCGACAGAAACTGCAGTTCCTGATTAATAAACGCAGCTGGGAACGTCTGCCTGCGGACCTGCAGGAAATCCTGCGTGTTGCCATGCGTGACGCGGCCTATGACATGTATATCCAGTCTGTGCATGAAAGTGGTAAGAACTGGGCGTCCATCACCACTGAATACCCGGATGTGAAGGTCAAAACTTTCCCGCCACAAGTTATTAAAGCGCTGCGCGAGGCCAATGATCGTCTGTTAGCTCAACATGCGGCAGCTGATCCTGAAGCAAAAGAAATTCAGGAATCCCAGGCCAAGTATATGAAAGACGTTCGTGCCTGGACCGACATTTCAATGCGTGCTTACCTCAATAGTGAACAGTAGAGTCTGGGCTGAAGCATTAACCTGATAATAATAAACCAAGCTCCGTGTTTTACTGATGTCACGGAGCTTATATTCGAGTTTCAGGGAGTTTGAAATGAGAAGTCTGGTCTATATTGAGCGCTTGTTTAATCGTATCAGCGACTTCTGGGGATGGGTCTCCAGTATTCTGTTTATTCTGCTGGTGCTCAACGTCGTGTACGACGTCGTGATGCGTTATGTGTTTAATGATGTATCCATCGCTTTTCAGGAGCTGGAATGGCACCTGTTTTCTGCCGTTTTCCTGCTTGGTATTCCTTATACCGTGAAAGCGGGCGGTCATGTTCGGGTCGATATTATTTATGAGCGGCTATCGCACAAAGCTCAGGCTGTGGTTGATATTGCAGGCACCTTACTGTTTTTACTTCCGTTTTGTCTGCTGGTGGCTTACTTCGGTATTGATTTTGCCAAAGAAAGCTTTGAACTGGGGGAAACCTCAGGTGACCCGGGCGGGTTACCGTCTCGGTGGATCATCAAAGCCATCATCCCGCTGTCCTTTCTGTTTATGGCGATAAGTGGCCTCGGGCTGATACTTCACTCCGTAAATAAATTTGCCAACCCTCGTCTGTTATCCGCTGGCAACACCGACTCGAAGTAAAGGATGACCTTATGATTGGTATTGTGATGTTTTTTGTAGCGCTGTTTGCGCTGCTGATCGGATTCCCTGTCGCGTTTACCTTTGGCGGCATTGCGTTAATTTTTGGTGTGTGGGCGGAAGGGATCGATATGTTCGCGTTCATGCCATATCGTATCCAGTCTATTATGGAAAACACGGTTCTGATGGCGGTCCCGCTGTTTGTCTTCATGGGACTGGTTTTGCAAAAAACCAAGCTCGCAGAGCAACTGCTGGAGTCGATGGGGCGCCTGTTTGGTGGTGTTCGTGGTGGTATCGCTATTTCGACCGTGTTGGTTGGGGCTCTGCTGGCCGCATCCACTGGTGTGGTAGGTGCGTCGGTGGTGGCGATGGGGCTGATCTCACTGCCGGTGATGCTGAAATACAATTACGATAAAGGTCTCGCGTGCGGCACTATCTGTGCTTCCGGGACCTTGGGGCAAATTATCCCGCCATCCATTGTACTGATACTGCTTGGTGATGTGCTTGGTGTGCCGGTCGGTGACCTGTTTCAGGCGGCCCTGTGGCCTGGTTTAGTGCTGGTGGGCGCTTATGTTGTGTATATACTGATTTACGCGAAGCTCAATCCGCTCGCTGCTCAGCCGATCGAACGCGACAGCAGTAAAACCCGTTCCCAGGAAGTCATAGAGGCATTGAAAGCCGTCGTTCCGCCTCTTGCTCTGATCATTGTTGTGCTCGGGTCGATATTTGCCGGCGTCGCGACCCCGACTGAATCGGCTGCTTTAGGGGGAGCGGGTGCACTGCTGCTGGCATTAGCCTACCGTCAGTTCAGCTGGAAGATGGTGTACGCTGCATCGAAGGAAACGGTGAAAGTTACCGCTATGGTGTTTGCCATTCTGATAGGCGCAACGGCCTTCTCGATGGCGTTTACCTACACTGGCGGTGACTTATTGGTAGAAGAGTGGATGCTGGCTATTCCGGGCGAAAAATGGGGTTTCCTTGTAGTGACCATGCTGGTGATTCTGGTGCTGGGATTCTTCATTGATTTCGTCGAGATCTGCTTTATTATTGTGCCTATCATTGCTCCGGTTGCCAGTCTGCTCGATATTGATATGACCTGGTTTGCCATTTTGATTGCGATGAACCTGCAAACTTCATTTCTGACTCCGCCATTTGGTTTCAGCCTGTTTTACCTCAAAGGTGTGGCACCGAAAACCGTCACAACCGTCGATATTTATCGTGGTGTCGTCCCCTTTATCGCGATTCAAATTGTGGTTTTGGCCTCTTTGCTGGTTTTCCCCGGGTTTTATGGAATGTGATCGGATTCGAGGTTGTTACTTCCTTATTTCTTAAGTTGATAACAAATTGATAAAGTAAAGCGGCTTGCTGATGTTCAGTAAGCCGCTTTCATTTCTGGGGAAACGGATGCCTCTCAAAGCCAAATTGATATTACTGACACTGTTACCTCTGCTGTTGGTGACGGCCAGTATCAGCTGGATTTCGATTCATCAGGCCAAACGCCTTGGTGAACGGGAAGTGGAGAGTTTCCGCGCTAATCTGATTAAAGCACGTGAAACGGCGCTTAAAGACAGTGTCGATTTGGCGCTGGACTCCATTAGCCTGGTGTACAACGACCCCCGGTTGTCACAGCAAGATGCACAGGAGAGGGTAAAACAGATCCTCACCCGCTTGCGTTACGGCGCAGACGGTTACTTTTTTGTTTACGACCAGCATGGTGTCAATCTGGTGCATCCCATTCAATCGGAGCTGATTGGCCGTGATTTGCTGAAACTTCAGGATAGTGAAGGCGACTACCTGATTGAGGCGTTGTTGTTTCAGGCGCAGTCAGGCGGTGGTTTTCATCAGTATCTGTGGCAGAAACCTTCCAGTGGCGAGATTGTTCCCAAGCTGAGTTATGTTGAGTGGCTGGACAAATGGGGCTGGATGGTTGGCACAGGACTGTATATCGAAGATGTCAGTCAGGAAGTCGCGGCCATGCAGGCCACGATCAATAACAATATCGATACCACCTTCTTTTCGGTGGTCGTCATTCTGGTGGTCACGGTAGCGGTCATTATCGTGCTGACATTGGCGATTAATTTGCACGAGCATCGTCTGGCCGATAAAAACCTCAAAGAACTGGCGCATAAAACAGTGATGTTTCAGGAAGATGAGAAAAAACATCTCGCGCGGGAACTGCATGACGGTATCAATCAACTGCTGGTCTCGAGCAAATGCCATCTGGAGCTGCTTAGTTACAAGCTGAAAGATGACGCACTGGCACGGCATGCCGAGAAAGCGCAGCAATCCCTGATGACCGCGATTAATGAAGTACGCAGGATCTCACACAATCTGCGTCCCAGTGCGCTGGATGATATCGGTCTGCAGGCTGCGATCGTCACCTTGCTTGATGATTTTCAGTCTCATTCCGGCATTCAGACCGAAAGCCTGTTTGATACACCGCCCGGTTATAAACTCAAATCTGAGGTGTCCACCACCTTATATCGGGTAGTGCAGGAATCGCTGAATAATATTGAAAAACACGCGCGGGCGAAGCATGTCAGCGTGATCGTGCAGCAGATGGGTAGCATGCTGCAACTGATTATTCGTGACGATGGTGTCGGTTTTAATCTCAAAGGAGCGTTGGCGAAAAATGGTATCGGGTTACGCAACATGCAAGAGAGGGTCGAATTTCTCGGTGGTGATCTGGAATTGATGAGTGAGCCCGGGTTCGGAACCGAAATTACCGTTCTGCTGCAACTGGATGGATCAATGTATGGAAAAGCCAATTAGAGTAGTGATTGTGGATGACCATCAGGTCGTGCTGGAAGGGTTTATGGCCCGCCTGGAAATGGAACCGGAAATAGAGGTCGTTGCCACGGCCGGAAATGGCGTTGAGGCGCTGGAAGTGGTTAAACAGCATCGACCGGATGTGATTCTGATGGACGTCAGCATGCCGATTATGAATGGTATTGATGCGACCCGTCTGATTAAGGAAGCAGTGCCTGATGCTAAGGTTTTGATGCTGACGATGCACGATAACCGTGAATACATCATGAAAGTGATGCAGGCTGGTGCAGTGGGCTACATGCTCAAGGAAATTTCAGCGGAAAAAATGGTTCAGGCGATTAAAACCGTGAATCTTGGTTCGACTTACTTTTGCGAATCCGCAACCCAGACCTTGTTTACACAGGATGTGGAACCTGTGGCGCTTAAGCCAAATCCGCTCAGTCGCAGAGAAGAGGCGGTACTGAAGCTTGTCGCTCAGGGACACAGCAGCAAGAAGATCGCGTCCCTGCTTAATATCAGCTACCGCACAGTCGAGACGCATCGTCAGAACATCAAGCACAAATTGGATATTCACAGTACCGCTGAACTGGCTCAATACGCTGTTCAACATGGGTTGCTGGAATAAACTGTACTACACTGATGAGACAAAGGCTGGATGTGGCAAGCCTTTTGCATTTTCTTGATTTAAGATCAACTGATAACGTCTTGCAATCAGTTGATTAGGCGAAAGTAGTGTGGATTTAAACGATTTATTCAGCTTTAGTAATACTGCCGATTTCCAGCATGGGTGCCACATCGTAGTTTTCGGCATTCATCATAGTGGATAAACGCTGAACGGAAGAAAGCAGGAGGCTCTGTTCCCAGTCTTCCAGTTTTTGAAATCGTTCAACAAAGTCTTGCTGCAGTGGCTGAGGTGCATCAGCAAGCAACTTAAGACCTTCGTCGGTCAGATGCGCATGAACTTTACGCTTGTCAGAGACACTGCGAATGCGCTGTACATAACCATTACGTTCGAGGCGGTCAAGGATGGTCGTCGCTGTTGCCTGACTCATGTTGGTATGCTTGGACAGTTCACGAATGGTGACTTCACCTAACTCCTGAATTGATCGCATTAAAATCAACTGAGGGCCAGTCAATCCAGCGTTTTTGCTAAGCTTTTTAGAGTGCAGGTCAATGGCTCGGATGATCTGGCGAATGGCAACCAGTACTTCTTCATGTCTTTCCAAAATGTTCATCCACGACTTATAGGAGAATTTAGGCGCGACGATACATTAGTTGAAGCGCGATGAAAAGTGTTGACATCATACTTTTTTTACAGCGGTTTTAGACGGTTTTTATGTATCTAAAACGACATAAAATGTTTTGTGCACGAAGTACATGGTTGTTCTTTTTGAACAAAAAGTCTACGCTCGTTAACGAATTTAAGTAAAAATTGGTTGCAAAACAATCTTTGGGTAGATTTGAGATCAATGGTGTGTAAACTGTAAGTCAAGTGTTGTATCGGACAATAGTTATGACCACGAAATATATTTGATGTGTTTAATCGCAAATTATCTCGTTGTTATGGTTATAGAGTTCAACAAGGATCTGTAGAAGAGAGGACAAATGACGAAGGGTATTGATAAATATAGTATCGACAGTACCGACTATACCGTGGGGCAGGATAACGTCCAGAAATGGGGTTTTGATGTTCACAATCCGGTATTTGGTATTAGTGCGGGTCTGATAGGTCTGTTTTTGTTGGCGACACTGTTAGTGGACGCAGACACGGCAAAAACAGCGTTAGACGGAATTAAGTGGCAGATTATCGGTTCCTTTGACTGGCTATTTATATGGTCTGGTAACATTTTTGTGATTTTCTGTCTGGTATTGGTTGTTTCTCCATACGGTAAGATTCGTTTAGGCGGAGAAGACGCGGTTGCCGATCACTCAATGATTTCGTGGCTGTCTATGCTGTTCGCTGCGGGTATGGGTATTGGCCTGATGTTCTGGAGTGTGGCTGAGCCGGTTGCGTATTTCACCGGTTGGTACGAGACTCCGCTGGGCGTTCCTGCTAATTCTCCGGAAGCGGCGACGCTGGCGCTGGGCGCGACCATGTTCCACTGGGGTCTGCATCCTTGGGCTATTTACGGCGTTGTTGCGTTGTCACTGGCTTTCTTCTGTTACAACAAAGGTCTTCCGCTTTCTATCCGTTCTATTTTCTATCCGATTCTGGGCGATCGCGCCTGGGGCTGGGCAGGCCATATTGTTGATATCCTGGCGGTATTAGCTACGTTGTTTGGTCTGGCAACCTCGCTGGGACTGGGTGCTCAACAGGCGGCGAGTGGTATCCACCACGTGTTTGGGGTTGAAGCGGGTATCGGTCTGCAGATCGTGGTAATTGTTGGTGTGACACTTTTGGCAACATTATCGGTGGTTCGTGGTATCGATGGTGGCGTTAAAGTTATTTCAAACATCAACATGGTGGTCGCATTCCTGCTGCTTATTCTGGTCGCTCTGATTGGTTATGCGGTCACGTTCGGCTCGATTCCCACCACGTTTATGGCTTACGTTGAGAATATCATTCCGCTGAGTAATCCTGTAGGTCGTGAAGACGTTGCCTGGTTCCAGGGCTGGACTGTGTTCTACTGGGCATGGTGGATTTCATGGTCGCCATTCGTTGGTATGTTTATCGCACGTGTTTCCCGTGGCCGTACTATCCGTGAATTTATTGTCGCAGTACTGCTGGTTCCGACTGCTGTAACCCTGATCTGGATGTCTGTATTTGGTGGCCTGGCCATTGAACAAGTTGCTGACAAAATTGGTGAACTGGGTGCAAATGGTCTGACTGACGTATCATTGGCGATGTTCCAGATGTTTGACGTACTGCCTTTTGGCACTCTGCTGTCAATTATCGCTGTGGTGCTGGTTCTGGTATTCTTCATTACCTCATCAGACTCGGGCTCTCTGGTTATCGACAGCATTACTGCTGGCGGTAAGATGGATGCACCGGTACTGCAACGTATCTTCTGGGCATTGATGGAAGGCGCGATTGCGATTGCTTTGCTGTGGATTGGCGGCACGCAAGCGGTGCAGGCACTGCAAGCGGGTGCGATATCTACCGCGTTGCCGTTTACCTTTGTGCTGCTGCTGATGTGTGTCAGCCTCGTGATGGGCATGCGGACAGAACCGTTTAAACGTTAAACTCGTTTTGTGATAAAGCCGGCATTTTGCCGGCTTTTTTGTATTTAAAAATTTGACATTAGTCACTTTATTGTCGGTTTAAGGGGTATCTCCTTAACCGGCCAAATAATATGCAATTCTCTTTACATAACACGTGCAACCTTGTCATATTCCCGTTACTATCTGCGCCGTACTATTTAACTCCAACCTTTAAAAAAGTAATCAGATGAAACTGACTCTTAAGCAAAAACTCATTGGAGCAAGCTTGTCAGCTGTGGTGGTTATGGCCGCCGTACTGACCTGGTTGTCTGCTGACAAATTAAGTCAACAAACTCACCGTGGTGTTCTTGACCGGGCTGAAGCAATTTCTGTCGCCGCATCAAAAGGTATTTCCGATTGGGTATCGATTCGAAAAGATATTACCTCGGCGGTAAATGAATACACTGACGAACAAAATCTGGTTCCGTTTCTGCAGCAGGCGCGTAATGCAGGCGGATTTGACGATATATTCTTTGGTACACCGAAAGGTGAAATGTTCCGCTCTCATCCTGAGCGCAACCGTGCCGACTATGATCCTCGCACTCGTCCTTGGTATAAAGATGCATCAGCCGCGGGTAAGCAGCTGATAACGACTGCGTACCAGGATGCAATCACGAACGCGCTGCTGGTGACTATCGCTGAACCTGTGCGTCACAACGGCCAGTTTGCTGGCGTGGTGGGTTCTGATGTGCTGATCGACCAACTGGTGAACGATGTACTGGCTATTGATGCCGGTGAAAATGCATTTGCGATGTTGATTGATACCCAGGACGGTACGTTCCTGGCGCACCCGGATAAAAAGCTGCTGCTTAAACCGGTCAACAGTGTGTCGAACACATTCAACATGAATATGATCGAAAAGGCGGCCGGTGAAAGCCGTCTGGTAGAACTGGATCAGGGTGGCCGTGATTTAATCTACTACTTCAGCAAAGTGCCGAATACGCCGTGGATCTTCGCTATTCAGATGGATCGTGATACTGAGTTCGCTGCTGAAGATGAGTTGCTAACCGGGCTGTTAATTTCTGCGCTGATCGTAACCATCATTGTGGTCCTGATTGTGTCATGGTTGGTGAGCTTCCTGTTCCAGGATCTGGGTCGTGTATCGCGTGCTCTGGCTGAAATTGCTTCTGGTGAAGGCGATCTGACCCAGCGTCTGGAGCCGCGCAGTGACGATGAAGTAGGCCTGTTGGCCACTAACTTCAACGTGTTTGTTGGTAACATGCACGCCATGATTGTCAAGTTAAGCCATGTGTCACAATCTCTGTCTGAGCAGTCGAAAATGACCGCACAGCATGCAGAAGAGCGCAGTGCTCGTATCCGCATGCAGCAGGATGAAATCAACATGGTAGCGACTGCGATTAATGAGATGGCGGCGGCCACTCATGAGATTGCCCACAACTCGGAAAATACCGCGCGTCACTCAGAAGAGTCTGTAACGGCATGCCGTGATGGTTCAAGCCAGGTCTCTCAGGCACAGAATTCACTGAACTCGCTGGCGGATGAAGTGCGTCTGGCGACCAATGTTGTGACCGAAACTGGAAGAGCACGGTAATCAGATCAGCACCATTTTATCGACCATTCAGAACATTGCTGAGCAGACTAACCTGCTGGCTCTGAACGCGGCGATTGAAGCAGCACGTGCCGGTGAACAAGGTCGTGGTTTTGCGGTGGTTGCCGATGAAGTGCGTATTCTGAGTCAGCGTACCCACGCATCGACAGAAGAAATCCAAACTATGATAGAAACCCTGCAGTCTACGACGAAGAAAGCGGTAGGTATCATGAATGACAGCCGTATGCTGGCTGACACCAGTGTGGATGACTCGCATGCCGCGGCAGCCAGCCTGACCCAGATCCAGCATGCGGTTGAAAGCATCAGTGATATGGCCACTCAGATTGCGTCAGCTGCGGAAGAGCAGGCGTCAGTCACCTCGGAGATTACCCGTAATACAGAAGGTATCCGTGATGTGTCAAACGAACTGGCAGAAGAAGCACATGATGCTGCTGCTCAGGCAGCTGCGCTGTCTGACTTGTCAGGTGAGCTGGAGCAGGAAATTCGTCGCTTTAAGCTGTAATCACATTGCAGAGATGTGACCAAAAAAGGAGCCTGATGGCTCCTTTTTTTATCGCTCCGATACCACTTAAACAGCGGCTTGTAACTGAACGGGCAGCTGAAACCGCTAAATCATGATAGTTTGACGTTCAGAGCCAGAACTGACGCAGTGGTTGATCACCTGAATAGTGGTGGGCAATTTGTGCCTGCAGCAGCTCCGCCGTAGCGATGGCATCGGTCAGCGCATGGTGCGGCGTATAGGCGGGCAGGTTGTAGCGCATACGCGATTGACCTAATCGCACCGAGTCTGGTCGTTTGCCCATGATCTTATTGACAATGCCAGCGGTCTGACGCTTCTGAATCTGGCTCTCAAGCTCCATAGTATCAATCACCGGAAACTCGATGCCTTCACCAATCCGGCGTTTCAGTGCACGGTCAAGAAATTCGCGCTCAATCTTGTGGTAATGGACCACTAGGACGTGCCCGGCCAGCTCATTAAGCACTTCCTCAACGATTTCACTCAGATCCGGTGCATCCATGATGTCGTTATGGGTGATACCATGAATGACAATCGAGTTCTCATCGAGTTTTTGCCGTGGTCTGACCGTCCAGTGTTTCGCCCGGTTGAGATAGACCCGGTTGAGGGTAAACGGCACCAGTCCGATAGTAATGATTTCATCTTTGTCGGCGTTAAGACCGGTTGTCTCAAAATCCATCGCCACAAAGGTCATTTCACTCATCGGTGTGTCCGGATTAGGCAACTCGGTCTGGTAGAAACTGCTGTAACAGCGGATCTTTCACCACATTCTGTTTGGCTTTGTACTTATACGGCCAGTCTATACTGGGCGGCTGAAAAAGTTTTATCATGCTGCGACCTTACTTAATGCTGCTGCTGGCTTGGTAACGGTACTTAAGGAAGTTCTGGGCGTTACTCAGGATCTGGAAAGCATCTTTGAGGTTACGGCGTTCAAAGTCAGACAGATGTTCCGGTTCGATATTGTTATCGGCGGCAATGTCATTCTCAACATCAATGGCCTGGTGGCGGATACGTACCATGGAGATGAATTCCAGGGCATCGCGCAGGTCCATACCGCGGCCTTTAGGCAGGATACCGGCATTAATAATATCATCCAGACGTTCAAACGAGTTCTTCGCTCGTGAGCCGACGGCCAGCGCATGCACGCGGATTAAATCGGCCAGCGGAGCAGTACCACGGCGTTTGAGGTTAATGGAGTTATTATGACGGCCATCTTTTTCCATCACGAAGCTCTTAAAGAAGCCGAGTGGCGGGGTCCGGTTAAGCGCGTTGCGTGCCAGGCAGGCCAGGAAACGGTTGTTACGACGTGCACGGCGCACGATAAACCCGGTCAACTGTTCAGCCCATTTCAGACGGCCATATACGCCGTCCAGATCGAAGAAGATTGAGGCATTCAGCAGCGCTTTAGGGTTCGGATTGTCGATCCAGTCAGCAAAGCAGTCTTCCCACTCACGGCGGGTCATACGCCACATCGGGTTGGTTGCCATAATGTCGCCGGTGCAGTAGCTGTAACCACATTCGGCCAGACCGTCACAGACGAATTTGGAAAACTGGGCAAAATATTCGCCGTGTTCAGCTTCGTTATAACTGTCATCGAGAATGATGGCGTTATCCTGATCGGTAACGACTAACTGTTCATCACGGCCCATTGACCCAAGGGCCAGGAAGCAATACGGAATAGGGGCAGGGCCGAGATTTTCTTCAGCCAGTTCAATAATGCGCTGTTTGAAGCTGCGGCCGATCACCGACATTGCGGTACCGACCATGTGCGAGTTGGCATCTTCATTAACCAGACGCACAAAGCTGTTCTTCACCTGTTTGGAAATCTGCGCCAGGTCTTCAATGCTGTTTTGCTGGAAGATGCTGCTGACCAGTAACAGTGAGTTTTGGGATTCATGACGAACGATGTCAGTGATGTCCAGAATCCCGATCGGTTTACGGCCTTTCAGGATTGGCAGATGGTGCACGTTGTAACGTAGCATCATCAGCATGGCTTCATAGACGTAGGCGTTGTGGTCAAGCGAAATAACATCTGATGTCATGACGTTTTCCACCGGCTCAACGTATTTGACACCTTCAGCAACAACCCGGCGACACAGGTCGCGGTCAGTCAGAATACCAATCAGGGGCCGGCTGTCTTCCTCATCATCTTCAAGAATGTTCGGGTCAATGATCAGCATCGACGAAACGTTCTCTTCCGCCATTTTCATGGCGACGTCCTGAATACTGGTCCCCTTATTTACATATGATGCTTCGCGGGTGATAAGACGTTTGACTTTTACTGTGGTCAAATCGTTTTGTTCCGCAGTACTGGAAACGGCCTGGCGCAAACGGGCATTATCCTGTACTTCTACAAAATCGGCGAACGTATCGTAAGATTCATACAGAGACTGGAATATGGCTTCAGGGATACAGTACACCAGAGTATCTTCAATCGCGGTAACCGGGAAACGCACTTTATTGTTGGTAAGTAAGCCCATCTGACCAAACAGGCCGCCCTCTGTCAGGCGGTTATACAGTTCCCCTTTACGACGGTACACCTCCACCACGCCACTGCGGATCATATACAGTTTCTTCGGTATGGTCGCCAAAGCGAATGATCGGAGTATCCTGTCGGTAATAAGTGATCTCGACGTTGTGTGCAATGTCTTCCAGCGTTTCTTCAGGTAAATCGCTGAAAGGCGGATGTTGGCTGAGGAAGTTTTTTATTTCTAATAGTTCCGCTTCCATCTATGGCTCCTTGCGTGGTGACGTGTACGCTGGTTAAGGATATACAGCACAGCTCAGTGCTGTTGGAAAGTATTCATACTACACGAATTTTTCCGATAACACAGAAATGCACGCCAAAATACCGGCCGGGTGATGGCTATCTGTGCGTTGCTGGTTATTTGCTTAATAAATCGTATCCCAAGCTGACGGTTATCTTCCGGCTGTGTGGCCTATCAATGCAATAAGCAAAAAGCGTTGATGTGATTTCAGTCTAGCTTAAGTGGCTGGGTATTCAGAACTATTTTCAATTCTCGAATGGTTTTCAAGTTTCGAACGACGGGTAAGAATCGCCACCATTTGTGCAGCGATCCCTAACCATCGACTCGGTTTAAACAAGTGACTTGCAAAAATACGGGGCAGGGGAAAACAACAAAGCCGGCATGAGGCCGGCTTTGTAAAACAGCGAAACAGTAAAAGCGCGAGTTACAGAACCGCTTTGATACCGTCACACAGAGGCTGCATGTTAGATTTGGTCATACCGGCAACGCTGATACGGCCAGAACCTACGATGTAGATACCGAACTCGTCTTTCAGGCGGCTAACTTGCTCTTTGCTCAGGCCAGAGAAAGAGAACATGCCGTTTTGACGTTCGATGAAGCTGAAATCTGCAGTCACGCCTTTTTCTTTCAGCGTTGCTACGAACAGCTCGCGCATTTCCTGAATACGTTCACGCATTTCTGCTACTTCTGCTTCCCATTCCTGACGCAGTTCTGCATTGTTCAGGATGTGAGTCACTACCGCAGCACCGTGAGCTGGCGGGTTTGAGTAGATAGAACGGATGATTGCTTTGACCTGAGAAAATGCAGTGGTTGCTACTTCTTCTGATTCTGCAACCAGAGTGAAGGCACCAACACGCTCGTTGTACAGGCCGAAGTTTTTAGAGAATGAGCTCGCAACCAGGATCTCTTTGTTGTACTTAGCAAATGTACGCAGACCGGCAGCATCGTCTTCCACACCTTTTGCGAAGCCTTGGTATGCAAAGTCAAACATTGGCAGCAGGCCTTTGTCTGCAACCAGTTTAGCCAGAGTTTCCCACTCGTCAGCCGTTGGATCGATACCGGTTGGGTTGTGGCAGCATCCGTGTAGCAGCACGACATCACCTGCTGATGCTTGCTCAAGATCAGCGACCATCGCCGCGAAATCTTTGTCTTTCGCTTCTGCGTTGTAGTATGAGTAAGCCGCTGTTTCCAGGCCCGCAGCGTTGAATACACCGTGATGGTTTGCCCATGTCGGGTTGCTGATCCACACCTTAACATCGCCGATTTGACGTTTGATGAACTCACCTGCAACACGCAGTGCACCGGTACCGCCAGGAGCTTGAGCAGTTTTTGCCAGCTTCTGAGCGACGATATCAGAGTCTGCACCGAACAGCAGTTTTTGAACTGCCAGTCCGTACTCTGCTGTACCTTCGATGGTCAGGTAAGATTTGGTTTTTTCTGATTCCAGCAGCGCGGCTTCTGCTTTCTTCACTGTCGCAAGAACGGGAGTTTCACCAGCTTCATTCTTGTAAATACCAACACCCAGGTTGATTTTGTCTGTACGAGGATCTTTTTTAAACTCTTCAGTAAGACCAAGAATCGGGTCAGCCGGAGCTGCGACAACTTTTTCAAACATAATGCTCATCCATGTTAGTTAAGGTGGGAAGAAAATTTTCAATGAAATTTATCGTAGTTATACCTTTCTGCAATAGTTGTGACAACAGCACTTAACAGAAAAATTTAAAAAATTTTAATTAGTTTATGAAGTCAGAAAAAACGCGCGATTTTCGCCGATTAATTTGGCTCGGCTTTAGCAATTTAATCACGGTTTAATGAGAAATTGATGAATGGGAATCAGTGGTAAAAAAGCCTTTACCTGCTGTGCGATAAGGCTTGGCCGTTTATCGACTTGCTGACAAGTGTCATGTAATCGTTAACTTTTACGTAACAAAGTAAATTCAAGGGATTTTTATAGCTTGTCGGCGCGGATCTGTCTCTGGATTGACGGGGTAACTGTTTGTGATGGTGATAAAGTAACCAGCCTGTCGCCGAAATGTTGAACGGGTACGACGACTGGACGAGACGAGATTCCGCGAGCCTGTGAACAGACGAGGCTTGCGGAATCAGGCGATAACAATTTCTGCACAATATAGGCATCTTATTGATTTATCGGATGCTGGATCCAGGCGTGGTTGATGTGCGTTCCGGCTGTCACTCTTGTTTATCGTTAAGATGCTTGATGATGGCTTTCTTGGCATCCTCTTCCGTTGCCTCTTCGCCATCTTGGACGTCAAGCGGCTGTTTCGGATACAGGCCGGTTGCGTCCTCCGCTATATGCAGCCAGTCAGGGTGCCAGTAATAGGGGTTAGACGCGTTAGGATGGTCCCAGCTATGGACCCCGTCTTTGACTCCGTTGTAGTAGAGGTCCTCGATTTTAAACACTTTCATGATCTGCTCCCGGTGTTCAATGCTCTTTATAAGTATGAGCAAGGTTATAAGTATGAACAAGCTTGTAAGAATCAAGAATCGCTGAGGCTTAAGCGAATTAAATTCGCTGCAATTTGAGTTTGCACGCTGCACCGGATGTAAGCAGCACAAGTGAGAAGGGGACAGATAATAAAAAGGCCCCCGTAATTACGGAGGCCTTGATCATTTCTTGCTGCGATTACGCGGTTTTTGGCGTTAATGCTTATAGCTTAGAAGTTTGCACTGCGTGGCGTACGAGGGAACGGGATCACGTCACGAACGTTACCCATACCGGTTACGTAAGAAACCAGGCGCTCGAAGCCCAGGCCGAAACCTGCGTGTGGTACTGTGCCGTAACGGCGCAGATCACGGTACCAGTTCATGTGTTCAGGGTCGATACCCATTTCCACCATACGCGCATCCAGTACGTCCAGGCGCTCTTCACGCTGTGAACCACCGATGATTTCACCGATACCCGGTGCCAGAACGTCCATTGCTGCAACCGTTTTGCCATCGTCGTTCATACGCATGTAGAACGCTTTGATGTCTTTAGGATAGTTCTTCACGATAACCGGAGCTTCGAAGTGCTCTTCAGCCAGGAAACGCTCGTGTTTCTGATGCCAGGTCGATACCCCATTCAACCGGGAATTCGAACTCTTTACCTGATTTGAGCAGGATCTCGATCGCGTCAGTGTAGTCAACCTGAGCGAAGTCAGAAGAAACAAATTTCTCCAGACGAGTCACTGCATCTTTGTCGATACGTTGCGCGAAGAATTCCAGGTCATCACGACGCTCTGCCAGTACCGCTTTAAACACGTATTTCAGCATGTCTTCGGCCAGTTTCGCGACATCGTTCAGATCAGCAAACGCGACTTCAGGCTCAACCATCCAGAATTCCGCCAGGTGACGGCTGGTGTTTGAGTTTTCAGCACGGAAAGTCGGGCCAAAGGTGTACACCTTGCTCAGCGCACAAGCGTAGGCTTCGGCGTTCAGCTGACCAGATACGGTCAGGAAGGTTTCTTTACCGAAGAAATCTTCGTTGTAATCCACCGCACCTTTGTCGGTGCGTGGCAGGTTTTCCATGTCCAGAGTTGAGACACGGAACATCTCACCGGCACCTTCGGCATCAGATGCAGTGATCAGTGGTGCAGACACCCAATAGTAGCCTTGCTCATGGTAAAAACGGTGAATTGCCTGTGACAGACAGTTACGTACACGGGCAACCGCACCGATCACGTTAGTGCGCGGACGCAGGTGCGCTACTTCACGTAAGTACTCAATTGAGTGACGGGTTTTTGCCATCGGGTAGGTATCGGCATCTTCAACCCAGCCAACCACTTTTACGCCAGTCGCTGCCAGTTCAAAATCCTGACCGCTCGCCGGAGACTCAACCACTTTACCTGTTACTTCGACAGAACAGCCGGTTGTCAGCTTCAGTACTTCGTCGTTGTAATTATTCAGATTATTAGGGACCACGGCCTGAATCGGGTCGAAACAAGAGCCGTCATAGATGGCAAGGAAAGAAATTCCAGCTTTGGAATCGCGACGTGTACGGATCCAGCCGCGAACAGTTACTTCACTGTCAACTGCCAGCTTACCGCTTAGTACGTCTTTTACAGGCGCGTAAGTCATGTTTGATATAATCTCCATTGAGGTAAAAATTCCACCCGAACTTCAAACGGTCGCCACTGCTTCAGCGCAGTTGTTGATGCGCTTGTTGTGGTTAACAAATAAGCGAACTTTCGGATGGATTGAATTTTACAGATTCAACGGAACATATTACCTGTCAATTCGTCAGCATCAACCATTAATGTTACCTAACTGCTCATTTCTTATGCGAAATCGTAAATTGATTGAGCAGAGCTTCCAACTGCTGGGACAATTGTTCGAGATTCAGGCTGATTTGCCGGGTTTGGGTGGCTGATTGGGAGGTCTCATCGGCATGTTTGGTGATGATATCAATCTTAACTTCCACTTCCTGACTGACGGTTGCGGTCAGGCGGGTTTGCTCCTGAATACCACTGGCATGCTCAAGCACCTGTTGTATTTCTGCCACCACTTTGGTCATGACAGATGACAACTGCTCAATTTCGTCAGAGCGCTGGTGCGCCTGGGCAGAGACACTGTCGACCGATGTGAGCGAAGTTTCACTGTCACGTTGGAACTGGGCAATGATGTTTTCAATATTACCGGTTGCTTCAGCGGTCCGTGAGGCGAGTTTACGTACTTCATCGGCAACCACTGCAAATCCTCGTCCTTGTTCACCGGCGCGGGCCGCTTCAATCGCCGCATTGAGGGCAAGTAAATTGGTCTGTTCGGCGATGCCTTTAATCACTTCCAGAATAGAGGAGACTTCATTGGTCTGGTCGTTGAGCTGGGCAATCTTGTTTTTTACCCCGTCAATATCGCCGACCAGGCGCTTGATGTCCTGACTGGCGATGTGAGCCTGCTGCGCACTCTGCTGTGCGGCATGGGTGGTGTGATTGATCAAAGCTGCAGCGTCGATTGTTGCCTGTTCAACCTGACGTTGTTTGGTCTGCATCTCTTCAATGTTCATCTGCACCACAGCCGTTTCACTCTGTTGGTGGTTCGCGGCCTGATCGGTAACCTGTGCCACATCGGTCAGTTGATTGGCAGAGTGACTCAGACTGCGCGAGGTGTTTTGTACCTGGCTGAGGCTGTGTGACACAGTATCAATCAACGAATTGATTGAGGAGGCTAATTGACCTAATTCATCCGGGTTGCCTGGTCTGAGCCGTTGCGACAGATCCTTACTGTCACTGACACGCTGCATAAACAGTGAGGTGTGTTGGATAGGGCGCACGATCAGTTTACGAATCAGCCACATGGTGAGCAGGAAACCGAGCAGGGCAATGGCAGCCATGATACCGATCCCAATCAGCGTGCGATGATCGATCCGTTGTGTCAGCTGGCTGAGGTTATATTCAAGGCGAATCACGCCAAGCACTTCACCTTCGGCGGCCATATGGCACGCAACACAGTTTGTGCCGCGATAGTTTTCACTTGACCTCATCGGCAGCGCAACGACCAGTCCTTTGCCCCAGTCGGCCTGATAAGGCTCCAGTACCAGTTCGCCACCCAGCGCGCGGCGGTCAATCTCATCTTGCGGCTGCTGGTAATCCGCACCGGGGCCGTAAAGTTTGGTGACGGCGTCACTTCTTAATACCCGAACCTGCTCTATGCCTTGTTGGGACAGCGCTTTCTGGCGCAATGTTTCTTTTTGCGCCATGGTACCGGTCAGCATCATCATGTTGAGGCTGTCGAAATAGTTGCTGGCTTTATCGTGCAGTTGTTCACTCAGCACGGAATGGATAAGGTCACGTTGCTGCCAATATTGATAAGCAGTCGAGCCGGCTAATACCATGAAAAACACAGTAACAAGAGTTAACAGCAGTTTAGCAGTGATGGTTGAGCGCATGATTATTTATCTTATTATCATTGTAGGGAGCGGACTTAATGACTGTAACGGTAAAGAGGCATCTCTACAAAAATGAAACTTAAGTTATTGTGACCTTAAACAAAATGTGGATTTTGGATTTGTGACTCAGGAAGAATCTTGCGTGATCTTTTTTCATTTGGTACGGCATTCTTTATCTGCTGCGTCGCTTTTCGCTGCTAAAAGCTTAATTAGTGTTAGAGTGACTTGTCTCACACTGTGAGATTCCGTAGTATTGCGTCTCTTTTGAAAGCCTGAGAACCGAGATGAAAACTGAGATTTACAAAGAGTTCATGTTTGAAGCAGCTCACCATCTGCCACATGTGCCTGAAGGTCACAAGTGCGGTCGTCTGCATGGACACTCTTTTTTAGTTCGCCTGTACGTAGCAGGTGACGTGGATCCTCATACAGGTTGGCTGGTGGACTTTGCGGAAATCAAAGCCGCGTTTAAACCGATTTACGATCGTCTGGACCACTACTACCTGAATAACATTGAAGGTTTGGAAAACCCAACCAGCGAAGTGCTGGCCAAATGGATTTGGCAACAGCTGAAGCCTGATCTGCCGATGCTGAGCAAAGTCGAAATTAAAGAAACCTGTACCGCAGGTTGTATTTATACCGGCTGATTAGGTCACAGATGAAAAGAAGCCCGGCATCAAACCGGGCTTTTTTTCGTTTGTTTTTCAGGCGTATGTTCAGTTTAACTGGCAGTGTTCTTTAAATCACAATGTTCTTTAAATCACGATGTCCTTTAAAAAAACAGCGCTTGAAAATAACACGACACGTTTACTCGAAAGAGTAGACGTCAGTCCACACTTCGCCCTCGTCAGTTTCAGCAATGCCTTGCCATTCCGTTGAGCGTGACATCACTTTCAGTGAGAAGTTAACCCCGTCCGTGTCGACAATATGCATGTTGTCGACATAAGTCGTCGTTCCCGCGGTCAGAGTCACCGTCAGTTCACCACTTGTATCATCAACTGCCCAGGTAAACGCATAGCTGCCGTCATCATCGCTGTAGCTGCCGACACCTTCGGCGTTAAACAGGTAGGCCGAATTATCACCCGGGGCTGTACTAGACATGGTTCGCGGTAACTGAGCCATGAATGCGTTACTGAATAACGCTGCAGAGCCGGTTTGCGACAGGCAGTCATTCACCGACTGGAGATAAGTGGTGTAGTCGACAAAACTCAGTGGAACCTCGTTAACATCATCCCAATCTGTGTTGCCCAAGGTGCACTCGCTGATCTCCGGATTGCCATCAATACTGGTGTATCGGGTCAGCCAGATTTCCTCATCTTCCGGGGTAAAGACAGCAAACTGCAGGATATCGTCGCCATCGGGCTCCGCCAGCAATGCCAGGTATTGATCCGTGCTGTCATCGCTGTAACGCAGCTCAATATAGCCATCAGCATTAATCAGCCAGTTGCGGGCACGAACCATACCGTCCCGGTAAAATTGTGCAGTACCGTCTGCGGCGAAAGTATACAACCGAGTCTCGCCATTGGAGCGTATCCGCAGCAGCTCAGCGCCGTACAAATCGCTCGCGCTGATTGTTGGCAGGACGCCGTTACAGCTCTGATAGCTGTCCAGGGTGGCGGTGAAGTCAGTGTAACTTTTGCCAAGACCTTGTTCGACTGAACAGGCGCCCAATTCTATCTGTGCAACGGTGTCTGACCAGATTTCTGTGACCACGTCACCGTTTTCATCGCTGTAGGTTTCGAAGAAACTTGAGCGACCATTGCGAGTCTGATGAATCGACTAATGCCCAATACCAGCTTTCGTCTGGCAGACTGCTGTCGGTGATCTTGATATAGCCGTTTTCAATGGCCCAGGTTGTGGTGTAGCCTTCCTGACCGTCACGGTATGTCGTCATGGTGTAATCGGCATTAAAGCTGTAATCGCGGGTTGAACCGTCACCGCGTACCCGGTGGAAATTATTGCCTGATACCATTTCCTCGCTGATAGCGGCAGAGCCATAACAGCTCTCGATAGCAGATTCGAAGTCGCTCATGGTCACGCTGGTTAACCCGTCATTGTCACCTTCATTGCATTGGTTAAGCGGGATATCGGCAGCAGCGAGCAGCGCAGTTTTGGCACTTTCACTAAACAACGTGATATCTTCGTCATCCAGCATAATGCCGGCCATTTCCATATTACCTATGTACACCGCTCCCTGATAAACACTGGCCAGCATATGTGGTGTCGGCTCATCAAATGCGTCACCAAACGCAGTCAGTGCGTCCTGCGGAAGAGTGAACAACAGCAGGGATTCATTATTGATGGTCTGCTGAGCCCAGGTTGAAGTGGCAACCAGAGTTGCGATGCCAGATTGCCAGTCGGCCTGGTAGTACTGCGCTACGCCGCCTTCGACAAGTTTAACCAGAATACTGTCGCCAATACTCATCCCCTGCAGTTCTGAAGTTGAGACACTTGCAGAGCCGGCTTCAGCAAAAATCAGTTCTGACAGGCTGGTCGCACCTTCATGGTTATTGTCCGGACTGTCGTGAATATACGGCGTCCAGTCCCACAGGTAGTAGTTATTCTGAGCCGGAGTCAATCCGAGCGAAATCAGATAAGCATCTTGCGGATAGGTTGCGGCTTGATTGCTGAAGTCATCCCAGTCGATGTCGGTGTCAGCCACCAGGCTGCCGGCCAGAGAACGTAAACTGCCACTCAGGGTATAACGCAGAGCGGTATGATCGCTTGGATAAGCCACCAAAGCGTTATCAGAGAAATCAATAGTATAAAGCCCGTTTTGGGTACTCCAGCCCGTTTCAGTCAGCACCAGGTCTGAATTTTCGCTGCTGACACTCACCTCGGTTTTATCGGCTTTGACCAGTTTAGTGCTGTCCATCATTGCCATTGTACCGTTGATGGTCAGCATTTCGCTGTATACCCGAATCTGGTCGTTGTCGTCATCATCGGCGTACAGAGCATAGACGGCCGTTTGTTGCTGCAAATACTGGATTATCTGACCAGTATCGCCTGCACCGACTGAATCATCGAGCGGATCATCGTCAATCGCATCGGGAACCCCGTCATCATCGTCGTCGGTATCTGCGTTGTTACCGGTGCCGTCACCGTCTGTATCGACGCTCTCATTTTCATCGAGCGGGAAGGCGTCATCGCTGTCTGCGACACCATCGTTATCATCATCTGCGTCAGCGTTGTTACCGGTGCCATCGCCGTCTGTATCGAGGCTCTCGTCTTCATCAAGCGGGAAGTCATCATCGCCGTCCGCAACACCATCGTTGTCGTCGTCGGTGTCAGCATTATCACCGATGCCATCACCATCGGTATCGACACTTTCCTCCGGATCGAACGGGAAGGCGTCTTCATCATCAGCAACATTATCACCGTCATCATCGCTGTCTGCGTTGTCACCAGTACCATCATTGTCGCTGTCAGCCCATTCGCCGGCATCGTCCGGAAAGGCGTCATCATTATCAGGGATGCCATCGCCATCGGAATCAGTATCCACTGCACCGGCACTATTGATATAGGTTGAATCGAGTTGTTCAGGCGATTTGCTTTCCACCTCAGCTTTGATCACGACGGAAACGATAACCGCGTTGTCGAGTAACTCATTGCTACCATCGTTATCCGTCGCTGCTGCATTGAGATCTTGCGGAGTCTGAGGCATTGATCCTGATGATACCAGACTGCGTGCAGCAAAAGCGGCACCGCTACTGCCACTGGCTTTATAGTCAGAAAGTGTATCTTGTTCACTAATGCCGAGTTGATTGGCTATTTTTGTTTGCGCGCTGGCCACATCGGCTGAACTGCCGGACGTCACTTCAATATGAACTAATGTAGAGAGGGGCGTGACCTGAGCAGTGCCCGGCGGAGCGGAGAGGGTGAAGTCGTTTCGATACCGCATTACCGGTATCTTCATCAACGGTTTCTCCGCGGATAGCCTGTACAACAACCGGGTAGTTTTCCGGATTGGCGATGCCACTGACATCAAGTTCGGCAACACCGCCGCTTTGTGATGTTGCCGAAGGTTCGTTGTCATCCAACTGGAAATCCTGATCCAGATCCAGCCAGACCAAAGCACCACGTAAGTAGCCATCAATCGCTTTGACACTGTAAGTGGAACTGGCTGCTGATGGTGAGTCTTTATCACTGCCGCAGCCGTACAGCGCCAGGCTGCTGAATAATCCCAGCGCCATCACTGACGTTTTCATTCGCATAGACAAATCCTTATCTCTGATGTGTATTGTTAGTTATTATTTGCATTGATTGTATGAATATCACAAAAGAAGCTAATTGAGGCTGGTGATTTATTCAAGTTAAGGAATTTTGACGAAATGATGACTTATTCTGCTGATTTACTGCATTATTAAGGGTCTATATTTTATGCAAATATCAGTAATGGCGTTGCTAAACGCGCATGAGTCAGGAAATATGTTTAAGAAACAAAATGATGCTTGGTGAAAATGGTTTTTTATAGAAGTGTCGTTAACGAGAGATGAAAGGTGTGATTGATATCAAAATAAACAGGTATCAAAGCAACGAAGTCTCAGCATGGCGTTTAAATATCCATCCGCAGCGTGGCGAAATTAATGAAAACGCCATACTGAAACTTCTCAATGCCTTATTGAATAATATCCTCTCCGCCCAGGCTCTGATATATGGTCGCCAGATTGACTAAGCGGTTATAGCGGTTTTCCAGTAAGGACGCTTTGGCGCTGCGTTCGTTTTCCTGGGCGTCGAGCAGGGTGGTGATATCGACGGCACCGTATTGGTACTGGCTGCTGTAGATACGCGCAGCTTCGCTGGCACTGTCATATTGTTGCTGTAATTTTTCTGCCTGATAACGGTAGTTGTCACGCGCGGACAGCGCGTTGTCGACATCCTGAAAGGCACTGTACAAAGTCTGGCGATAGTTAATGACAGCTGACTGATAGCGCACATCGGCAATGTCGCGGTTGAGCTGCATCTCATTCCAGTTAAGAAATGGTAAAGCCAGATCAGCGCCGAGGCTGCCAATCGGGTCGCTGAGCAGATGACGCAATTGAGTCGAAGAACCACCCAAAGCGCCGGTCAGCGTCAGGGACGGGAAGTAACTGTTATCAGTATTGTCTTTGTCAGCCAGCGCCGACTTAAGCTCAAACAACGCCTGTTTTACGTCCGGGCGGCGGCTGAGAACATCAGCAGGAATACCTGCTTCGATCTCCGGCAGGGCAGTGTCAGGCAGGGTACTGATCCCCGGTTTGCTTTCTTGCGGCGGCTGGTTGAATAACAGCGCAAAAGCATTTTTGGCTTCGGTGTATTGCTGCAGGTAATCACGGTGGGTGGCTTCAATCCCCGCCAGTGAACGCTGCGCTTCTAATACATTGATGCGCGAAACTGAACCATAACGATACTGACTTTCGGTTAAAGCCAGGGTTTGGCGTGCTTCATCAATATCGGCGTTACTCAGCGCAATGCGCTGGCTCAGATAACCGATTTGCCAGTAGAGCTGAGCTGTAGTTGCTACCAGAGATTGCGCCGTTGCTTCACGCTCTTCCTGGCTTGCCATTGCCGTCCACATTGCAGCGTCTTTCGCAGCTGCCAGTTTACCCCATAGATCCAGTTCATAGCTTACACCCAATGATGCCTGATAGCTGGTTGAGCTGTCACCGCCGTCCAGTGGCTTGCTGCGCTGCGCTGAAGCGCTGGCAGACAAGTCAGGATAGGTATCACGCACCGCAAGTCCGGCCTGTAAGCGGGCTTCACGCAGGGTCAGTGTGGCTAAAGCCAAATCGTTGTTGGTTGCCAGAACCTGATCGATCACAGCGTTTAGCTGCGGATCATTAAAGCTCTTCCACCATTGTTCGATGGCTGCCGAGGACGATTCACTCTGGCTGCTTTGCCAGCTGTCCGGAACCCGAACATCCTGTGGCTCCAGCTCAGAGCGGGTCACACAACCTGTAGCCAGCATGACGCACAGAGCAAGGGTCGAAATCTGATAACTACGCATTCTTATTCCCTCGCCAAGGCATCAATCGGGTTCAGCCGCGCTGCATTACGCGCCGGCAGATAGCCAAATAGCACACCGATTAGGGTGGAACAAAGGAAAGCCGATACGATCGACGTGGTGGAATAAATCATATTAAAACTACTACCGAAGGTGGCAAACAGCGCACCAATTAAATAAGCAAGACCAATACCTATCGTACCGCCGCATAAACAAACCAGCACCGCTTCAATCAAGAACTGACGCAAAATATCATTTTGCCTGGCGCCCACGGCCATGCGTACGCCGATCTCACGGGTCCGTTTCTGTCACGGAAACCAGCATGATGTTCATGACGCCGATACCGCCGACAATCAGTGAAATCACCGCAATCGCCGAGATCAGTAAAGTCATGGTGGCGGTGGTTTTTTGAATATTCTGCTGAATCGTATCGGTATTGATGGTGAAGAAATCCTGAGTACCGTGGCGCATTTTCAGCAGCGAAATAATCGCTTGCTCGGCTGCGTCGCTGGACGTGTTATCGTCGACGCGCACAGAAATACGATCAAGATAATTTTGCCCCATCATCCGTGCGCTGACGGTGGTATAGGGTGCCCAGATGTTCAGTGAATCACTGTTACCAAAAGCGCTCTCTTTCGGTTCAGTCACACCAATAATACGCAGTGGCAGGTTGCCGGCAAAAATGACTTCACCAATCGGATTCTGATTTGGAAACAGCGATTTAAGGGTATTACTGTCAATTACCACATCCTGAGCAATACGCTCGACACTGCTCTGATCCCAGAACTGGCCGTAATGCAAGGTGTAGCCCTTGACCCGGAAATAGTCTGGCCCGACACCTTGCACGGAGGCTGATACTGCCTGATTACCAAACTTAATTGTCACGGATGTACTTAGAGTCGGAGTGACACTGTCGACAAAGCCCAGGTTGGTTATAGCCTCGGCATCGGCAGCGGTTAGAGTGCGTACCCGTCCTGAACGCCGGTCACCAAATCCGCTTCCCGGCATGATATCTATGGTGTTGGTTCCCATCGATGAAATACTGTCGAGGATCGATTTTTGCGAGCCGTTACCCAACGCCACCACAGAGACCACGGAAGCAATACCAATAATAATCCCCAGCATAGTCAGGAAGGTACGCAGGCGGTGATTGGACATCGCCAGTAAGGCCATCTTGAGCGCTTCCCAAAACGAATCCCACAGTCTGCGGCTGCTGGCAAGGGCATCATTATTGCTGGCTGCTGCGACAGAATCCTGATTACTGACTTTCTGACCCGTTTTATTAACGGTATCACTGAGTATCTCACCATCTTTGATCTCGATGATGCGGTTGGCGTACTCAGCCACCTTCATGTCGTGGGTGACGATAATAATGGTGTGACCCAGCTGATGCAGTTCCTGCAACAGGGTCATCATTTCCGAGCCGCTTTTACTGTCCAGTGCACCGGTCGGTTCGTCTGCCAGAATGACATCCCCACCATTGACCAGGGCTCGGGCGACGGACACACGTTGTTGCTGACCACCGCTGAGCTGGTTGGGTTTGTGATCAAGGCGATCAGATAGGCCGAGGCGGCCCAGCAGGCTCTCTGCACGTTCCTGACGCTCTTTCTTGTCGTAGCCTGCATAAATTGCCGGGATTTCCACGTTGCCCAGTGCGGTCAGATCGCCCAGCAGATGATAACGCTGGAAGATAAAACCGAAATATTCGCGGCGCAGACGTGCCAGCTCATCAGACTCGAGTTGTGACGTATTCTGACCATTAATCCAGTATTCACCGGAGGTTGGCTGGTCGAGACAACCGAGAATATTCATCAAGGTCGATTTACCGGACCCAGACGTGCCAACAATCGCCACCATCTCACCGCGCTCGATGCTCAGGTTTACATTGTTCAGCACCGTCAGGGTTTCATCACCGGCGGCAAAGCAGCGGGTGACGTTGCTGATATTAAGTAGTGGCTGGGTCATTAAAAACGCATCCCCGGTGGTCCCATACGACGGCTCGTAGTACTACCACCTTGTCCTTGTGTGCCTAAGATAATCTGGTCGCCTTCTTGCAGGCCAGATGTGATTTGTGCGTTGATTTTGTTATTGATGCCGACGGTCACGTCACGCATCTCTTCCTGACCATTCACCAGCACTGGCACCTGGTATTGAGCTTCTCGGCCCGGCTTGCGGATCAGCACCTGAGCCGGAACCAGCAGCGCTTGCTCCGCTTTGTCCAGTACAACTGACACTTGCGCTGTCATACCGATGCGCAGCGTGCGGTCCGGGTTATCCACTTCGAACAGACCATGGTAGTAGATGGCTTCATCGTTGCTGACTGCGAGATCTTTGTCATCACCGTCCATCAGCGTCGGGCCGGGTTCAATTGCGCGCAGCGTACCGTGGTAACGCTTGTTCGGTTTGCCCAGGATGGTGAAGTAGACCGGCAGACCGGGTTGAACGTTAACCACATCCGCTTCTGAAATCTGCGCCTTGATGGTCATTTTATTCAGCTGAGCCAGTTCAATAATGGTGGGCGTGGTCTGATTGGCGTTCACCGTCTGACCTTCTTCCACGGCGCTGTAGACCACAGTGCCGTCAAAGGGCGCACTGATGGTGGTGTAGCCGAGGTCGACCTCTGCGCTGTCGACATTGATATTAGCCTGTTCGAGTTCGGCGTTCAGTTGCTCAAGTTCTGCTTTATACACGGTGAGTGTCGCTTGCGCGCTTTCATAGTCAGCACGTGAACTGGCATTATCGGCCAGCATCCCTTTCTGGCGGGTGAACTCGGCCTGTGCCTGAGCTATTTGCGCACGTTTGGCGCGAATCTGAGCTTTAAGGCTGTTGAGTGAAGCGTTCGCTTCCTTAAGATTGTTTTGCTGGGTCAGGCTGTCAATCTGCGCCACCAGATCGCCTTGTTTAACCTCATCACCTAACTGTACCGCCAGCTTTTCAATCTGACCTGAAACCTGGGCACCGACAGCGACCAGTTTAGAGGCCTGCAACATACCGGTCGCGAGTACGGTATTTTCAATATTACCTTTCTGTACCGGCTGGGTAGCAAAAGTGAGTGGGGCTTCTTTGGGGTAAAAATAATAACTGGCGCCGCCAATGACGAGCAAAAGGCCCCCGATGACGAGGAGTTTTTTCTTTAGAGTAGTTTTTGGCATGAGAATGAACATCGTTACTTGAAATAGAAATTATTATCATATTTATAAACTGATGCTGATTTGAAACAAGCGTTTAGTGCGTAAAACTAGGTAAAGAAGCGTAAATCGGGAGATAACTCTTTGTTGGAAAGGAAAAAAATAAAAAAGCCCGCGGTCGGGGACCACGGGCTTAAGATAATTCGATGCTCAATAAATCAGCAAATGACTTTAACTGCCAAGCCGCCCTGAGACGTTTCGCGGTATTTCGCGTTCATGTCTTTACCGGTTTCCAGCATGGTCTCGATCACTTTGTCCAGTGATACCCGCGGCGCAGAAGAGCGGCGCAGTGCCATACGGGTCGAGTTAATCGATTTGACGGCTGCAATACCGTTACGTTCGATACAAGGAACCTGTACCTGACCGGCAACCGGGTCACACGTCAGGCCCAGGTTGTGCTCCATCGCAATTTCAGCAGCCATACAAACCTGCTCCGGGCTGCCGCCCAGCAGTTCAGCAAGACCGGCCGCTGCCATAGAACAGGCAACACCCACTTCACCCTGACAACCCACTTCCGCACCTGAAATAGAAGCGTTTCTGCTTGTAAAGACCACCGATTGCGCCTGAAGCGGCGAAGTAGCGGATGTAGTCTTTCTCAGTCACGGTCTGGATAAATTTGTCGTAGTATGCCAACACCGCCGGAATGATACCGCAAGCACCATTGGTCGGTGCGGTAACCACGCGGCCACCGGCTGCGTTCTCTTCATTCACCGCGAATGCGTACATGTTGACCCAGTCGACCACAGCCATCGGATCGTTGGTGATCTTTTCTGAAGTCAGCAGTTGCTGGCGCAGGGCAGCAGCACGGCGCGGTACGCGCAGCGGGCCAGGCAAGATGCCTTCAGTGCTCATGCCGCGTTCCATACATTCTGTCATGGTACGCCAGATGTTAGCAAAGTAGTCGCGCACTTCTTCATCAGAGTGCAGGGCTTTTTCGTTTTTCATCACCAGCGTACTGATCGACAGTCCGCTTTCACGGCACTGCTCAACCAGTTGTTCTGCGGTGTTGAACGGGTAAGGCACCTGAACCGGAGATTCAACCGCTTTACCAAAATTCTCTTCATCGACGATAAATCCGCCACCGATAGAGTAGTAAGTTTTCGAATACACTACTTCATCGTTAACCCAAGCATGGATCTGCATACCATTTTCATGCAGCGACAAGTTGGTTTTGTGGAAATTCATGCCGCCGTCGCGCGGGAAAGCAACCGAATGATCGTGCGTACCGACAGTCAGGCGTTCGGTCTGTTCAACATTGGCGATGAACCCCGGGATCGCATCAATATCCACGGACTGTGGCGAATTACCTGCCAAGCCCATGATGATGGCGATATCTGTATGGTGACCTTTCCCTGTCAGTGATAGTGAACCATAAACATCGACGGTAATTTTAGTGATGCTGAGCAGTTTTCCGTCTGCAACCAGATCATCAATAAATTGTTTACCTGCTTTCATTGGTCCAACGGTATGTGAGCTCGAAGGACCGACGCCGATTTTATAGATATCAAATACACTAATCATATTGATTACCTCAAAATTAAGCCCCCCTTATGAGAAGGGAGGCCTTTATTATCGTTATATTCTGTGTTCTAAGCTGGTAACTGAGATTACAAAGCGCCGTAGATTACAGAACTAATAGCAGCAAGACCACAAAAAACTGTGAACAGCTGAACAGCTGCTGAAGTCTTGTACTTCGCCATTGCTGGCACCTTATGCATGGCAAAAACTGGCAGCAAAAACAGGATCGCTGCAATCATCGGAGCGCCCATGGTTTCGATCATGCCAAGGATACTTGGGTTAATGATTGCAACGACCCATGTTGTCACAATGATAAAGAATAGTGAAATTTTCTCGATAGATTTGACCGGCATTTTACTGCGTGATTTCACCAGACCAACCAGACCTTCATGCGCGCCCAGGAAGTGACCGAAGTAGCTTGAGGTAATGGCCGCAAATGCCACAATCGGACCCAGGTAAGAGATCATTGGTGATTCGTGCACGTTAGCCAGGTAAGACAGTACGCTGATGTTCTGTTCTTTTGCCATCGACAGTTGCTCCGGAGACAGAGACAGCACAACCGAGAACACGAAGAACATCACAAAACCCATCAGCATCATCGCCGCACCGCCAGTAATCATGTCGGTTTTGTTGACGGCATTGTCGCCATACTGCTGGCGCTGCTCTTTGGCGAACTGACTGATAATCGGGCTGTGGTTAAACGAGAACACAATGATAGGGATCGCCAGCCAGATCACGGCCGGCATTGCAGACCAGTCCGGTGCCACTTCGATCATTGAAGTATTCCACTCCGGGATCAGGAAGACAGACAGAGCCAGCAGGATAAATACCAGCGGGTAAACCATGGCCGAGGTCGCTTTGAGCATCAGCTCTTTACCAAATACTACACCAGCAGTCATCGCGGCAATCAGCGCACCAGATAATAACCAGCGAGGAATAGATTCCATACCTACCTGGTTAACCAGGAAAGAATCGACCGTATTGGTAATACCAACGCCGTAAATCAGAACAATCGGGTAAATGGCAAAAAAGTAAGCGAAAGTAATAAGATTAGCGCCAGTTTTACCAAAGTGTTCTTCAACAGTGTCTGTAATGTCTGAATCTGCTTGTTTTGCTGAAAGCACAAAACGCGCCAGACTCTTATGGGCAAACCAGGTCATCGGGGCAGCAATAAGGGCTAGAATTACTAATGGCCAAAAGCCGCCTGCACCTGCCTTGATTGGCAAAAACAGTACGCCGGCACCGACCGCGGTGCCGAATAATGACAGTGACCAGACAAAATCTTTATAGGTCCACTTGCCAGCAGAAAGTGTGGCAGCAGAAGCCTTTGTGGTTGTATTCATAGTGGATTACTCATTTTTTGGGAACAGGAAATAAGTCGGGGGCAATTTTGCAGAATTTTTCTCTGAAAAAATAGACTTAAATCATTAAATGTTGCCAACAGAGGAATGAGATAACAAAAACCTATGGAGAGTCACAAAAATCACGTGCCACTTGTGAAAGTTATTAACATGATAGATTAGGATAACTAATCCAAATTAATGCAGTGATGAGAAAAAGTTATCCAAATAACTTAGAGTTAATGCTCGATAAAAAATTATGATTTTTAAACCGGTCAATCCTCTCTATATAAGGGCTAGCGAATATAAGAGATGTGTTTTTGTAGCGATTGTATAATTTGAGCTGTGACACCCCATATAAAATGATGTTTATAAGGAATGGCGAATACACGGTGCGCGGCATTTTTAATTTGAAAGGTGTCACTGAACAGGCGGCGCTGATCGAGTAAAAAATCCGCTGGTACTTCAAACACTTCCTCAACTTCGTTGTAGTCAATTCTGGTTTGGTAGTCTGAGGCGATAAACGCCACCACCGGCGTCACTGCGAACTGACTGACGGTGACAAGCTCAGGTAACTGACCCAAAATATCGATCTGGTGCTGCTCAATACCAATTTCTTCCTGTGCCTCGCGCATGGCTGTCTGATAAAGGGTACCGTCGCCATCTTCATATTTACCACCGGGAAAACTAATTTGCCCGGGATGATGTTTCAGGTGCTCGGCACGTTTGGTGAGCACGACGCTAAGCCCTTGCGGGCGTTCGACAAAGCCAATCAGAACCGATGCCTTGCGCAGTGAATACTCGCGCAAATGAGCGACTCGATGCATGGATTCAGCGTGATACCCGACGGGCGTTCTCAACTGGAAGCCCTGAATAAGTTCAGTTTTGCTGATGCGGCGCACAACGACGTCTCCTATATTCATATATATGTCTATACTTTAATAATCATGCTTTTATGAGCCTAGTTTAAGGATAGTTCAATAAGATGAAAGGCATTATTTTTGCCGAGTTTCTCGAGTTGGTGGAAGACAAATTCGGCCTCGATGTACTTGACAAAATGTTGCAGCAATCTGCTGATTCCGGCGTCTATACCTCAGTCGGAAGTTACGATCATAAGGCGCTGGTGCGGATGATTGTTGAACTGAGTAAGATTACCGGCATTGATGTTAACGAGTTGCAGCGTGTATACGGTGTCAGCGTATTTCGTTCCTTGTACCAAACCGTGCCTCAGTCAGAGAAACTTGAGTGCGGTACAGGGCTGTTTTGCGTTTTTGCGTCACGTGGAAGATTACATTCATGTTGAAGTGAAGAAACTCTACCCGGACGCCAATCCGCCTCAGTTTGAGTTTGTCAGCCAATCGAGCGGGGTCATGACGTTTGATTACCTGAGCGCCCGTTGTTTGGGGCAGGTTTGTCTCGGTTTGATTGAGGGATGCGCTGCTTATTTCAATGAGCAGGTCGATATTTGTATGGAGCCACAAAACGAAGAACACAGCAGGGTACGCTTTACGATCACAATGCTGGATGACTGAGACAAAACTCGTTCATTAGGTGTCTGGCTGGTGATCAAGACTCACAATAATAAGCTGCGTTATTAAAAGCAGTATTAGCCGTTGATCGGTATAGAAAGTCATTGGGTAGGTGGAAAATGGAATTTAACTCGCCACTGGAACGCAAACTGGTCCGGGAGAAGGCAGCCCGCAAAGAAGCTGAAAAGCTGCTGGAAGAAAAAAGCTATGAGCTGTACCAGGTCAATCAGCAGCTCAGTCTGGCACTGAAGCAATTGCAGAAACAGTCTTTGCAGGATTTGCAAAAGTTTGAGTTTGAAGAGCAGATAGATGCCACCTTGATCTATTTTGGCCGTGCTTTCCTGTCACGTCCTTTGGATAGCGGCCTGCTGGCAACCTTTATTGAACGTCTGGCGCAAAGTTCAGCTATACGTTCCGCCTTAGTCCACATAGATGCAGGACAGCTGTATGGTATCGAAAGCACACAGCTGGGCAATCCCGCGCTTGCTGAGGTCAAACCCTTTGTCGATGTGCCGCACTGGCAGCAGGATTACCTGTGTCTGCCGCTGGTGGTTGACCGTATTAAGGCAGGTTATTTGGTGTTTGAGATGGAAGATGAGCGGGTTGAGCGCGAGTTTGTCGTCAAGCAGTTGTCGCTGGTGGCAGAACTGCTTTGTAGTGCGTTACATCGTCAGTCGATCATGCAGCGCCAGCACTCTTCACGCAAACGTGCGGAAGTGTCGGAAAAGGTCACCACGCAATTTGTGGCCATGATCGAACAAACGCTGCACGACTCGCTCAATGAATTAATGCAACATTCCGATAAACTGATGGCCAGTAAACTCAATAAAGAGCAGTTGGGTCATTTGACGGCATTGCAACGTTGCGGTGACCGGATGCAGGCCATCATGAAAGATTTGTACGAGTTCAATCAGCTTCAGTCGGGAAGTATCCAGTTGTCACTGACTCCATTTAGCTGGCAGGAGATTGAATCTTTTCTTGTGGCAGAATTCGGGCAACGAGCCATGGATAAAGGACTGACTTTCACTATCGACAGTTGTGACCAATTACCCAAACGTTGGGTAGGAGCGAAAGAGCAGATTGAGCAGATTCTCCATCATCTGGTGGATAACGCGATTAAGTTTACTGATCAGGGGGAGGTGATGGTGTCAGCCCGCTGGCGCCATGATCAATTATTGCTGCGGGTCAGAGACAGCGGTATTGGTATCCCGATTTCAGCCTACGCGGCATTATTTGATCCCTACAGCGCGGTAAATCACAGCACAGCGCAAAACAGACAAGGAGCCGGACTCGCTCTGCCGGTGTGCAAGCAACTGGCGGAAACTACTGGGCGGAGAGCTGGACATGTCCAGTGAGGAAGGGGAAGGGAGTGAATTCTTTCTCACGTTACCACTCAAGATCGCCGATGCCTGAGTAAACAGCGGCGCTAAAGTAAAAAGACGCGCTTGTGGCGCGTCTTCGTGCAGCGACTCAGTCGGCAAGGACCGGCAAAATACGGCTCAGCTTATCGAGTGTTTCCTGATATTCGGCGCTCCATTCGCTGTCGGCAACCAGGCCACCACCGGCCCAGGCATACAGCTGCTGGTTTTGCGCGATCAATGTACGGATGGTGATACTGGTATCCATACGACCATGACGGCTGATGTAACCGATGGAACCACAGTAAGCGCTGCGGCGATGCGGTTCCAGCTCTTCAATGATTTCCATTGCACGCACTTTAGGCGCACCGGTAATCGAACCGCCCGGGAAACTGGCGCGCAGCAGGTCCGCACACTCATATTGATCATCGAGTTGAGCGCGAATCGTACTCACCAGGTGGTGAACTGCGGGGAAACTTTCAATCTCGAATAATTTCGGGACGTGCACTGTGCCCGGCTTAGCCACCCGGCCAATATCGTTACGCAGCAGATCAACAATCATCAGGTTTTCTGCCTGATCCTTTTCTGCATTGGCCAGCTCATCTGCAAAGGCAGCATCTTGTTGCGGGTCTTCACTACGAGGGCGGGTACCTTTAATCGGTTTGGTTTCGATTTTCCGCTCTTTGACCTGCAGGAAACGCTCCGGAGAAACACTCAGGATGGCACACTCTTCGGTGCGGATAAACGCAGAGAAAGGGGCCAGGTTAAAGCGTTCCAGCTTCAGATAAGCAAGCCATTCGCTGCCTTGATAACCGGCCTGAAAACGCTGGGTCAGGTTAATCTGGTAACAGTCACCTGAGCGCAGGTATTCCTGCACCTGATTAAATTTAGTGCTGTAACTTTCCGGCGTCATATTCGACTGCCATGGGGTCGTCAGAGCAAACGGCACCTGGCTGTCTGCGGCGTGCTGCGCGAGCAGTGGTTCGGCCTGTGCAATATTCTGTCCGACCACGCAAGCAGTTTGGGTTTGATGGTCAACCACCACTGCCCATTGGTAAAGGCCGACCGCCATGTCGGGTGCGGTCAGATCTTTTTCGGCAATGCTCGGTAAACGCTCGACCCGACGGCCAAGGTCGTAAGCAAAATAGCCGACCGCGCCACCGACAAACGGTAAATCGTGCGGGTATTGCAGCTGCGGCAGGTAGCGACT
This sequence comes from Vibrio sp. CDRSL-10 TSBA, assembly GCA_039696685.1. Classification (NCBI taxonomy): domain Bacteria; kingdom Pseudomonadati; phylum Pseudomonadota; class Gammaproteobacteria; order Vibrionales; family Vibrionaceae; genus Vibrio; species Vibrio sp. CDRSL-10 TSBA. The sequence goes on along the minus strand of CP155566.1, from coordinate 1,806,885 downwards.
TTGCAATTGTGCCAGCAAATGGAACGGATCTTCCTGTGACACTGTCTCGCCACTTGGCTCACTAATGCGTGTCTGCTCATCGGCTGTGGTCAGCGTCACGACAGGATTCATCACCACGATATCGAAACGGCTGTCGATATGCTGCTCGGAAGCAGAGCGAAGAATCATCGCCCAGGGCTCATGCTCAATCTTGGCAAACAGCTGATTGGCGAGTTCCGGGTAATAAGTAAGCGGCTTGGACTGGATGTGAGTAAGTTCGTTGTTATTCATTTGTGTAAATTGTGACAAAGGGACTGATCACTGCGTAGCGTGTTGAGGAAAGCAAGAGTATCATATTCGCCACGATAAAACTTCAATAATAAGCAGCGACTTGACTGTTGCAGACGGCGGACGTTCAGTCGAATTTCGCTATCTGGCTTTACTGCGTTCCTCTGTGTGCCGATCAAGTCTCTGTTTTGGAAGTAACATAACGATAACGAGGCATGCAATGACGGTTATACGCAAGCAGGACGTCATCAGCAGTGTGGCTGATGCACTCCAGTACATTTCTTACTACCACCCTTTAGACTTTGTTCAAGCCCTGGAACAAGCTTACCATCGTGAAGAGAGCCAAGCGGCCAAAGACGCGATTGCTCAGATTCTGATTAACTCAAGAATGTCAGCAGAAGGCCACCGTCCAATCTGTCAGGACACGGGTATTGTGACCTGTTTCGTCAATATCGGTATGGCAGTGCAGTGGGATTCCCACGATATGACGGTTCAGCAGATGGTTGATGAGGGGGTGCGTCAGGCATACACCAACCCGGATAACCCGCTGCGCGCCTCTGTGCTGATGGACCCTGCCGGCAAACGTATCAACACCAAAGACAACACACCGGCTGTGGTGCACATCAACATGGTGCCGGGCAATACGGTTGAAATCCAGATCGCGGCAAAAGGCGGCGGCAGCGAAAACAAAACCAAGATGGTAATGCTTAACCCATCTGATGATATTGCTGAATGGGTAGAGAAAACTCTGCCAGCCATGGGTGCCGGCTGGTGTCCGCCGGGCATGCTGGGTATCGGTATCGGCGGTACGGCAGAGAAAGCTGCGGTGCTGGCTAAAGAATCTTTGATGGAACACATTGATATTCAGGAGCTGATCGAGCGCGGTCCGCAAAATGCGGAAGAAGAGCTGCGTCTGGATATCTTTAACCGTGTCAACAAACTGGGTATCGGTGCTCAGGGTCTGGGCGGTCTGACCACTGTCGTGGATGTCAAAATCAAAACGGCGCCAACCCATGCTGCCTCGAAGCCAGTGTGCCTGATCCCGAAACTGTGCGGCGACGCGTCACGTGCATTTCACACTTGATGGCTCCGGCCCGGCGGATCTACAGCCACCAAAACTGGAAGACTGGCCGCAAATCACCTGGGAAGCGGGTGCCAACACACGCCGTGTTAACCTGGACACCGTGACCAAAGAAGAAGTGCAAGAGTGGAAAACCGGTGAAACGGTTCTGCTGTCAGGCAAAATCCTAACCGGTCGTGATGCGGCGCACAAACGTATTCAAACCATGCTTGATAACGGTGAAGGTCTGCCGGAAGGCGTGGATCTGAATGGTAAGTTTATCTACTACGTCGGCCCGGTTGATGCGGTCGGTGACGAAGTGGTTGGTCCTGCAGGCCCAACAACCTCAACCCGTATGGACAAGTTTACCGACATGATGCTGGAGAAAACTGGGATTATGGGCATGATCGGTAAAGCAGAACGTGGTCCGGCAACCGTTGAGTCGATTAAGAATCACAAAGCCGTGTACCTGATGGCTGTCGGCGGCGCTGCTTACCTGGTTTCAAAAGCGATCAAGAAAGCTCGCGTAGTCGCATTTGAAGATCTGGGTATGGAAGCTATCTACGAATTTGAAGTCGAAGATATGCCGGTGACGGTTGCGGTTGACTCGCAGGGTGTCAACGCGCACCAAGTCGGTCCGGATACCTGGAAAGTGAAAATTGCCGAAGCGGCGAAGTAATTTTTTCATAAATGTTCCAGGCGCGACATTGTTCGCGTAAAAATGACGAAGGTGCAGCGTAAGCTGCGCCTTTTTGTGTTTATAATAACCCTCTAAATAGTTGAAACGTCAGGAGTGCAGAATGCCTCGCTTTATTCAAATCCTGCAAATCGTTATCGCGGTTGTTGTCGGTGCCCTTATTGGCTATGACCTGATTTTGCACGGTATCAGTATTTTCGATAATAAATATGTCACCACAACATGTGTGCTGTTTGTACTGTTAGAAATTGTCCTGTTTGTGGTTTATAAGCTGATCGAAGACGATTAGACGCCGCCTGTGCTCTGCGCTGACAAGCGGCAATGTTTAAATCCTAAGCCTCTGATTTTATTCAGGGGCTTTTTTATTCATCTCGTATTAAGATTAGGTAAGGTAGGCTTGGATTGTTAAGCAATACAGAGCATTGCCTGACATTGCATCCCGATGATGACGGAGCATTTAAATAATTACGGAGACGATGAATGAAGCGTATTAGCCAAGAAATGACTGATTTAATCCATCGCGGCCTGGACTCCCATGTGCGTCTGGCGGTGACCGGGTTGTCGCGGGCCGGTAAAACCGCGTTCATCAGTTCTCTGGTTAATCAACTGGTGCATACCTCAACGCATGACAATTTGCCACTGCTCGCCGCCGCGCGTGATAAACGTATCATCGGCGCGAAACGGGTTCCGCAAACCAATTTGATGGTACCAAGTTTTGGTTACGATGAAGCCATGAGTCAGCTACATGCCAACCCGCCACATTGGCCGGTTTCCGACCCGGGATGTTAGTGAAATTCGTCTGGCGATTAAATACAAAACCCAGAGCCGCACCCGCAAGCTGATCAGTAAAACGTCGACCCTGTACCTGGACGTGATTGATTATCCGGGCGAGTGGTTGCTGGATTTACCCTTGCTGGAACTCGATTTTGAAACCTGGTCTGCGCAGCAGTTTAATGCCTTGCATGGCAAGCGAGCTGAGTTGGCGCAAGAGTGGTTAGTGCAATTAGAACAGCTGGATTTGCAGCAAGAGGCCAATGAAAAAACCTTGGCTGAAATTGCGGCGCTGTACACCGATTATCTGCACCGTTGTAAAGAAGCGGGACTGCACTGGGTGCAACCGGGGCGTTTTGTTCTGCCCGGTGAACTGGCCGGTGCGCCGGTGTTGCAGTTTTTTCCGTGTCGCCCGGATACGTTACAGCACAAAAACGGCAAACATTCGATGCTGGCGCTGCTGAAACAGCGCTATGAAGAGTATCAGAACAAGGTGGTCAAGGCGTTTTACAAACATCACTTCGCAACGTTTGACCGCCAGATTGTACTGGTCGACTGTTTATCACCGCTCAATGAAGGTCATGAATCCTTTATGGATATGCGTGATGCGCTTGAGCAGATCATGCAGAGTTTCCGTTATGGCCGCAGCGGTATGCTCAGTCGTCTGTTTGCACCCAAAATTGATAAGGTGTTGTTTGCGGCGACCAAAGCCGATCACGTCACGCCGGATCAGCATCCAAATATGGTGGCTTTACTGCAACAGATGATCCATCCGGCCTGGCAGCATACCGCGTATGAAAATATAGAGATGAGCTGTTTGAGTATGGCATCGGTCAGAGCGACGCAGTCCGGCCATATTGAAACCGGGCAGGGCAGAGTGTCGGCCATCCAGGGCACGACGCTGCAAGGGGACAACATAACGGTCTATCCCGGAGAGGTGCCTAAACGGCTGCCCAATGCCGACTTCTGGCACAAACAGTCGTTCGATTTTACCGCGTTCCGCCCGATGTCAGGTCATCAGGATGAACCGCTGAAGCATATTCGTCTGGATAAAGCGTTGGATACACTGATTGGAGACAAACTGAAATGAGCGAATACAAAACCCGTCAGGTTTTTGAGCAGCCACTAAGCAGTGAAGAAACGCACATTGAACTCAATACTCAGCAGCAGTTTACTGAGCAGGAGAAATTCGTTCCTAGTGTTGCGGAGCCGCAAGAGACACAAGCGGAAGCTGAACTTGAGCAGGTTATTCGCCCTAAACGAGGGCGTAAATGGTTTACCGTGACTATGCTGGGTGCGTTTTCTGGCCTGGTGGGCTGGCAGGCCATCGATAGCGTGGTCACCTCTGTGCAAACAGCCGACTGGCTCAGCTTGGGCTGGAGCGGATTTATTTCGGTTTCTGGCCGGTTTGGGTATCGGCGCTATAGGTAAAGAGCTGTGGAAGTTGCGTCAGCTGCGTCACCACTTTTCGGTTCAGGAGCGGGCCGAGAATCTGATTGCCACTAATGCGGTGGGACAGGGTGAAGCATTCTGCCGTGATGTGGCGAAACAGGGCGGTATCCAGCCGCAGAGCGCGGCATTCCAGCGTTGGCAGAATTCACTTGATAACAGCCACAGCGACGCCGAAGTGCTGGATATGTATGATGCCATGGTGGTCAGTGAACAAGATAAAAAGGCGACTAAGCTGGTGTCGCAATATGCTACAGAGTCCGCAGCGCTGGTGGCTATCAGCCCGTTAGCCGTTGCGGACATGCTGCTGGTCGCCTGGCGCAACTTTAAAATGATCGATCAACTGGCCGAACTGTACGGTGTTGAACTGGGCTACTGGTCACGCCTCAAGCTGTTTAAAGCTGTGCTGGTCAATATGGCGGCAGCCGGGGCCAGTGAGCTGGCGGTGGATGCCAGTATGGATCTGCTGACGATGGATCTGGCCGGTAAAGTGTCGGCCCGCGCCGGACAGGGGCTCGGCATCGGTATTCTCACCGCACGTCTGGGGCTGAAAGCGATGTCTTTACTGCGCCCATTGCCGTGGCACAAAGATCGCGCGGTCAAATTAGGTGCAATCCGTAAACAAATCGTGGCGAAAGTCACGGCGCTTACCGTCAAATAGGCGAAAGTGGCCGTTGAAACAAGAGATTGCTTGACGCATTACGGGCCTTGATAGAAACTACTGTCAACTTTTCGTGACACTTTCTGATTAGGAATAGATTCAGTGCGTCTTGAAGTCTCTTGTGAAGACAGACTCGGTTTGACCCGGGAACTGCTCGATATTCTTGCATCCAAAAATATTGATTTGCGCGGCATTGAAATCGATGTGATTGGTATTATTTACCTCAACTGCCCGGACATCGATTTTGAAACCTTCAGTGAACTGATGGCTGAAATTCGTCGTATTCCCGGCGTCAGGGACGTGCGCAAAATTCAGTTTATGCCGATTGAGCGTCACAACACGGAACTGATTTCGCTGCTCAACAACCTGCCTGATGCAGTACTGGCGATTGATCTGAAAGGCTCGGTCGATATGGCGAACCATTCTGCCCAGTCGCTGTTTCATAAAGATGAACAAGAGATGATCGGCGCGCATGTCTCGACGCTGCTGCCGGCGTTCAATTTCGCCCGTTGGGTGGAAGGCAGCAAGTCACGGGTACGTGAAGAAGTGGTGCTGGATGGTCTCGATTATGTAATGGAGCTGATGCCGGTCTACATTACCGGTGAGTCAAAAGAGTCCACTCTGGCGAGCTCCATGATGATCATTCGTTCAGCAAACGCCAACGTGGTCGCTGACGATAACCTGCCGCTGCACAATAATCTCGGTTTTGAACACTTTGTTGGTGTATCGAACCGTCATAAAACGCTGATTAATCAGGCGAAAAAGCTCGCTATGCTCGATCAGCCGCTGCTGATTGAAGGCGAAACCGGCACCGGTAAAGAGATGCTGGCCCGTGCCTGTCACAATCGTTCTAATCGTTCCGAAGCGCCGTTTCTGGTCCTGAGCTGTGCCTCAATGCCGGATGATGTCGCTGAAACCGAGCTGTTTGGTCATGCCCCGGGGTCGTTTAACCATCAGCAGGGCCATAAAGGTATTTTCGAACAGGCGAACGGCGGCACGGTATTCCTGGACGAAATTGGTGAAATGAGTCCGCATCTGCAGATCAAACTGCTGCGCTTCCTGCAGGATGGCACTTTCCGTCGTGTCGGCGAAGAAACACGAAGTGCATGTTGATGTTCGGGTGCTGGCTTCAACCCGGCATAACCTGGCTGAGCTGGCCGAATCGGGTAAGTTTCGCGAAGACCTGTTTTACCGCCTCAACGTGCTGACCCTGCGTATTCCGCCGCTGCGTGAGCGCCCGAGCGATGTACAACCGCTGCTGGAGCTTTTCGTTGCCAAGCACTGTCACAAAATGGGCATGCTCAAACCGAAACTGGAAGAGGGCTTGCTTGATCAACTGGCTCAGTATCAGTGGCCGGGCAACATGCGTCAGCTGGACAACATGGTGCTGCGCGCGCTGACCGAAATGCCGGATGATAAACTGGGTGTCGAATATTTCCATCTGCCACAGCTGGAAACGGTTTCCTCCGGAATGGCGAATGTGAACCTGGACGGAGCGCTGGACGACATCATGAAAGAGTACGAAGCTCAGGTGCTGGACCGTCTGTATCAGTCGTTCCCGTCGAGCCGCAAACTGGCCAAACGACTGAACGTTTCACATACGTCGATCGCAAATAAACTGCGTGATTACGGCATCAGGAAGCGCTAATGGAAAGTTACAGTACCGCCAGTCATGTGTATGAAACGGACGGTGAGATCCTGCTTCGCACTGCCGAACCGGGTGATGCCGGATTGATCTCGGATTACTTTATCGCTAACCGCACGTTCCTGAAACCCTGGGAGCCGCTGCGCGAGAGTGAGTTTTTTACTGAATTTGGCTGGCAGCAGCGCTTGATCAAACTGCATGAACTGCACAAAATGGCGCTCGGCTACTATCTGCTGATCATTGATGTAAAAACTCACGCCATGCTGGGGACTATCTCGTTCAGCAATATTTCGCGCTTTCCGTTTTATGCCTGTAATGTCGGTTATTCGCTGGCCGAGCAGGCTCAGGGACGCTATATCATGTCACGCGCACTCAAAATGGCCTGTGATTACATGTTTCGCGTACAAAATATGCACCGCATTATGGCGGCATATATGCCGCGTAATAAGCGCAGTGAAGCGGTACTGCTCGGTCTGGGTTTCGAACCGGAAGGGCATGCCAAAGATTACCTGCTGATTGACGGTAAGTGGGAAGATCACAACCTGACTTCGCTGCGCCACCCGAACTGGAAGATGTAGCGGGCAGTGAACTGGCGCTGAGGCGCCGGTTTAACGGCCTTGTAAACCGTAATTGAGACGAGAATTGACGATGCCCTTCGATCCCGATAGCACTCCGAATCAGCCTGAAACGGACCACTCTGCAACCGATAAGCTAACAAGAATGCAGCAGCAACTGGCGTTGGTGCTGGAGCTGGATCGCCTGAAAAGCGTGTTACGCCGTACGCGGATTAAAAGTGCGCAGGGGCGGGCCGAGAACAGTGCAGAGCACAGTTGGCATGTGGCTATGATGGCTTTGCTGATGGAAGAGCATGCCAACCAGCCGGTGGATATCGGCCGGGTAGTCAAAATGCTGCTGATGCATGACATGGTAGAAATTGATGCCGGTGACACCTTTGTTTATGACAGTGTCGCCAGCGCGCAGCAAGAAGCAAAAGAGCTGGCCGCGGCTGAGCGTCTGTTCGGTATGCTGCCGCAAGAGCAGGGTGAAGAAACTGTTTGCCCTGTGGCGCGAGTTTGAAGCGGCACAAAGCGCCGATGCGAAGTTTGCCAAAGCATTGGACCGCCTGATCCCAATGCTGCTTAATTATCATAACCAGGGTCAAAGCTGGTTAGAAAATGGCGTTACCCGCCAACAAGCCCTGACCGTGAACCGCCGCATTGATGACGGTTCACATGCGCTGTGGGATTACGCACAGCAAATGATTGAACACGCCACCCAACAAGGTTGGCTCAAAGCCTGAAGGACATTTCATGTCGTATTTGCCTTTGGAACAGTACCAAAGAAAATGGATTTTCACTCACCAGTCTATGCCGGTTCCGGCAGAGGATCTGGAACAGATCAAACCTATGTCTCAAATGCGCGCCGCTCAGTTCTGGAAAGAGAACCTCAGTGCGCAAAGTCCTGATGCCGAGCGTTTCAGCTCGCAGGACTGGCCGAGCAAAACCAACAGCTGGTTGCATGAAGTGGACTGGATGGCAGAGTGGGAGAGCGATGATGCAGCTCTGCCTGAGGCGATCCTGGAGCATATAGACTGGCAGGATGATGTGACCGTCTACTTCTGCTATGAGAAATACAACGTCATCGAGACCAAGTGGTCGGTATTCAAACGCCACTGGAAAAACTTTCTGTTCTACGATGACGGTCCGATCCTGCTTGGACGTCGCCGTCAGCAAGCGTTGTGGTTCAATACCAATGGCACAGTGAAACTGGGTCAGCACGAATAATGGCGTGATGCTTTTCTTTGATGAAAAGTTAATGCTTTGATTTCATTAAAAAACCGGCATTATAGCCGGTTTTTTTGTATCCAGAGCGTCGCTGGCAGGCGTCGGGTTAATCCTGTATCACCACCACCCGGCTGCGACTGGCGGCCAGCGTACTGCCTATCGACGCACTGATGATAAGCAGTATGGCTGCCCATTGCGACAGATCGAGCGTTTCACCCAGAATCGCCAGTCCCGCCATGGCGGCAATCGCCGGTTCCAGGCTCATCATGACACTAAAATGCTGGGTAGAAAGCCGGCTCAACGCCATCATTTCCAGGCTGTAAGGCAGCGCGCTGGACAAGATGGCAATAGTCAGTGCCATAGGCACAATCGACCAGGTAAACAGCGGGCCTTCTGCTAAATTAGCCCCGAGCGGGAAATAGATCACAGTGGCGATACACAGACCCAGAGCTACAGTTGCGCCGCCGCTGCCGACCGAGCCGGCCCGTTGTCCGAACCAGATATAGGCTGCCCAGCAACCGCCCGCCGCCAGTGCCAGCGCAACTCCGATTGGATCCAGTGCATCAACACCGGACATGTCCGGCAGCAATAAGGCAAGCCCTGCGACAGCCAGTGCGACCCAGACAAAGTCCCGTTTGCGCCGTGAAGAGAGCAAAGCCAGCATCAGAGGACCGGTAAATTCGAGGGCGACGCCGATGCCGAGCGGAATGCGTTCCAGCGCGAAATAGAAGGTCATTTGCATGCCGCCCAGCGCAAAGCCATACACTGCCATAGCACGCCATTGGCTGCGGCTCAGGCGCAGCCGCCAGGGGCGGAATATCAATACCAGCAGCAGCGCGGACAAGCCGATGCGCAGCGCGACCGTGCCGCCGACACCGACCACAGGGAAAAATTGTTTGGCAATGGATGCACCGGACTGAATTGTGATCATGGCACAAAGCAGGCAGCCGACGGCAAGCACAACCGGAGATTTATTCAGTAACATAGGCACCGTTATTATTGTAAAAGCCAACGCGACGATTATGCCGCAATTCATGTGCAGCGAATACCCGTGTCAGAGCGATTTATCCGCTGGCGACAACGCCAATGTATTGAATAAAAACCAATAAACTGGCAAGTATCGGTCTGTTTAACATTATTAATCGTTGATTTGCGTGAGGAATTTAATGGTAACTTGCACTGTAATGGTGCGCTATTTTCACAGTGCAACACTGTGCACAGCGTCGCATTCAGAATGAGGGAATGTGAGGCTGTCCTGTCGCTGATTCACATCGCCATGCTGGAGCGCTGTGACATGATGTCTTTTACCTGATGCATGCGCTGTTCACATTTGCTCTGTAGAAACTGATGCAGCGCCCTTGTTGACTGGTTGAGCAGACGTTTATCCGCGCAGACCAGATAGACAGGGCAAGGCTCGGACTGCCATTCCGCTAACAGCGGAACGAGGCGGCCGTCAATAATGTCCTGACTGATGTCGAGCAGCGACTTGTAAGCCACACCACGGCCGTTGACTGCCCAGCGGTGCACCACATCGCCGTCGTTAGCACTGAGCCGGCTTTTCACTACCACGGTCTCCGGATTGCCATCTTTCCAGAAGGTCCAGCGGTTGTGGTAGGTGTCTGACAGCATAAAACACAGGCACTGGTGCGCGAGCAGATCGCTTGGCTTGACGATGGCCGGTTTATTTTGAACATACTCGGGACTGGCGCAGATCACCCGTGCATTATATCGGCAGATAGGCAGGGCGACGAAGTTGGAATCCGGCGGCGTGCCGTAGCGGATTGCCAAATCGATCGGCCGGTGATACAGGTTGGTGATGCCATCGGACAAGTCGAGGTTAATCGACAGGTTAGGGTGCAACTCCATAAATTCGTCCAGCCAGCTCAGCAACTGGTTACGGCCAAAGTCAGACGGTGCGGACAGATTGAGCGTGCCGGAAATCTCGCCCTGGCTTTGTGCTATCTGATCCAGGCCTTCCTGAATGGTACTCAGTGCCGACTGGGTCTTTTGCAACAGAATATCGCCCTCATTGGTCAGGCGCAGGCTACGGGTGGAGCGGACAAACAGGGCAAACCCGAGCTGGGATTCAAGGCGTTTGATGGCAGCGCTGACCGCGGCCGGCGTTAAGTCGAGGCTGTGAGCAGCCTGCGAGAAGCTGTTTTGCCGTGCGGTTTCAACAAAGATATTAAGATCGTTTAATGTTTTCATGAGGTTTCTGTAACGAATACGGAGGTCCTGTTACGGATACGGAAAGTTTATCTCATCACATTTAGCGGATATTGAAAAGCGCCGTTTCCCTGACAGAGAAACGGCGCCTGGTCTTTTCAGCGAGTCAACGGGCATCAAGCCGTGTGCTCAATGCCGGCGTTGTCAGGCCAGAGCGGTCAGAAAGCGCGGATTAAGCGATTCCAGTAACTGCTCTTGCTGCGTCAGCTGCACAAACGCCTGAAAGTGTTCAGTCTGCTCATGCAGTTGCAGCGCCTCACGACTCGCCCAGATTTCATCCATCACGAATAAGCCGCTTTGCGCGTCATCCTGATAAAGGTTGTACTGCACGCAGCCTTCATCCTGGCGAGAAGGCTCAACCAGAGCCTGCAACGCCAGAGCCAGTTCAGCTTCTTTGCCGGGTTTGGCGGTAATTTCCGCCAGCAGTTTGACCTGACTCATCTTAGTACTCGCTGATGATGTCAGCTTCTGGCCAGCGTGCTTTTGGCAGCTTGGCGTTGAAGTCATCTTCACTGCGGTAACCGAGCGGAATGATAACCACGCTGGTGTAACCTTTTTCACGCAGACCAAATTCTGCGTCCAGAACTTTAGGATCGAAGCCTTCGATAGGCACGGCATCGATACCCATAGAAGAAACGCCCAGCAGTACAGTACCGGTATTCAGGTAAACCTGTTTTTCCATCCAGTGCTGCGCATCTTTGAGATCAAAGCGGTGCATGTTAACGAAGAAAGTACGGCCTTTGTGTCCGCCTTGTTTAGCTTCTTCTGTCGGGAAACGGCCCGCTTGATCTTCCAGTTCCATCAATTGCTCGAGGTATTGCTCATCAATGCTGGTTTTGGCACACATCACCAGAACATGTGAGGCGTTTAGAACTTTACCTTCGTTAAACGCATAGCCGCCCTGAGTGGATTTCGCGACGCGTTGCTTGCCTTCGTCAGTGCTGGCAAGGATGAAGTGCCAAGGCTGAGAGTTAACACTGGACGGGCTGAAGCGGATCAGCTCTTTGATCGCTTCCACGTGTTCATCACTGATACGACGGGTCGCATCAAAGGCTTTGGTTGAATAGCGCTGCTTAGCGTGAGTTGCAATGTTCATGTTTCTTTTCCTGGTGAACAACGAATTTAGCGCTACGATAACGGTTTGCGGTGACAAGTGAAAGAGGGCTCAACTTAAAGCACTTTCAAAAATAATTTGAAAATAACGCCCTTGAATCATCCCCTTCGTGCCTCAAAGTGTTGTGTTTAACACTATCTATGTTAACTCGGCTTGTACGAGATGGTTGTACTAGACAGGAGAGGACTGGGCAATTTTCAAACAAAAGGCAGGTAAAATAAAAAGCCCGGGAGGAAACCCGGGCTGGAAAAGAGAGCATGATTTTGTTCTGTTACTGCTCGACTTTATCGGAGCGGCTGTCGGCCGCTTTAGGACGACGCAGTTTATTGAGCACAGCGACGATAACCGGGCTGGTCAGAATCAGTACCGACAGAACGGTAAAGACCAGAGTAATCGGACGCTCCCACAGGAAGGTCAGTTCACCATCAGAAATCATCAGCGCACGGCGCAGATTCTCTTCCATCAGGCCACCGAGAATAAAGCCCAGCAGCAGAGGGGCCAGCGGGAAATTCGCCAGGCGCAGAGCTATTGCACCCATCGCCACCAGCAACATGATAAACACATCCATGGTGTTGAACGAGACCAGATACACGCCGGTGATAGAGAAGAACAGAATCATCGGCAACAGTACGGTTCTTGGCACCGCGAGCAGTTTCGAAATATACGGGATCAGCGGCAGGTTCAGGATCAGCAGCACGATATTGCCCACGTACATTGAGATGATCACAGACCAGAACACATCCGGATGGTCAACAAACAGGCGCGGGCCCGGCTGAATACCATAAGCCAGCAGCGCACCGAGCATGATAGCTGTCGTCCCTGAGCCAGGAATACCCAGCGTCAGCAGTGGTACAAACGAGCCGCTTGATGCTGCGTTGTTAGCAGACTCAGGAGCCACCAGACCGCGCAGTGAGCCGTGACCAAACTCTTCACGTTTGGCTTTGGGCGCCAGGTTGCGCTCCATACCGTAGCTCAGGAAGGCGGCGATCGTCGCCCCGGCACCCGGCAGAAACGCCGGTAAAGAAACCAAGGATAGAGGAGCGAATGGTGACCGGAGCGGCCTCACGCACTTCTTCTCTGGTTACTTTCATACTGCCTATATTGCTCAGCTTGCTGTTTTCCTCATCACGGGTATCGGCGTCAGGCTTAAGAATGCCCATCAGGGTTTCACCCAGCGCGAACGTCGCCATCGCCAGCAACAGGAAGCTGAAACCGTCCATCAGGTCAGTCAGGCCAAAGGTGAAACGCTCGACGCCCACGCCTTTATCAATGCCGACTGTTGACAGCATCAGGCCAAGAATCGTCATCATCCAGGCTTTAATTACCTGACCTTTGCCTGCAAAAGCGGCAACGGCAGACAGGCCAAGCAGCATCAGGGCGAAATAGTCCGCTGACTGGAAGCTGAGTGATACCTGAGCCAGCGCCGGAGCGGCAACCAGCAGCATGACAGCGGAAATCGTCCCGCCGGTAAATGATGCGTAGGCCGCCAGTGCCAGGGCTTTACCCGCCTGACCTTTCTGCGCCATCGGATAGCCATCAAAAGCGGTGACAACCGTGGACGAACAGCCAGGGGCATTGATTAAAATGGATGAAGTTGACCCACCGAAAATCGCGCCGTAGTAAACCCCGGCCATCAAAATCAGGCCGGAAGAAGGTTCCAGGCCGTAAGTGATCGGGATCATCAGCGCAATGGCTGAAATTGGGCCCAGACCAGGCAGCATACCGATGAAGGTACCGACAAAACAGCCGACAATCACCATCAGCAGGTTAAATGGCATGACCGCTGTGGTCAGGCCCTGAAAAATTCCGTCTAGCATAATCCGTTCCTACCAAAGAGTGAAAATCAGACCCGGTTCCAGATACACATCCAGACCTTCGGTCAGCAGTAAATAGAAGGCGATCACAAACGGGAATGAAGCGCCAAACAGCACCGCCTTGCGCCGTTCACCCAGAATGTAAAAGCCCGCCAGCAGGAAAAAGCCGGTCGCCAGTACGAAGCCAAGATAGGTCAGGCCAACACCGTACAGAGCCATCAGCACCAGAAAGCCAATCAGCAGTTTCCAGTTGAAGCTCATCACGGCGCCGCTCTTGTTATCCGGTTGACCCATCACAAGCAGTAACAAAGAGAGCCCGACACCGGCATAAGTCAGCAGAATAGGTAAAGTCCGGGCGGTGAACGGTTCGTATTCATCACCGGGAAACATAGGAATGTTAGTGGTTTGGTAGCCGTAGCACAGGCTGAGTACAAGAAAAATCATGGCGCCGACGCGGTCGCGGCACAGTAAGTTTTCCTTGCTGAAAATTTTGGTTGGCAGGTCCGACATATCCAACTCCATGGCAACAGGATTGCGGTAAAGAAAAGGCCGCAGACAAGCAAGAGTTAACAACAAGATAAACTCAAATCGGGAATGATCTGCTGCTAGTCAAATCAAGCCCATAAACAAAGGAGTCATAGCGGGCTTGTCTGCGGCGAAAGTGTGGGACGTGTGACTGGTGTCAGCCCATCCCTGCTTCTGGAAAGTGACGAAGCTTCAGTTAATTAAGCACCTTACTTAAATCGTTACTTAAGAAAGCCCAGTTCACGCATCAGGTCGCCCATCTGCTTTTCCTGCTCTTCCAGGAAAGCGTAGAAGTCTTTGTCTGCTTTATAGCTGTCGATCCAGCCGTTACGGTCACGGACGACTTTCCACTCGTCAGTTTCGAACATTTTCTTCAGCGCAACGTTCCACTCATCAATTTTTTCCTGACTCACGCCCGGTGCTGCAAAGAAACCACGCCAGTTGGCAAACACAGTCGGGTTGTCATATTCAGTCAGGGTCGGAATATTCGGTGCGACATCGAGGCGTTTAGGCGCCGTAATGGCAAGGATCTTCACCTGACCGGTTTTAGACATCTCCAGCACTTCACCCAGACCGGTTGAGAGCACCTGAGTCTCGCCGGACAATAGGGCTGCCATCGCTTTACCGCCTGCATCGTAAGCGATGTAGCGCACTTCATTCGGATTCAGACCTTGGCCTTTGAATGCCGCCGCTGCGACCAGGTGGTCCATACTGCCGCGGGCAGAGCCACCGGCTATTTTCACTTTACGCGGGTTCTGTTTGAATTCATCAACCACTTGTTGCCAGTTGTCGAATTTGGAATCACCGGCTACCACCAGAGCGCCGTAGTCAGATACTGTGGCAGCGACAGGCGTCAGGTCGCGGAACGATTGCGGGAAAATGCCGGACAGTGAGCGCACAACAATAGGGGTCGAGTTGACCATCAGGGTATCTTCCTGGCGATCGGCAGTCTCAATAAGGTGTGCAATGGCTTTACCGCCGCCACCGCCGGAAAGGTTTTGATAAGAGACATTTTCGATCAGATGCGTTTTCATCAGTACGTCACCGGTACCGCGGGCGGTCATATCCCAACCACCACCAGCACCACCTGGGATCAGGAAGTGGATTTTTTCCAGATCAGCGGCAAAAGAGGAGAAAGAGAAAGCGGCAGCCAGCAGCGAAGCTGCCAGGGTCGGTTTGAAATGCTTCAACATGTTCACGTTTCCTTATGTGGTCGCATCATTCGGATCAAATGACGCTTATCGTTATGTTTCTTTATCTGTGCCAGTCGAAACTGCAGGGCTGGCGATTGATTTAGCAGGACAGAGGTTTGCTAAGGTGTGAACAGAGGTTAAGAGAGTGTTAACAACTTGTCTTTAAAACGGCGATAAAAATATTATTGGTCATAAAAACGGTTTTGTTCATAAAGTTCACGGTGAGAGAGTGCGTTACTTACCTATGGAGTGACTTATGGAGCGGATATGTCAATTGTCGACACCTCGCTGGCGTTGGGCTTTGCTGATCAAGCCCATTTTCAGCGTAGTTTTAAAAGCAGAATCGCATTAACACCCAAGAAATATCAGTCATTCTTTACACTTTAGTGTCTCATATCACGTCCAGCTTCCCACTGCGTAATACCTTAGTCTAAATTGTCGACAATTTACTTGATTGTCGACAATCTGATCGTCTATCTTAATCTCATACCTTTGGTGTGGACTTGTTTTACTACACCCAGTGAAGAAGATGACAAGATGAACAGCGAATTAAGCAAACGCGTAAACGGCGAAAAAGAACACACCAAATCAGAGAGTTTGACCGAGTTTCTGATTGAGGCGATCGTAGAAGGCAAGATGGCACCGGGCAGTAAGATTTCTGAGCCGGAACTGGCCAAGCGCTTTCAGGTCAGCCGCGGCCCGCTGCGTGAAGCGCTGATGCGCGTGGAAGGGCTCGGGCTGATTGAACGCATTCCGCACGTCGGTGCGCGCGTGATTCAGTTTTCGACCGACAAACTGCTCGAGCTGTACGCGGTGCGTGAAGCGCTGGAAGGCATGGCAGCACGTCTGGCGGCCCGTAATATCACCGAAATCGAACTGGCCGGGCTGGAAACGGTATTGTCGACACATTCCGAACACATCGATCAGGTCGACGGCGCCTCTTACTTTCACCAGCAGGGTGATTTCGACTTCCATTACCGCATTATCAAAGCCAGTCGTAACTCCCAGTTGATCGCGCTGCTGTGTGATGAGTTGTATCACCTGCTGCGCATGTACCGTTACCAGTCACC
This sequence comes from Vibrio sp. CDRSL-10 TSBA, assembly GCA_039696685.1. NCBI lineage: Bacteria > Pseudomonadati > Pseudomonadota > Gammaproteobacteria > Vibrionales > Vibrionaceae > Vibrio > Vibrio sp. CDRSL-10 TSBA. The sequence goes on along the minus strand of CP155566.1, from coordinate 1,790,609 downwards.
CCGTTCCCATTCCCGTCCGGTGGAAGCACTGGAAGAACACAAATTTATTCTGCAGGCGATTCGCAACCGCGATGAAGAGCTGGCAGAAATGCTGATGCGCCGCCACATTTCCGGTAGCCGGCGCCTGATTGAAAAACAGATTCAAAACGAAGCCCAAGATTAAGGAGAATCCCATGAGCTTAAGTCCGGGTGCGAAGTTCAGGCTCGCCATTCAAACCAACCATCCGCTGCAGATTGTCGGCACGATTAACCCATACTGCGCCATGATGGCGAAAAAACTGGGTCATCAGGCGATTTATCTGTCCGGTGGCGGTATTGCCAATGCGTCATATGGCCTGCCTGATCTCGGGATCACGACGCTTAACGATGTGCTGGTGGATGTTGAGCGCATCACCAATGCCTGTGATTTACCACTGTTAGTCGATATCGATACTGGTTTTGGCGGCGCGTTCAATATCGCCCGCACCATCAAAGCGATGGAAAAAGCCGGGGCTGCTGCGGTGCATATGGAAGATCAGGTGGCGCAGAAGCGTTGTGGTCATCGTCCCAATAAAGCGATTGTCAGCCAGCAGGAGATGATGGATCGGGTCAAAGCCGCGGTTGATGCGCGTGATAACCCGGAGTTTGTCATTATGGCCCGCACTGACGCGCTGGCCGTGGAAGGCATGGACAGTGCAATTGAGCGCGCGATTGCTTGCGTGGAAGCGGGCGCTGACATGATTTTCCCGGAAGCGATGACCGAGCTGAAGCAGTACGAACAGTTTTCCACCGCGCTGCACGCAGCGACCGGTAAGAAAGTGCCGATTCTGGCCAACATTACCGAGTTCGGCCAAACCCCGCTGTACAGTTGTGAGCAGCTGGCTGCGTCTAATGTCGACATGGTGCTCTATCCGCTCAGTGCGTTCCGTGCCATGAACAAGGCGGCCGAAATGGTGTACAGCCATCTGCTTGAACACGGCAATCAGGAGTCATTGCTCGATAAGATGCAGACCCGTAAAGAGCTGTATGGTTACCTGAATTACCATGATTACGAAGACAAGCTGGATCAGCTGTTTTCTGATCAATCCTCGCAGGGTTAAGTGCGGAACTGACTGAGTTCATCACTTAAACAGCGGGAAGCCCAAGGAAATAAAGTTAAGCATAAAAGACAGCGCCTGAATAAGGGCCTAACCAATAACGTGAAACCGCTGCGCTTACGAGCATAAGCAGACCCGAAAGAGGTCGCTCCGTACAGGAGCCGGAGCGCAGCCAGAAAAGGAGTTCAACATGTCTAATTCCTTACATAAAAAAGGAGAGCTGGGTGGAGCTGGCCTGCGTGGGCAAAGCGCCGGAAGCACCGCTTTATGTACGGTCGGAAAAACCGGAACCGGTCTGACTTATCGTGGTTATGATATTACGGATCTGGCCAACAACGCTCAGTTCGAAGAGGTGGCTCATCTGCTGCTGGTCGGGCATCTGCCGACCCAGGCGGAGCTCGATCAGTACAAAACCCGCCTGATTGGTCTGCGCGGACTGCCACAAGCGCTGAAAGAGGTGCTGGAACGGATTCCGGCTGACGCGCATCCGATGGATGTAATGCGCACCGGTTGCTCTATGCTGGGTAACCTGGAAACCGAAGCGGACTTCTCTCAGCAGCAGGCAGCGACCGAGCGCATGCTGGCACTGTTCCCGGCCATTATCTGCTACTGGTATCGTTTCAGCCATGATGGCGTGCGCATCGATACCGAAGACACCAGCGAATCCTGTATTGGTGGCTACTTCCTGAAAATGCTGACCGGCGAAGCGCCAAGCGAACTGTTCAAGCAGGTGATGCATTGCTCGCTGATCCTTTATGCCGAACATGAATTTAACGCTTCAACCTTCACTGCGCGCGTTTGTGCATCGACGCTGTCCGATCTTCATTCCTGTGTGACCGGTGCGATTGGTACCTTACGCGGGCCGCTGCATGGCGGAGCGAATGAAGCGGCAATGGAGATGATTCAGGATTGGAAAACGCCCGATGAAGCCGAGCAGAATATTCTGCGTATGCTGGACAACAAAGATAAGATCATGGGCTTTGGTCATGCGATTTACCGCGAGAGCGACCCGCGTAATGCGCTGATCAAACGCTGGTCAAAAGCTTTGTCCGAGCAGGTTGGTGATACGCATCTTTATGCGGTGTCCGAGCGGGTTGAAGCGGTAATGAAACGTGAAAAAGGCCTGTTTTGTAACGCCGATTTCTTCCACGCTTCGGCCTACCATTTTATGGGCATTCCGACCAAGTTGTTTACGCCGATTTTCGTGATGAGCCGCTTAACCGGCTGGGCTGCGCACGTGTATGAACAGCGCGCCAACAACCGCATCATTCGCCCGAGCGCCGATTACACCGGCCCGGAGCATCAGGATTGGTTGCCGATCGAAAAACGCGGCTAACAGTGACGTTGTCACCTTGTTCTGCTAACGGCTTGCTGTGTAAACAGACAGCACTGCCGGCGGGGTGACAACGCCTAATTTTCTGCATGGCGTTGATTGTGACTGACTGCCTGTAAAAGAGTGTCAGTTGGTCGCACCGCTGTGCAGGCCCAAGAAGTCAGGCCGGAGCCTGTCGACATTTGGATGGATTCTATGAACAGCGAGTACAGAAAAACGCTGCCCGGTATTAGTAACAGCTACGCGAGTCAAATCAGCTACTATGATGCCCGGCAAGCAGTCAACGAACTCTCTCCCGGAGCTTACGACACCTTACCTTACACCTCGCGCGTGCTGGCCGAAAACCTGGTACGCCGTTGCGACCCCGGTTTACTGCCCGATGCGCTCAAACAGCTGATTGAGCGTAAGCGCGACCTCGATTTCCCCTGGTATCCGGCCCGGGTCGTGTGTCATGACATTCTTGGCCAGACAGCACTGGTCGATTTAGCCGGCCTGCGCGATGCGATTGCGGATCAGGGCGGTGACCCGGCCAAAGTCAACCCGGTGGTGGAAACCCAACTGATCGTTGACCATTCACTGGCGGTTGAGCACGCCGGTTTTGAAGCCGATGCGTTTGAGAAAAACCGCGCGATTGAAGATCGCCGCAACGAAGACCGTTTTCACTTCATCGAATGGTGTAAAACCGCGTTTAAAAACGTCAGCGTGATCCCGGCCGGTAACGGCATTATGCACCAGATTAACCTGGAGAAAATGTCGCCGGTGGTGCAACTCAAAGACGGAGTGGCGTTTCCTGATACCTGTGTCGGCACCGACAGCCATACCCCGCATGTCGATGCGCTGGGCGTGATCGCCATCGGCGTCGGTGGTCTGGAAGCAGAAACCGTGATGCTGGGCCGTCCGTCGATGATGCGACTGCCGGATATTGTCGGCGTCAAGCTGACCGGTAAACGTAAACCGGGCATTACCGCGACCGATATCGTGCTGGCCATCACCGAGTTTTTGCGCGCGCAGCGCGTGGTGTCGGCCTATTTGGAATTCTTTGGCGAAGGGGCGAAAGATCTTACCATCGGTGACCGCGCGACCATTTCCAATATGACACCGGAATACGGTGCCAGCGCCGGGATGTTCTATATCGATGAACAGACCATCAACTACCTCAAACTGACCGGTCGTGACGCCGAGCAGGTCGAACTGGTTGAGCAGTATGCCAAACAGACCGGCTTGTGGGCCGATGATCTGGCCAATGCTGAGTATGAGCGCGTGCTGGAATTTGATCTCTCTTCCGTCGAGCGCAACCTGGCCGGCCCGTCCAACCCGCATCGTCGCCTGCCGACATCCCAACTGGCGCAACGTGGTATTGCCGGGCAATGGGAACAGAAAGAGGGTGAATTACCCGATGGCGCGGTCATCATCGCGGCCATCACCTCATGCACCAACACCAGTAACCCGCGTAACGTAGTGGCGGCCGGTTTGCTGGCCAAAAAAGCGAACCAATTGGGACTGGTGCGTAAACCCTGGGTGAAAAGCTCCTTTGCACCAGGTTCGAAAGTGGCCAAGCTTTACCTGCAGGAAGCCAACCTGCTGCCGGAAACTGGAAAAGCTCGGATTTGGAATTGTGGCGTACGCCTGCACCACCTGTAACGGGATGAGCGGCGCACTGGACCCGAATATCCAGCAGGAGATCATCGAACGTGATCTCTACGCCACCGCCGTTTTGTCCGGCAACCGTAACTTTGACGGCCGCATCCATCCGTATGCGAAACAAGCGTTTCTTGCTTCACCGCCGCTGGTGGTGGCTTACGCGCTGGCGGGGACCATCCGCTTCGATATTGAGCGTGATGCGCTCGGCAGCGATGCCAACGGAAAACCGATTTATCTCAATGACATCTGGCCAAGCGATGAAGAGATCGACGCGGTCGTGGGTGAATTTGTTAAACCGGAGCAGTTTAAGCAGGTTTATATTCAGATGTTCAAACTCGACGATCAGCAGCAAACCAGTGCGCCGTTGTATGACTGGCGTCCGATGAGTACTTATATCCGCCGTCCGCCATACTGGGAAGGTGCTCTGGCCGGAGAGCGTACCCTTAAGGGCATGCGTCCGCTGGCCGTGGTCGGTGACAACATCACCACGGACCATCTGTCTCCGTCCAACGCCATCATGGCCAGCAGCGCCGCCGGGGAATACCTGACCAAAATGGGCGTGCCGGAAGAGGACTTTAACTCTTACGCCACCCACCGTGGTGACCACCTGACGGCGCAGCGTGCGACGTTCGCCAACCCGAAACTGTTTAACGAAATGGTCAAAGAGAACGGCGAAGTGGTACAGGGCTCACTGGCGCGTATCGAACCGGAAGGCAAAGTGACCCGCATGTGGGAAGCAATCGAAACCTACATGCAGCGTAAACAGCCGCTGATCATTGTCGCGGGTGCCGATTACGGTCAGGGTTCTTCCCGTGACTGGGCCGCCAAAGGCGTGCGTCTGGCCGGGGTAGAAGCGATTGTCGCAGAAGGATTTGAGCGTATTCACCGTACCAATTTGGTCGGCATGGGCGTCCTGCCGCTGCAGTTTAAACCGGGTGTCACCCGCCTGACGTTAGAACTGGATGGCTCTGAACTGTATGACGTAGTTGGCGACATTAAACCCGGCGCGGAGCTGGCACTGGTTATTACGCGCCAAAACGGCGAAAAACTCGATGTGCCGGTCATCTGCCGTCTTGATACTGCCGATGAAGTGCACGTGTACAACGCCGGCGGCGTGTTGCAGCGTTTCGCGCAAGATTTTCTGGCTGGTTAAGGGAGTAAAATAATGAGCAATGTCAGCATTCCTTCACAAATCAAAGTGCCAGCGACGTATATGCGCGGCGGAACCAGCAAAGGGGTTTTCTTCCGTTTAGAAGACTTACCAGAGGCGGCGCAAAGCCCGGGCCCGGCGCGCGATGAGTTGCTGCTGCGTGTCATCGGCAGCCCGGATCCATACGGCAAACAGATTGACGGCATGGGCGGGGCAACGTCCAGCACCAGCAAAAGTGTGATTGTCAGCCTCAGCACTCAACCGGATCACGATGTGGATTACCTGTTCGGTCAGGTATCGATTGACCAGCCGTTTGTCGACTGGAGCGGTAACTGCGGCAATTTGTCGGCCGCGATCGGCCCGTTTGCGATTCACGCCGGTTATGTCGATCCGGCGCGGATTCCGCACAATGGCGTGGTCGCGGTGCGGGTGTGGCAGGTCAACATCAGCAAAACCATCGTGGTGCATGTACCCATCGTTAACGGCATGGTGCAGGAAACCGGAGAGTTTGAGCTCGACGGGGTGACATTCCCGGCGGCTGAAATTCAGGTTGATTTTGTTGACCCGGCCGACAGCGACGGCGCCATGTTTCCCGACCGGTAACCTGGTGGACGATCTTGACGTGCCCGGCATCGGCACCTTAAACGCGACCCTTATCAACGCCGGTATTCCGACCATTTTTGTCGATGCTGCATCGATTGGCTACCGCGGTACTGAGCTGCAGGATGACATCAATAGTGATGAAAAAGCACTGGCGATGTTTGAAACCATTCGCGCGCACGGCGCACTCAAGATGGGGCTTATCAGCGAGCTGGAACAGGCGAAGGCGCGCCAGCACACGCCGAAAGTGGCCTTTGTCGCGGCGCCGCAAACCTATCATGCTTCCAGTGGTAAAACAGTACAGGCCGAAGAAATTGATGTGCTGGTACGCGCTTTGTCGATGGGCAAATTGCACCACGCCATGATGGGCACTGCAGCAGTAGCAATCGCCGCCGCGGCCTGTGTGCCGGGGACTCTGGTCAATTTAGCGGCCGGAGGCGGTGAAAAGCAGTCGGTGACCTTTGGTCATCCGTCCGGAACGCTCAAAGTCGGCGCCAGCGCCGCTCAGACCGAACAAGGCTGGGTGGTCGAGAAAGCCGTGATGAGTCGCAGTGCACGTATTTTGATGGAAGGCTGGGTTCGCGTCCCTGCGCAAACCATCACATTTGGCTAAGCCAGAATTTGAAGGAGAAGCACCATGTCTGCATATTTAAAGGAATATCAATGGGCACAGCAACAACCGGAAGAATTCTGGAAGGTTCAGGCCCGGCACATCGACTGGTTTGAGTTCCCGCAAACCATTTTACAAAAAGACAATCACGGTATTGAGCGCTGGTTCCCGGACGGCCTGCTTAATACATCCTGGCTGGCACTGGATTACCACTGTGAGCAGGGGCGCGGCGATCAAATCGCGCTGATTTACGACTCACCCGTGACCGGCAAAAAGCAGCGCTACAGCTATTTTGCCCTGCGTGACAGTGTCGCCCGGGTGGCTGGCATGCTGGCCGAGCAGGGCGTAACCAAAGGCGACCGGGTGATCATCTATATGCCGATGATCCCGGAAGCGGCCATGGCGATGCTGGCTTGTGCGCGCCTGGGTGCAATTCACTCGGTGGTATTTGGCGGCTTTGCCCCGAATGAGCTGGCGGTGCGAATTGAAGATGCCGAGCCGAAAGTGATCATGACCGCATCGTGCGGCGTGGAAGTGAACAAGGTGATTCCATACAAGCCGATGGTCGATCAGGCGATTATGGACAGCCGCTGGAAACCGGAGAAAGTGGTGGTTTATCAGCGCAGCGAATGCCGCGCCGAGATGACCAGCGAGCGCGATCTGGAATGGAACAGCCTGATTCAGGATGCGCTGCCGCACGCCTGTGTACCTGTGCTGTCGACCGATCCGTTATATATCCTCTACACCTCAGGCACGACCGGTAAACCGAAAGGCGTGGTGCGTGATAATGGCGGTCACGCGGTGGCGATGAAGTACTCGATGAGCTGCATCTACAACGTGCCGCAGGATGGCGTGTTCTGGGCGGCGTCAGACGTGGGCTGGGTGGTTGGTCACTCTTACATTGTCTATGCGCCGCTGATCCACGGGTGCACCACGATTCTGTACGAAGGTAAACCGGTACGTACGCCGGATCCGGGCGCGTTCTGGCGCGTGTGTCAGGAGTACAAGGTGAATGCTCTGTTCTCGGCGCCGACGGCGTTCCGGGCAATCAAAAAAGAAGATCCGAACGGCGAGTACCTGAAAGATTACGACTTATCCTGTCTGACGACGATTTTTATGGCCGGCGAACGGCTCGACCCGCCGACCCTGGAATGGGTTCAGGCACAGACCGATAAGCCGGTGATTGACCACTGGTGGCAAACCGAAACCGGTTGGGCCATCGCCGGTAATCCGACCGGACTGGAGCTGATGCCGGTTAAAGCGGGTTCAGCCACCAAGCCGATTCCGGGCTATCAGGTCGAGATCTTAAACGAACTGGGCGAAGTGGCGGCACCGAACGAGCAGGGCTTTGTGGCGCTGAAGCGTCCGCTGCCACCAAGCTGTCTGCCAACCGTGTGGCGTAATCACGACCGGTTTGAATCCGGCTATCTGTCTCAGTTCCCCGGTTACTATGTCTCCGGTGACGGCGGCTATCTGGATGAAGAGGGTTACCTGTTTATCATGGGCCGGATTGACGATGTGATTAACGTTGCCGGGCACCGCCTTTCGACCGGTGAAATGGAAGAGATTGTCGGCGCGCACCCGGCGGTAGCCGAATGTGCGGTAGTCGGTGTGCATGATGAGCTCAAAGGGCAGCTGCCACTGGGTCTGGTGGTGCTGAAAGATGGGGTAAAAGTCGACAGCCTGGCACTGGAATCCGAACTGGTTTCCAGTGTGCGCAGCCAAATTGGTGCGGTAGCCTGCTTCAAACATGCCCTGGTGGTTGAGCGTTTGCCGAAAACCCGCTCCGGAAAAATACTGCGCCGCATTATTCGTCAAATCGCAGATGGTGAAAGTTATACCGTGCCGTCAACGATTGATGATCCGGTCAGCTTGAGCGAGCTGGAGAAAGTTTTGCACTCGTAACTGGAATAAAAACCGCCCGGCTTGACCGGGCGATTTTTATTATGGCTCTGTAACGCTGTGACCTTTTATGAGGATTAACCCGGCTTGACCTGTCGAACTCAATAATGAATTATGTGTTTAATTTTATATGCCGGTTCGATGTTGTTGGTATCAATCAACCCATTGCAGCGGCTTAACAGGAAGTTAAACACAGGCAGAATATATGGGATTGATAATCGGGCCAATGATGATTCTTTGGCTGGGCGCACTCTTATTTACGTTACGTATGGGCTACCTATTTCTGATCGATAAGCCTCTGTTTCCCTATGTGTGCGTTGTGGTGATAGCGGCTATCCTTGGCTCGCTGCTATACGTAGCCGGTGGTTTGTCGACATTCCGCGGGCACAGCGAACTTTGGGTGTTTGAAATATCATGGTTTTTCCTTGCCAATAAGTACGCTATTTCGTTGTTTGTTTTAGCTGCAATGGCGTATCTCTTTGGCAGCAATCTGTTTAGCGGCGATATATCAAGAGCGGTTATTTTTATTCTCGCTTTTTCTATCACCTCCGGAAGTCTCATCGGTAGCCTGAGCGCCAGCTCATTCATGCAAAAGTACAATATATCTGCAACGTACTGATGGTTATCCGTTAATACATAACAAGGAGAGTGGGCGTGGTCAGTATTCGTCTAATGGATATCGCCGATTATGATCAGGTGATTACCCTGTGGGCACAAACGGAGGGGATGAGTATCCGCGATGCGGACTCTCGCGAGAGTATCGCAAGCTACCTGGCCCGTAATCCGGGATTAAGTTTTGTCGCACAAAGTGGCGCGGACATTGTTGGCGCGGTGTTGGTCGGCACCGATGGCCGGCGCGGTTATCTGCAGCACCTGGCGGTGGCGCCACAGTGTCGCGGGCAAAATCTGGGTCGTCAGCTGGTTGAGCAGTGCACCCAGGCGCTGGCTGACATCGGTATTCCTAAAACGCACCTGTTTGTGCTGAACGACAACCTCAATGCCCAGCAGTTCTATCAAAAGCTGGGCTGGTTCCCGAGAGATGAAGTGCGCATGTATTCGTTCAACAGTTCAAGCAACAGCAACGTTTAATGATTTACCATGCATTGCTGTATTCACGGTTGCATTCATCAGTGCGGATAGTGTTCCGGTAATAGGCCGTGGCCCTGAATTTCCGCCAGATAGATAAGCCCGTCAATCACCCGAATCGGCGTCAGCAGGTTATCTTGATCGCAATGGTCGAGTTCAAAAGCCAGGTACAGGCGCTCATTTTCAATCTTGATAAACAGGTTGCCTTGCGGCGCTCGCTCCTGAGTCAGCGCAAAGGTGCCGATAGCGAGAAAGTGTGAGCTTTTCAGGCTGTTGGTGGCGTAGATATCACTGTGCATTTTGTGGGCGAGGGTTAAAAAATCGAGCAGCAGGTTAATCTGTTCGTCAGAAACCGTATCCAGTGCTTTGATATGTGGCTGTTTACAGAAGCGTTCTAGGTAGCTCAGCATTTGGTCGATATCGTTGTCAAATAGCATGTTGGGTTTCTCTTGGGGGAAGGCGTGGGGATTTTATCTTCATGATTGGGTTATCACAATGTTTTGGGTGTGGTTGTTTAAGTCCTCGCTTTAGTCGTTTGTATGTCACTCTCTGGCTTTTGGTGGTTTTTTTGGTGTTGGTGCAAATGAGCTTGTTGTGGGATTTAAAACGATTTCGTTGTGTTGTATGTCACGCTCTGATTTGGTCGATTTCTTTTAGCTGAGTGCCAGCGTACCAGTCACTCTTTGCTTGCGCCAAAGAGTGACCAGAAAGGCGCTTGGGTTTCTTTGGCGTTGTGCAGGCCGGTTTTAGGCGTTCCCGACGCCGAAAACCTAAAAAATCGTCCTGATTTTTTGCCTTCGGGTCAGGGCTTCCCAAGCTGTTTGCTCGCTTTTGTTTTGTATGCTTCCATTTGTCTTTCTAAATCAGCTCCTTAGTTTGATTATTATCCATAAATTGATAGTAAAATATGTGCCTGGTTTGGTATGGTGTTTAAGACCTATTGAGTTGTATTGAGGGATAAGATGGAGTTTGAGTTAGATCTGGCACCGACCGATGAAAGCATTACGGAAATATGTAATGGTTTGATTGAGCATAATTCACCGTTTTTAAACGGTATCACCCGCGAGAAGGTGGCATTGTACGCTCAGTCGGAAGGGAAAAAAGTCGGCGGTGTGACGGCCGATATTTTTGGTCACTGGTTGCAAATCAACTATCTGTGGGTTGATCAATCGGTGCGCAGTTCAGGCGTTGGCAGTCAATTACTGCAACAGCTCGAAAGCCACGCCAAGTCGAAAGGTTGTCACTCCTCAATGGTAGATACGTTCAGTTTTCAGGCTAAACCGTTTTATGAGAAAAATGGCTATGTGTGTCAGATGACACTGGATAACTGTCCTGTTGAACACTCGCGGTACTTTTTTACTAAGGTGTTGGGGTAGAGTTGAGAATGGTTTCGTTGTATTGCATGTCACGCTTTGATTATTCCCTGTGCCTTGATAACTAAACTCTCTGGTGTTGAAGTTTGTCAGAATATGCCGACTAGCTTTCTTTAGAAGTAAAAATAATGAAGTTATTTTCAATAATTACACTGCTACTCCAATTGGTACTCATCGCCTGGGCGAAGTACTACGGGTACATGATGGATATTACCTTAACAAAGCTGTCTTCAGCTTCAGAATCTGAAGTTGTTAAAGAGCTGGTAATGATTAAACACTATCAGGATTTAGAGAGCTATTTAGGTTTGGCGACGGGTGTGGTTTGGATAATGTTTATCCTTATCGCCATTTTCAAGAAAGTTCTCAATACCAAAGAGGCTCAATTGACCATTTATGTACCGATGATCGCGAGTTTGGTCGTGGGTATGTTTTAGTTTGCGGTGTTGTATGTCACGCTCTGACTTAGGTGATTTCTTTTAGCTGAGTGCCAGCGTGCCAGTCACTCTTTGCTTGCGCCAAAGAGTAACCAGAAAGGCGCTTGTTTTCTTTGGCGCTGTGCAGGCCGGTTTTAGGCGTTTCCCGACGCCGAAAACCTAAAAAATCGTCCTGATTTTTTGCCTTCGGACAGTGGTTTCAGAGCGTTATTGGTAAGTTTTTGCTTAAAAACTTAATGCGATTAACAATGTTGACTCGTTTCTTTTGGTGTTTGTTGATTTGGTCTGACGAATAGTTGATTATGTATTCAGTTTACTATGGTGTGTTAGATAGAATCTGTCGGTATTTTGTGAATTCGAGTGTCAATGATCTGCATGTCTAACGTTAGCTTATGTCAATTATAATCAGTGAGTTACGTTGATTTTGATGAGTTCGGTACCGTATTTTAGACAGACAAGTTCTGGCAGACATTGTCTGTCTAACAAGTGTTAGCTGTTACTTCAGGAATGGGTATATGGAAAATGTGTTCGGAGATGTATTAGCAACCGTTATTGGTGGCTGTATTCTAACATTTTTATTTTTTTTGATAAGGGAGAAGTGTTTTCCTTTACCTAACATTAACGGTATGTGGCACCTAAAAAACATTACAGAGAATAGTGCATATAATCCATATAAAGGAATGACATTAGGCTATACCGCTATTTTATGGTGTGAAGGAAACAAGGTTTCGGGCACTACTGAAAAAGTTTATGAAGACTCAGTTAACGGGGCGCGGAACTTTATTGGTACTAATAGGTGTCGTGGTGTTGTTGATGGCTATATCCAGAAAAATTATTTCTCAAAGGACAAAATCATTTTGCATGTAGTAGAAGATGGATTCGGCCGTGAGTCTACATACTCATACGAAACTTACAGTTCACAACGAAACACGTACACTTGAAGGAGTATTTTCTACAATGGTTGCCGATCAAGATGGATATACAACTTGGTGTAGGGAAAAAATTTGAAGTTATTATACTTACTTTTGTCCTTACCTTATATGTTAGCTTCTTGTTTACTTTATGTTTTTAGTCCTAAGTTCAGGTGTTTAAAGCGAGAAGTAACGAATAAAATAATAGATCTAGAACATCACTTTCCGGCAGAATATAAGGATTATTTGCAACTGTCAGAAGACCACCGCAGTAATGTTCATTTCGGTGTTGATCAACTATCTTTCTTTCGAGTTTTGTATGTCTATTTGATCAAAGGAACCAAACAAGGTGCTAGCACTATCGAGCAGCAATTGGTTAGGACTATTACAGGACGCTACGATTTGACGCTAAAAAGAAAGTTGTCAGAGCAACTATTAGCTATATTAATTTCAAGAGAATTTGATAAGAACCAAATAACATCAGCATATATTCAAACTGCATATTTGGGAGGTAATATCAGAGGAATTTTTCAGTTAGCTAAACATTTGGGTTTAGACGTCTGGCGTGATAGCGAGACTCTTTCTGTAGAACTCGCAATTCGTTTAAAGTATCCAGAAACCATCAGTACATACATTTTTGTGGTTAACAAAATATCAGAAAAGAAAGGAGCACATCCTAGCACTCGTGAACAAACAGCTAACAAAGCAAATCAATGGACGCTTAACGCGTGGTCACTTGTTGATTAAAGTTTTAAATCTGTTGTGACATTGGTGAAAGCGCCACTGTTTGCAGCGTTATGTGAGACTGACTAATTTTCAATTAAGGAGAAATTTTTGATGGAAAATGTATTTTTTAGACCATGGGTGGGGAATCAATATGGCAATGAAAATTCACTTTTCCGATACAAAATCCTTATTCTTGGTGATTCTCATTATTGTACGGAATATTGCAATAGCTGTGGGTCTGATGAAAAAAACAGCAATATGGTGAGTTCACAACTAATGTGCTAAACGACTATTTAGATCTTAATAGTTCTGGTCGATGGAAAAGTACATTCACTACATTTATGAATAGTTTTATCGCTGGTAGCAAAAACTCAGATCAATCTCGAGTGGATCTTTGGAACTCGGTAGTATTCTATAACTATCTTCAAGTCGCAGCTGGGGAGGATGCACGACAAACCCAGTATTATGATTATACAGAATCTAAGCATAAAGCTGCTTTATTGGAAGTTATCGAGGAACTTCAACCAGAATTTATCATTAGTTGGGGAAATAAAGCGTGGGATGCAGTGCCTGCGGATTTTGGGTATGGTAAATATCATCTTAGTTCAACACATGAGCATTGTTGCTGTATCTATCCATTTAAAGACAGAGAAATTAAGTTAATTGGTACTACTCATCCATCAACAGCATATAGATCTTCATATTGGTCTAATATTTTCCATGAATTAGGCGTAAATGGATAGTTTCACATAACAAGTCTCAGCAATTGACAAAAATACCTGTCACTAATTTTGGTACCCAAAATATAGCGCCATGTATTTTTGCAAATGTGCTCAGCGTTATGAGGAATATGGATATCAAATTAGTACAAATCAAAGCAGATGAGTTCGATAGTTTATTCTCTGTTGTAAAACAGGCTATCTACGCACATGTTGATGCAGTTTTTGGCTGGAATGATGATGTTCAGAGTAAGCGTCTAATGGACGATTATGAGCCCAATTGGTTTAACTGGATTTACCAAGAGGGGCAGCGTGTAGGTATGCTTTGTTTCAAACCATATGACAATGCTCTTCATGTGCATTTGCTTGTTGTATTTCCAGAATTTCAGAACCAAAAGCTAGGTGAGAAAGTAATGAACTATGTTCATCATCAAGCTTGTTTGCAAGGACGAGGCAGTATAACGTTATCAAGCTTTGTAAGAAATGAACCCGCAGTGAGATTCTACAAATCACTTGGTTATCGTGTGATTGGCCGTGATGAAAATTTCTATTCTTTGTCACTTCAAGTTTCCTCATAACCAGTCAAACAAGAAGGACGCGCAAACTACTCGTGCCTTTCTTGAGGCGTTATGTGCTTTCAGGTCAAAAAAGGAATTTCGTGAAAGTTGAGATAGTAGAATCGGTATCAATGGATTTGGCAGCTGAGCTTACAAGAGTGAATATGCTTCCATATTATAAATCCAGAAATATTACTTGGGATCCAGAAAGATATGAGCAGATTTGGTCAGAATTTGAGAACTTTGATGTTAAATATCAAGGACAGTGGGTTGGTATTCTGAGATTTTCGAGTGATGAAAATGCACTTTATGTTAGAGATATTCAAATTGATTCAAAATACCAAAAATTGGGTATTGGTGTTCAGTGTTTAAAGTACGCACTAGACAGAGCCAAATCACAGGCTTTAAGTCGTCTAAGACTGCTAGTTTTTAGCGAAAATCCGGCATTAAATCTTTATAAAAAATTTGGTTTCAAAAGTGTTGGTGAGTCTAATGGTTTGATAAAAATGGAATTAATTGTTTGAACGCACATAACAAGTTGCTTAATCGGATTGCCAACGCATGGTGTTCTCAGGCCCATTGAGCCGCTATGGTATGGTTGTTGTGATTGAGTTTTTTTAACGTCGGTGGTATTGCTTAAAAGATCACAACCATAGGGCAAAAACTCAGGACGAATTTTTAGGTTTTTGGCGTAGGGAAACGCCTAAAACCGGCCCGGACAGCGCCAAAGAAAATAAAGAGAACCCCTTTTTCTGGTTCCTCGCTTTTTGTTTATGAGGAATCAAACAAAGAGGGACTGGCCCGCTTGCACCAAGCTTAAGATATCGAGAAAGTAAAAGCGGGACATACAAATGTAGCCCAATGTAACAGGTCACGAGACAGCGCATCCATCCAACCCTCCCGTCAAAAGCAGATCTTAGCCATAAACAACCAAAATCCCACAGTTAGCCATAAAGAGCTAAATTTGCATATTTAGCCAAAAATAGCTAAATTAACTCCAGGTGAAAAAAGGAGTATTCGCGTGGAGTCGACCGATCAAGCCATTGCCGTGATCATCGGTGATGTCGTCAATTCAACCAAGCTCAGTTCAGAGCAGTTTGAGCAGTTGCTCAAACAAATCAAACAGATACAACAATGGATCACCGCTGGTGGCGCGGATAATGCGCACAGTATTGAGCGCGGTGATGAGTTCCAGAGTGTGGTGCGCGATATTGAGCAGGCGCTGCGCTATACCATCTTGTACCGGGTCGGGATTAAAGCGCTCGGTAAGCCGTTTGACAGCCGCATCAGTTTTGCCATTGCGGCCAAAGCAGATTTGCGTGAGGCGGTATCAGAGTCAATGGGGCAGGCGTTTGTACTGTCCGGGCGCGGTTTGAAAGCGCTCAAAAATGACCGCCTGGTGTTTCATTCCGACAGCAGCGCATTGACTGATCAGTTCACGCTGCTGTTTAAGTATCTCGACCGTCAGTTGAGTGAGTTAACCGCGCGCCAGTGTGAAGTGTTGCTGCCGATGCTGATGAGCGAAGACGGGATGACGGTGAGCGAACTGGCCGAACAGCTTGATATCGCCACGGCGACGGCGAGTAAATCGCTCAAGGCATCTGGTTGGGCGCTGCTCAGTGAGCTCAATGAGTGCTTTATCCGTGCGGTAAAGGAGAATTACCAGGCAAAGGAGGATCAGCATGACTGAGTTCTTTACTATCCTGGTGCCGTTTCTGCTGGTGCACATTCTGGTTGAATTTTACTTACAGCCTGAGTGCTGGCTACAGGCCAAGATGACTCGCGGGTACCGTTCTGCCGCGTTGTATTTGCATGCGGCGCTGCATGGCTTAGTGTTGATCATTCCGGCCATGACGCAGCGTTCAGACTGGGGGGCGGTCTTGAGCCTGGCTGGGCTGGTGCTGATGAGTCATGTGATCGTTGGCTGGATTAGATTTCACCCGCGTCATCGCGACAAGTTCGGCTACTTTGTTTTCGACCAGGTGTGGCATGCGGTGCTGTTAGCGACGATGGCGTTTTACCTCACTGACAGCGCGTCGCTGCAAGCGATTGTGCAACATGAACAGTTCGCGGATGGTGTGATGGTGCTGTTTGCTTATCTGCTGATCCTGAAACCGACCTCAGTGCTGATCGGCTCGATTCTGAGCAAGTATCCGATTGCGGTATCGGATGAAGAAGAGGGCAATGTCAGCGGGTTGGTTGCCGGTGGTGAACTGATTGGCTATTTAGAGCGTTTGCTGATCCTGACGTTTACCCTGCTTGGCAGTTACGCCGCGGTTGGTTTTGTACTGGCGGCAAAGTCGATATTTCGCTTTGGCGAAACTGAATAAATCGGCTGATCGCAGCATGGCTGAATATGTTTTGATCGGCTCGTTAGTGTCTGTGGTGATCACGACTCTGGTGGGCACCTTGGTTTCACTCGGGCTGGATGTGCAAATCAAGTAGCTGATTTTGCCGGCTTACTCTTCATCTATTTCCCTCTCATTGGTTTTCCCTCTTTGTGTATCGAAGAGGGAAAACACAGCGAAACGAGCAGATAACGTATTCAAACCAAGCCGCTCACTAAAACGCTTGCAGCAGGCTTATATTCGCAACGGGATTAAAACTCTAAGCCAAGTGCTTTTAAGGCCTGTTCGCACTGCGCGGCATTCTCAAACTGAATGGCGCTGATGCCGACGGCCTGCGCGCCGCGCACATTATTGGGCATATCATCAATGAACACCGTGGATTCAGCACTCAGGCCGTTTTGCGCCAGTAATGCCTGGTAAATGGCGGGCTGCGGCTTCAGGCAACCGACCTGAGCGGAGATGGTGGCACCTTCGAATAGCGGCCAGAAGTCGTAGGTGGTTTTGAGGTAGTCGACCACTTCACGCACGTTATCGGTCAGGGCATACACGCCATAACCGGCCGCTTTGACACGCTTGATTAAATCCACCGATCCGAATAGCAGGATCTGGGTCTGTTTGACGTAATAAAACAGGCGTTGGCACTCGAGTTCAGATAAACCAAGGTTGAGCTGATACTGCTCTTTGGCCTCGGTTTCGGTAATGACGCCGATATTGAGATCCATCCAGGTCTGCGATTTAAAGATTGAACGCACTAAGGATTCACAAAACTTTTCTTCGCCGAAGGCGAGGCGGGCAATTTCCGGCGGCGACCAGCGAACAATCACGTTTCCGACATCGAATACGACATTCTCAATGGGTTGTGGCTTCATTACGGCTCCTTATTACAATCACATACGCTTTAAATTAGAACGCAGTGCATGACAGAGGTTCCTCTGATTAGTAACGCAGATGCGTTACTAATACCGATGCTTTGCTAATACAGGTGCGTTTCAAAGTAAAGATGCGTGAACACTACAGACGCGTTACCGCTCAGAGCATCTTAGCTCGGCGCTGTTTACCACTGCGCTGATGAAGGATTGCCGATTTTCGGATCCGGGCCATATTCGTTGTCACCGTGCATGCCTTCGCTGGCGGCAAAAAACAGCAGAACCACAACGCCAATCACCGGGATCAAACTGAGCAATACCCACCAACCGGTGCGGCCGATGTCATGTAAACGGCGAACTAACACTGCGACGCTCGGCAGCAGGATAAACAGGCTGTACAAACCGCCAATTAACGAGGTGCCTAAAAAGCGGTCAATCAAACCTGCGGCAAGCGTAAACAGCAGGTTGAACAGGAAAAACATCCAATATTCCTGTCGTCGCGCGCGACCATTAAAAGTCGCGTATTTTTTAAGCACTGCGATATACCAGTCCATGAACATTCCTTTCAATTTTACGGTTTAACTCATATCAGCTTGTGATAAGCGGGCTGAAACTGCAACTCAACTGTATGAAATATAAGAAACATGTAATGAAATTTGAAGAAAACAGGTCAAAATATAGCGAACGTGAGAGGAAATAAGCAGATATTCGCGGCTCGCTTGCTGCTTAAAGCATCAAAAAAGCGCCTAAAACCGATAGATTACGCGGCATATTGAGCAAGCTATTGATTTGAATAGTCTATAACGTCGGGTCAACAAGCTTTCCGGTAAAAAACAAGTTAGTAAGGTGCTTTTTAGCGGCCGATCTTATAAAATTGTCAAACGACTCCAATTATATTTGTCACAGCCATGACCACGCTTGCATTGTCTGCAGCTAAACCAGCCGATTTAGATATTCTCAACCAATTGATGTTCGATTTACATCATGAACATCACATCGCTTGCCCTGAGTATTTTAAGACCGCAGAAGAAGTCGAACAGGAAAAAAGTATCGCGCGTTATCTCGATAATCCTGATTGCCTGGTGTATGTCGCACGTATAAACGACGAGGTGGCAGGATTTATTACCGGCCATTTTTGTGAGTTGACTTCTTCGGTCAGCAAGCCATTGCAGATGGGCAGTATTGATGAGCTGTATGTGATGCCCGAATACCGCCAGAAAGGCGTGGCGCGTGGGTTGACGGAAACGCCTTGAACAGACGTTTATCGACTATGGCGTGGCAGAGATATTTGTTGAAGTCTGGGAGTTTAATAAGGAAGCGCAACTCTTTTATCAGGATGTAGGGTTTACCCGCCATATCCATTGGCTAAGAAAATCAGCGCGTCGCCGTTAAGGTTAAGCTCTGCAAACAACAGGTTGATTAAAGTGTATAAACGATTGTCATTAGTTGGCATCAGTTTCATTCTTACATTGATGACATCAATGTATTCTTATGCCGCTCCACAGGCCCCCGCGGATCTGAAAGGCGCTTTATGTTTGGTTCGCGCTGACGATAAGGTGGTACTTATCGATGAGCTGATCACCAAACAACTCTCTTTACCGGGCGGCACGATCACGGCAGGTGAAACACCAGTTCAGGCTGCGCAGCGCGAAACCTGGGAAGAAACCGGCTTAGTCGTCACGGTCGGCAAGCTACTCGGCTATGCAGGCAAAGCGGCGATTTTTGATTGCGTCAGCGATTCAGACATTATTACTTACCAGTACATTAACCAGTGGGGCGGATTTGAGCTGCCGGTCTGGTATGCACCGCATTACGGGATTGAAGTCGCGCGCGCTATGCTGATTGAGCCGCAGCGCGTCGATACAGCTAACTACCGTTATCCGGAAGAATGGCCGGGGATTGAAACCATGTTTGAATCCGCCACTGATCAGTCAACAAACTTTGTGCCTGATCTGGTCAAAGCGGCGCCGGCCATTTCTCAATTGGAACTGAGCTGGATCAGCGGTCTGCAATATTCGATTGCGGAGCTGCCGGATACTTTGAGCCAGTTTGTGTCACGGCTTATCCTGCTCGGTGGCGCATTTGCGTCACCGGTGCTCGGATTGCTGCTGTTTCCGCTGCTGTACTGGCAAAGTGGCAAAGCATTCTGCTTTAAAGCCTTTTTCTCAGTGGCCGTCACATCACTGATCTGCCTGATTGCGCAACAGGGATTTGTGTTACCGCGTCCTTACGTCTATCTGCCGTCGTTGCAACTGGTGGAGAGCTCTGGTTATGGCTTTCCAAGCTTACCGATTGCGGTGTGGGTCAGCCTGGGCATTCTGTGGCTGTTGGATAACGAAAAGCTGGGCTGGAACAAAAGCAGTGCTGCACTGGGCGCTTCCGCGCTGTGTCTGGCCTTCTCGCTGTTTTATTCCGGCCGCGCATTTATGGTCGATATGATTGTCGGTGCGATGTTAGGTGCTCTGGTGGCCTGGCATATCGTGCGCCTCAACGAAAAGCCGAACATTAATGTCGACAAGCTGCTCAGCTCGCGCCGGGTCTGGCTGGGACTGACTGCGGTCAGTGCCGCGGTTGCCTTCTGGTGGCAAATGCCGGTATTCGGTGCCTGGTTAGTGATACTGGCGCTGATCACTCTGATTGTGATGACGGTGATGCCGAAGATGGAAGAGATTTCTTTGCGTCAGGCATTGCTGATGAGTGTAGTTTTGCTGGCCGGTCATTACCTGGTGAACTATGCCGCGACGTTTGTTTCATCCAGCGGTGTGCTTTCACTGGTGATTGATGTGCTGCATCAGCCGCTGCTGATTGTACTGTTTCTGTCTGATGGTGCGCACCATTAAACCCAGGCCTGCGGTGAAAGTGGCCTGACCGTTTTACCATGATGCTCTGTGCTAAGGCGTTCCACACCTCGCTTCCAACCCGGTTAATTCAACCGGGTTTTTTCTGTCTTTCATTCCACTTTGTCTGTGTTTCATTTCTCTCTGTCTTTTCATTTGCTTAGCGTGTCGATTGAGTTGCTTAGTGTGACGGTTGAGCTGCTTAGCGTGATGGTTGCGGCCTTGTCCCAACTTTGTGCCTGTGTACGAAAATCTGTACTTTTCGCTAATGGCTGGACAGATTCGCACGCTGTTTGCATCCGGAAAAATATACAAAACAATTCAATTAGATAGCTTGGCATTTTTTCGTTTGGATACATTTCTTGGTCGCTGAGCGGGTGTTATTACCGCTCTGTACCGAAAAAATTACACCTCACGCAGCGGCGGACAAAATCGCTTTCCGTCGCGTTACAGTTTCCTTTTCGCCGCGAATGATGCAGCTTTATAACATATTGTTAACAACTGGATGTAACAGTACGTTAGGAGACGAACATGACTGCCCACGTTCATGCGCAAACGAGTCAGGCCGCAGATAAAAATAGCCACAACAACATGCCGCTGGCCGCTAATCACTCACTGGCAAATCCGCTCGGCACCGACGGGTTTGAATTTGTTGAGTATACCGCTGCCGATGCGGTCGGGATTGAGCAGCTGAAAGCTCTTTTTTCGGCGCTTGGCTTTGCCGAAATCGCTAAGCATCGCTCGAAACGGGCCTGGTTATACCGCCAGGGCGACATTAACTTTATCGTCAACGCTCAGCCGCGTAGTCAGGCGGCGGCCTTTGCTAAAGTGCATGGTCCGTCGGTTTGCGGAATGGCGTTTCGGGTCAAAGACGCAGGGCTGGCGCTGCAACATGCGCTGGAGAACGGCGGTAAGGAATATAAAACCGAGATTGGTCCGATGGAGCTCAGCATTCCGGCCATTTACGGGATTGGCGAGAGCCTGCTCTATTTTGTTGACCGTTACGGTGACCACAGCATTTATGACGTCGATTTTCAGTTTTATCCGGACACGAAAATTCGTCTGGTGAACGCCAATGTCGGCCTGCTTGAGATTGATCACCTGACCCATAACGTCAAACAGGGTCACATGGATACCTGGGCTGGTTTCTATGAGCGCATCGGTAACTTTCGCGAAATCCGCTATTTTGATATCGAAGGCAAGCTAACCGGCCTGGTCAGTCGTGCGATGACTGCGCCGTGCGGCAAAATTCGGATTCCGATTAATGAATCCTCGGACGACAAATCGCAGATCGAGGAGTTTATCCGCGAATACAATGGTGAAGGCATTCAGCACATCGCGCTGAGCACGGATGACATTTACCATACGGTACGCACCTTGCGCGAACGGGGAATGGAATTTATGCCGACCCCGGACACCTATTATGAAAAAGTCGACGAGCGGGTCGCCGGGCATGGTGAAGATCTGGAACAGCTTAAAGCGCTGCGTATCCTGATTGACGGCGCGCCGATGAAAGATGGCATCCTGCTGCAGATCTTTACTCAAACCGTTATCGGGCCGGTGTTCTTTGAAATTATCCAACGTAAAGGCAATGAAGGTTTTGGCGAAGGGAATTTCAAGGCGCTGTTTGAATCGATCGAAGAAGATCAAATTCGTCGCGGGGTACTGGATGATGCATAAATGGATCACCTTTCCGCACCGGGAAGGCACCTGTTCTAAACAGGCTCATGCCGATTTTCCCGATGATGCGATATATGAACGTGAAGCGGGACGCAGCGGTTTCTTTGGTCCGGCGGCGCATTTTCATCATCAGCACGCACCCACCGGCTGGAGTGAGTGGCAAGGCGAGTTGCGCCCGCGTGCGTTTAACTTTAATCAGGTTGCGCAGGCTTCTCAGCTTTGTCCCTGGTCGGTGCCGCATCTGTTGCACAACCATGATGTGAAGATTCGGGTGTGGAAACTCGCTCAGGCGATGCCGGGTCTGGTTCGTAATGCAGACGGAGACGAACTGCTGTTTGTCCATCAGGGCGAAGCCGAACTGTTTTGCGATTATGGCCATCTCACCATTCGTGAAGGGGATTATGTGATGATCCCGCGCTCGACCAGCTGGCGTCTGGAACCGACTCAGCCGCTGTTTTTACTCATGATTGAAAACAGCGACGGGGCTTATTCACTGCCGGAGAAAGGCATTGTCGGTAATCATGCGGTATTTGATCCGGCGGTGCTGGATGTCCCGGCGATTGATGATGCGTTCAAAGCTCAGTACAGCGAAACGACGACGCAGGTGCGGGTCAAGCGACATGAGCAGGTCAGTGTGATCACTTATCCGTTTAACCCGCTGGATGCAGTTGGCTGGCATGGTGATTTGGCGGTAGTGCGTCTCAATTGGCGCGATATCCGGCCGCTGATGTCACATCGCTATCATTTACCGCCATCGGCGCATACCACCTTTGTCGGTGACGGATTTGTGGTGTGTACCTTTGTACCGCGACCGATTGAAAGCGATCCCGGTGCGCTCAAAGTGCCGTTCTATCACAATAATGATGACTATGATGAGGTGCTGTTTTATCACGCCGGAGACTTCTTCAGCCGCGACAATATTGAGGCCGGCATGGTGACGTTTCATCCCGCCGGTTTCACTCATGGCCCGCACCCAAAGGCCTTTCAGGCCGGGCGTGAGCACAAAAAAACCTTTACCGATGAAGTGGCTGTGATGATTGATACCCGTCACGCTCTGCAATTTAGTCAGGCGGCACAGCAGGTGGAAAACCCGGATTACGTCTACAGTTGGAAGCAGGCAGCAGAATAGGAGTCTTCATGAAACTCGCGACATTAAAAAATCGTACCCGTGATGGCATGTTGGTGGTGGTCAGCCGTGATTTGACCCATTGTGTTGCTGTTTCTGAGGTGGCGGCAACGTTGCAACAGGCGCTGGATAACTGGTCGCATTGTCAGCCATTGCTGGAGACCGTGTATGTCGAGCTGAATGCGCTGCTGGGCGAAATGCCGGGCGCGATGCCGTTTGATCAAACCCGGTGTGAATCCCCTTTGCCGCGTGCCTATCAGTGGGCAGACGGCTCTGCGTATGTTAATCACGTTGAACTGGTGCGTAAGGCGCGTGGCGCCGAAATGCCACCCAGTTTCTGGACTGATCCGCTGATGTATCAGGGCGGCTCCGATGCGTTTTTAGGCCCGCGGGACGAGATTCGCATGGCGAGCGAAGAGTGGGGCATTGATTTTGAAGGCGAGGTCGCCATCATTACCGGTGATGTGGCGATGGGAAACGCCGCTGCAACAGGCTGCAGATTCGATACGTCTGCTGATGCTGGTTAATGATGTGTCGCTGCGCGGTCTTATTCCGGCAGAGCTGGGGAAAGGGTTTGGCTTTTTTCAGTCCAAGCCTTCGTCGGCCTTTTCGCCGGTCGCGATTACACCCGATGAACTCGGCCCGGACTGGGATGGCGGTAAAGTAACGCTGCCGCTGCTCACTCAATACAACAATGAAGCGTTCGGCTGCCCCAATGCCGGAGTGGATATGACGTTTGAGTTTCCGCGGCTGATTGCCCATGCGGCCAAAACCCGGCCGCTCAGCGCCGGTACGATCATCGGATCCGGCACTGTCTCCAATAAACAGGGCACGGACTACGGAACGGCGATTGCGGAAGGAGGCGTGGGTTACTCCTGCATCGCAGAAGTGCGCATGATCGAAACCATTCGGGACGGTGAGCCTGCGACCTCATTTATGCGTTTTGGCGACAAAGTCACGATACGGATGGAGGGCCGCAACGGCGACGATCTGTTTGGCACCATAGAGCAACGAGTGGTGCGTTATGTACCGGAAGGGAACTATACCGAAGGGGTCCTATGATGAGTAACATCACCTTATATGGTTACTGGCGCTCTTCGGCGGCCTATCGGGTGCGTATCGTACTGAACCTGAAAGGGCTGAACTATCAAATGTCACCGGTGCACTTGGTCAGAAACGGCGGCGAGCAGCACAGAGATGCCTACCATCAGCTTAATCCGAGCGAGCTGGTGCCGGTGCTGACCGACGGCGACATGACCCTGTCACAATCACTGGCGATCATCGAATACCTTGACGATGTCTATCCGCAGATGCCAATGATCCCGGCCTCGGGGCACGATAAGTATCAGGTTTTGTCTCTGGCGCAGGATATTGCCTCTGATATCCATCCTCTTAACAACCTGCGTGTTTTGCAGTATCTGCGCCAGCATCTTGCGGTCAGCGAAGAGCAGAAAGACGCCTGGTATCGGCACTGGATTCAGGTCGGGTTTAGCGCCTTTGAGCAGAAATTGCTGCGTCGCAGCGGCCAGTATTGTGTTGGTGATACCTTGTCACTGGCGGACGTGTGCCTGGTGCCGCAAGTGTATAACGCGGAGCGTTTTAATGTACCGATGCAGGATTATCCGCAAATCCAGCGTATTACCGAGCGGCTGCGGCGCATTCCAGGATTCGCGCGCGCCGCACCGGAGCAGCAACCAGACAGCGAATAATCGCTTGTCAGAGAGTAATAGCCGGTTAGTGATTGTCGCCGACCCGTCATTGGATTAACGTAAGCATATTGGTTTAGTTGAGTGATTTTTATGTCTCTGGAACAACTTATTGCGGATTACGGCTATATAGCGATTGCGGTCGGGACTTTCTTTGAAGGGGAAACGGTACTAGTGCTGGGCGGGTTTGCCGCGCACCGCAGTTATCTGGAATTGCCCTGGGTTATTGTATGTGCGTTCTGCGGCAGTTTGCTGGGTGATCAGCTCTATTATTATATTGGCCGCTATAAAGGCAAACAGGCGCTGATGAAAAGGCCTCACTGGCAGGTGAAATCTCAGCGGGTACTGGATCTGCTGGATAAACATCAGGTACTTTTGATTCTGGGTTTCCGTTTTCTGTATGGTTTGCGCACTGTTACTCCGTTTCTGATAGGCGCCAGTTCAGTTAAACCGACCCGTTTTCTGTTATTTAACATCATCGGCGCCGCGATTTGGGCTTGTGTGGTCGGTGTCTTGGGTTACCTGTTCGGCAATACGATTGAAGTGATTCTTGGCGATATCAAACATTATGAACTGCAGGCTTTCGGCGCAATTGCCCTGGTCGGGGTGTTGGCCTGGTTGTATCGACACCGGATTAGACGACGTAAAGCAACTGAAAGTGAGGTCTCAGCGGCAACGCGGGATCGTCATCAGCCCTGAATTTTGCCGCTATCCGGCGGCAGCCGGGTAGGTGAACAGCACTAAATGGGTCAGATTAAACAGGCAGTGAAAGCCAATCGCGACCCATAACCGCTGACTGAGATAATAGGCCAGGCCGTAACCTAATCCCGCCAGTGCAGCGAATACCACCAACATCATCCCTCCGGCCAGATGCGCCAGGCCAAACAGGGCGCTGGCGAGGATAATGCCCCCGACCGCTCCGAAAATCTTCACCAGCCATTGCTGCAACAAGCCACGAAACAGGGCTTCTTCCACCACACAGGTGATGAGTAAATTGTTGAGCACAAACAGCCACAGCCAGTCTGGCACACTCCATTCCGGTTGGATGGCGCCAACCGCCCAGGCGAGCGGTAGCAGAGCCAGCAGGCCGGGCAGGATCAGCCAGGTAAGCGGCCTGATACGCTGATGATGGTCGCCAAGTAATCCGAACTGCGCCAGCCAGAGGGCAAAAAACACCAAAGGTTTATCCAGATTGAGATAGAGAGTGAACGGCAGGCTGCCTGGTCCGGTGTGTACCTTGTCCAGCACCAATATGTTGTTAAATCCGGGCACCGAGTGCAGCAGCAAGGCGGTACACCACAACAACAGGAATACCCAGGCGAGTTTTTTCATATCCCGGTTAAAGCGGGGCAGCAGAAAAGCGCATCCCAGACCGACGGCACTGTAGACCAAGGCCAGCCAGGTTATTTGTTCGCTCACTAACGCACTCAGTAAAGTGATGAGTAACAGCCCCAGGCTGCCTGTCCGCAAGGTGCTGAAGTAGAAACTCATTAAGGCGGCAATGATGGCAAGACCTAACAAGGCCCAAATCCATAAATGGCTGACTTGAATCCATTCCATGCGCGATATGTCTCCGCTGGCTATTGGTTGTAATGAACGGTTGTTGTAAAAAACAAATGCTGTAAGGAACCTTCGTTGTAAAAGCGGCGTTGAATGAATATTGACTTAGCTATTCGTAATTTTGAACCAGTGTTTTAAAAAGTTCTTTTTCCGTTCGGGAATAGGAGTACTATAAGAGCCAGTCACAACAAACAAAGGAATAGATTTGTGTTTATTGGTCATTTGTCACAACTTGAGTTTACCCAGTCACTGTCACCAGCGCTCAAACAATTGATTCAACGGGTGGCTGAGCGTCTGCAATCGCCGATAGAAGACGGCCGCTACGAAACTTGAGGGTGATGCCGCGTTTTTCTTCGTTACCCATGACCATACCCAAATGCGTGATGAGCGTATCGCTGAATGCCACCGCCGTTATCTCGACGTGCAAATTCTGCTGCAAGGTAAAGAGACTTTTGGTTACGGTGTCACTCTGTTTGACGGGTTAGATGACGATCGTCTCGAACAAAGGGATATTGCGTTCAGTAAGCAGCAAAGCAATGAGCGCTTTGTGGACGTGGAAGCAGGCGACTTTGTGATCTTTTATCCCGGCCAGCCTCATCGCCCGCTGATTGCCACCGATGATCAGCCGATGCCAATCCGCAAAGCGGTCATCAAAGTGGACAAAGCATTGTTCCTTTGAGCGAAGGCTCTCACGCTCGTCTGTTGATCCGTTTGTGGCCTGGCGATTGCCTTTATCAGCAAAATGGTTACTGCCGCTGACAGCAACATTGAGTTAAGCCCCGCTGCACAATTGCCGGGGCTTATCAGGTCAGTGCGCCGGGTGTAAGAAACGTGCAGGCCAGTCGCTAAAAATGGCATCGACTTGGTTAAGATAGCTGAACTTATCCGCATCGTTTACGGTGTAACACCAGATCTGGTAACCCTGTTGGCGTAAATAATCAATGTGCGCCTGATTCACCCAGCGGTAATTAAGGTTAGCACTGAAAGCCGCCACTTCTTGTAACAGGGCTTTGTCTTTGGCAGACAGCCTTTCGGTCAGCACACCGAGACGGTAGCCGGGGCAGTGCTGATGCAACTCGCGAATGATCTCGTGACTGAAACTGGACAGTAAGATCTGTTCTGCCGGCATCGGGCTGGTATCGAGTTGCTGTTTTAACTGCGCAGCGACTTCGCTTGCGTCGTGGCGATCAACCTTAACCTCAATATTTAACCCCAACTGATTGGTATGGGCCAGTTCGAGTAATTCAGCCAGCGTCATGATGGGTTCGCCCTGGAAACTCGGAGGAAAACCAGCTGCCAAAATCAAACTGACGCAGTTCAGCCAGTGTGTACGCATCAATCCGGCCTTTGCCGTTACTGCAGCGGTTAATGGTATGGTCATGACAGACCACCAGCACATTATCTTTGGTCGGCTGAACATCGATTTCGACCCAGTCCAGTTTCAGGTCGATGGCAGCCTGTACGCTGACCCGGGTGTTTTCCGGGTAACTTCCGGCCACGCCGCGGTGGCCTACAATGATTGGCATTCTCTTTTTTCCTTCATATCCAAAATCCGCCGTTTGCAGCATAGCGCTGCTGCGCGCGTTTGTCTGCAACAGATTCTTGATAAGCCTTTGGCTGGAAAAAGAAAAAATATTGCGCTATTCCCTTGTGCGCAAAGTGAAACTTACCCGTGCCGGCACTACACTCACTACATGAGTCCTTACCGGATTCAGGAATCACGGACTTGTTTAATAACAGGTTTAACTAAAAACAGACTTAAGAAGTACCTGACTGAAGAAGTATCTGGCTGAAGAAAGAGCGCACTAGTTTGGCGCATTTGTTCGTTGTGATGAGCTATCAAGGCGCAATAGTGCAGATAAATTGGCCATGTAATGCTTATTTAGCGACATATTATTGGTACGGAGCTTGCAATTAACATTCTCAAAGTAGTTAGCGAAATCAACGTACTTAAAGTACTTCACAAAATTAAAATGAGTTACGTGATCGCTTCGTTTTATCAAGGACAGCAAAATGAAAATAGGTGTGATTGGAGCCGGCGCCGTCGGCGTGGGAATTTGTAACTATCTGCTGACGCTTGGCAGTGTCAGCGAACTGGTGCTGCTTGATCGTGATGTCTCACGAGCTGAGGGCGAAGTGTTCGACTTTCGCCATACTGCAGCACTGACGTTTTCGAAAAATACCCGCATTATTCCCACCGATGATTATCTGGAACTGGTGGGCGCAGATATTGTAGTGATTACTGCCGGCGCCCAGATCCAGCAGGATCAGTCACGTATGGACCTGGCGGAAGTCAACAGTAAGATTGGCGTCGATATTGCCAAGAAAATAGAGCGTGTTGCACCACGAGCGATTCTTATCATAGTGACCAACCCGTGTGACATTGTCACACACAGTATTGTCGCTAACACGGGTTATAGTCCGCAGCAGGTTATTTCTGCCGGTTGTGTCGTCGATACCGCCCGTCTGATGACCATAGTGGCACAGCGCGTTAATCTTGATCCGAAAAACGTGTTTGGTTATGTGTTAGGGGAGCACGGCAGCCACTGTTTTACTCCGAAAAGCCTGATTAGCATTGCCGGGCAGAAACGCAGACTATTACTGCGATGCCAATCGTGTTGAGCGGATTGATGCCGATGAACTGCTTGAATCGGTCAAACGCGCCGGCTATGAAATATTTAAACGCAAGAACAACACCACGCACGGCATTGCCGCCAGTGTGTTTCGGATTATTCAGGCCATTGCCATCAACGAGCATTCGGTGTTGCCGGTCGGTAGTTTGCTGCGCGGAGAATACGGTTTAAATGATGTGGTATTAAGTTTACCTGCGGTGATCGGCCGAAATGGAGTAGAAAAAATCCTGATACATCCGTTTACTGACGATGAGATGCAGACGCTCAATACAATTGCCGATAACCTGCGTGAGAGCATGATCAAAGTAGCCAAAAACACAGGGCTGAGTTATTAGCCGCCAAGTTTATACGTGTAATGTGAAATGCAAACGGACGGGGCAATCCCGTCCGTTCTCTTATCTTGTTCGGTCATATATAACCGGTTCAGTCAATTGCGGCTATTTTCCTTCCTGACTGGGAAAGATAAGCTTCGAGGTATCAAATCCCGCGCTCTTGGCAACGCCGATCGCACGTTGCAACTCATCGTCGGCAATGGTCGGGGTGCGCGACAGTAACCATAAGTAATCGGTATCCGGCCCGCTGACTAACGCCAGTGAATAGTCATCTTGCAAATCAAACACAATGTAACTGCCGTAAAAAGGTCCGAAAAACGAGACTTTAAGATAACCGACATCATCGGACTGGACGAATTTCGCTTTACCTTCCGCCTGTTGCCAGGCTTGATCTTCTTCATTCCAGCCGCGGTTAATGACCTTCACGGTGCCGTCGTCGTTAAGAGAGTAGGTCGCACTGATATTCGATAAGCCACGTTCAAAACTATGGTCGAGACGGGCGATTTCATACCAGGTGCCCAGATAACGGGACAGATCAAACCCTTTGACCGGCGTAACCTTGTCCGGCATACCGGTACAGGCTCCAAGTAAAACAGTCGCCAATAGTACGCAGGCAAACTTCAATAATTTCATTATGTTGTCCTTTCTAGTTATGCAACAAAACGTGTACGGTAAAAATTCTAACAGCGATCAGTCTGTAGTGTTAGATTGATGTCCGAAAGAAAACGTATTCAATTGGAAAAACCTAGTTGAAAATGAGAGTGGTTATCACTAAGATGTGGGCATTCTCTCGCGGTAAATGATTACGATGATGAACCTTTTAAAACCTAGCTTAGTACTGCTTTCAGCGGCGGCCATGCTTCCAGCTTATGCCAATTCTCTGGACGACGCGAAAGCCATTCAGAACAAAACCAACGCAGCGTCTGCTGCCAGTCAACGTCAAGTCGATAAAAGCTCTGCTGCGGCGCTGCAACTGCAATCAGAAATCGAACAGTTAAACGAAGAGGTGAAAAACCTGGTCGTTTATCGTGACCACTTGTCCTCTCTGGTAACCAGCCAGGAAAGTGAGATTACCAGCCTGCAAGAGCAGATCGTTGATATTAACGAGACTCGTCAGGGCATCGTGCCTCTGATGTATAAGATGATTGATGGTTTGGAAAACAATCTGAGTGAGGATAAGCCGATTCGCCTGTCAGCACGCGAAGATCGCATCGAGAAGCTGAAAGAGCTGATGCCACGTGCAGATGTAAGCGATGCGGAGAAATATCGTCGCATTCTTGAAGCGTACCAGATTGAAATGGATTACGGTTCGAAGCTGGGTACTTATCAGGACAAGATTAAACTCGCCCAGGATGACAGCGTTGAAGCGGACATTCTTTACCTGGGCCGCGTGGCGCTGATTGCGCGTAATCTTAACGCCACTAAATACTGGTCTTGGAACCAACAGCAACACATCTGGCAGGAACTGGATGACGGCGTGAAGATGGACGTGGATACCGCGTTTGATCTGGCTGATCAACAAATCGCACCAACCTTGCTGAATCTACCGGTTTCACTGACTCAAGCGGAGACGAAATAAATGATGTTAAAAAAAATTGTCTCAGTGATGGGGCTTAGCCTGGCGTTAACCGCGACTTCCACTTACGCGGCGGGCGAACTGACTCAGCAAGCTCAGGCCGAAAACCGTACTCAACAAGCGCATAATGTGCAGCGCGAAGCCGAGTTTCGTAAAACCGAACAAGAGCTGCGAGAAGAAAAAGCCGCGTTAGTTAAAAAACGTGACGCGCTGCAGGCTGAAGCGGACAAACTGTCCGATCAGTTCAGCAAGAATGAAAACAGTCTGGCGCGTCTGGAAGAAAAGCTGCGCCTGGAAACCGGCAGTTTAGGTGAGATCTTTGGTGTGGTTCGTCAGAACGCCAAAGAGATCCAATCGGAACTTGAAACCTCAGTCACCGGCGTAGACCGTCAGCAATATGCAGGTGTGATTGATGCGATCGTCGCGGCCAAATCACTGCCTTCAATGAAGCAGCTGGTTGGTTTGTGGCAAGCCATGGATGAACAGATCAAGGCGAGTGGCGAGATCAGCACCAACCCGATTAATTTCATCGATGGTGAAGGGCGCACGCAATCTGTTTCTGCGACTCGTATCGGTTCACTGGGCCTGGTGACAGAACAAGGTTATGTGGACTGGAACAACGGCCGCAAAGATGCAATCGCTTACCAGAAACAACCGGATAATGGTCCGACTCAGGATTCATTGCAGGCGGTAAAAGACGGCAACACAGAATCTGTCGTACTGGATCCGTCGCGCGGTACTTTGCTCGAGCAACTGGCTCACGCACCGACACTGGGTGATCGCCTGGCGGCTGGCGGCGTGATTGGTAAAATCATTCTGGTACTGCTGGCGGTGGGTCTGATCATCGGTCTGTATCGTGGTGTTTCTCTGGCGATTGCACGTCAGAAAATTCAGGCGCAACTGAAAACGCCTTCTCAACCGGGTAACAACCCGCTGGGCCGCATTCTGTCGGTTTACCAGAAAGAGCAGAAACCGCAGTGTTGAAGCTCTGGAGCTGCGTCTGCTGGAAGCGGTTGTTGATGAGCAGACTGGTCTGGAAAAAGGCCTGTCGATGCTGAAACTGCTGGCTGCACTGGCGCCAATGCTGGGCCTGTTGGGTACAGTGACCGGTATGATTGAAACCTTCCAGGTAATCACTCAGTTTGGTAACGGCGATCCTAAAGTCATGGCTGGTGGTATCTCGATGGCACTGGTGACCACAGTACTGGGTCTGATTTCAGCGATGCCGCTGCTGCTGGCACACAACGTACTGAGCACTCAGGCAGAAAACATCCGTAATATTCTTGAGAAGCAGGGCATTGGCCTGGTTGCGGAAGAAGCGGAACGCGAATGCAGCCAGAACAAGGCTGGTCACGTGGTCGGCAACGCAGCGTAAGGAAGTATCATGAACCAAGCAGACGGGTTATTTTCAATACACAACCTCTTTCTGCCGTTGTCTGAGTTTATGGCTCAGGGCGGAACCGTGCTTTGGTGGCTGGCCGCAGTAGTGGCACTTTGTTGGCTGTTGGTGGTGGAGCG
This sequence comes from Vibrio sp. CDRSL-10 TSBA, assembly GCA_039696685.1. Lineage (NCBI taxonomy): Bacteria > Pseudomonadati > Pseudomonadota > Gammaproteobacteria > Vibrionales > Vibrionaceae > Vibrio > Vibrio sp. CDRSL-10 TSBA. The sequence goes on along the minus strand of CP155566.1, from coordinate 1,758,309 downwards.
GGTTATTTTCCTGGTCTTCACCTATCCGAAACAGCGTCAGGTTTGGATCGAAAAATGGCACGCGCGTCAGGATCATAATTCCTGGCACGCCCGTGCGATTCGTGAAGGCTGGATTGGTCAGGCTCATATCAGCCTGACCCAGAACCTGAATGTGATCAAAGTGCTGGTTGCTATCTGTCCGATGTTGGGATTGCTGGGTACAGTGACCGGTATGATTTCAGTATTCGATGTGATGGCGACCCAAGGCAGCAGCAATCCGAAATTAATGGCGTCAGGTATCTCTCTGGCAACTCTGCCGACGATGGCAGGTATGGTTGCCGCACTGGCCGGTATGTTTGTGCATGCGCGTCTTGCCAAAACCTGTCGCCTGTTTGAAATTAAGTTAGAAAAATCGCTAAGGAGCCAGCAATGAGACTTGGCCGACGTCAGTCAAAACAAGAAGAGGCACAAATCGACCTCACATCCATGTTGGATATTGTTTTCATCATGCTGATCTTCTTTATTGTCACCAGCTCATTCGTGCGTGAATCCGGTGTCGAAGTGAATCGCCCTTCAGCATCTAACGTGGTGGCACAGAAAGATGCGGGCATTTTTGTCGCGATCACTTCTGCAAACGACATCTACATCGACAAACGTCAGGTGGATGTGGAGCGTGTTGAAGCCGCTCTGGAGCATTTGCTGCTGGAGCAGCCGGACGCGTCACTGGTTATTCAGGCGGACGAACATGCTTATAACGGTACCGTGGTTAAAGTCATGGATGCCGCGAAGGGTGCGGGCGTGAAGAACATTGCATTGGCAGCGGAGCAACGCTGATGATGCGGTTACTGTTAGCCATGCCATTTGCTGCAGGAATTGCAGTGGCCTTGTTTGCCTTTATGGCCTGGATGGTGAATAACGATAGTATGCGGGCACCAAAGCAAGGCGAACCACTCAGTTTTAATATGGTGATGGTCGAGCAGCAGCAGGATGTGCAGCGTCGTCAGCGCAGTGTACCTGAGCAACCAAAAGCGCCACAAAAGCCGCAGGAAGCTCCGGTATCACAGCAGCAGACAGCCGCCACCAACTCAGTATCACCGACCAGTGTGCCGTCGTTGGGATTGGATACCGCAATTAACGGTATTAATATCAACGCACCGACATTTGGTGATTTCGGAGTCAATCAGCAAGCTGTACCGCTGTATCGTGTAGAACCGAATTATCCTTCGCGTGCTTTGAAACGTGGTGCGGAAGGGTATGTGGTATTGCGCTTTACCATCGACGAAACCGGTCGTCCGACCGATATCGAAGTGGTGGAAGCCAATCCAAAACGTATGTTTGAGCGGGAAGCCATGCGCGCATTGAGAAACTGGAAATATCAACCCAAACTTGATGGGGGGAAAGCAGTGACTCAGCCAGGCCAAACGGTAAAATTGGAGTTTAAGTTAGCCAAATGATGAAACGATTAATCGTCTGCTTACTGCTGATGAGCTCGGCATCGTGGAGCGTCGCGGCAGAATTAAGCCAGTATGCCGCCAACAAAGCCATGAAGGCCAATCAGCTGGCACAAAATGACAAGCTTAGTGAAGCTATCAGTACGCTCAAGGATGCGGAAGTATCGCGTGCGTATGATAAAGCGTATCTGGCTCGTATGCTGGGCGTGTTCTACTGGCAAAACGAGCAGTTACAGCCTGCGCTAAAATCACTGCAACAAGCGGTGAGCAGCGGTGAGCTGGCCGATGATCAAGCCTGGACAACCCGTAAAATGCTGGCCGATCTGCTGTTGGTCGATCACCAGTATGCCAAGGCGCTTCCTCATTACTATCAACTGGTCAAAGCGGTACCAAAAGATCAGAATGCGTATGAACTGTGGCTGCGTATCGGCCAGATTCATTATCAGTCTGAGCAGTGGCAGAAGTCGCTGGACGCTATCGCGCAATATGAGAAATTCCGTCGTCCGGATGAAGTGACCCCGCTGTCGGTTAAGCTGGGTGCTCAGCTGCAACTTGAGCGCTGGAAACCAGCGATTCCAACCATTAAGCGTTTGCTGGCACTCGAGCCGGAAAAAAGCAACTGGTGGCTACAGTTAGTCAGTCTTGAGCTGCGCACTGGTCAGAAGCGTGACGCGTTGAGCAGTCTGGGTCTGGCGAAACTGCAGGGTATTAATCTGAGCCAGCAGGATCTGCGTCTGCTTGCCCAGTTGTATGCTCAAAACGGCGTGCCTGAGCGTGCGGCACAAGTGCTGGAAATGCTCGATGATGCGGACAGTGACATCCAGCTGATCACTGAACGTGCTTTCTACTGGCAACGTGCTAAAGAGTGGGATCAGGCGATTTCAACCTGGACACTGGCAGCGCGCTTTAACCAGAAATATCACTGGAACGTGGCCCAGTTGCTTAACCAGCAAGGTCAGTACCGTGAAGCTCTGGTTGAACTGGATAAAGTGAAAGAGAAAGATCGTCAGTCACAGGTTGCACTTGCCAGAAACCCGTGCCCTGTACAAGCTGAACCAGCTTGAAGATGCGTTGATTCAGGCCAAAAAGGCCAATAACATCGACCCGTCAAAAGAAGCGGAAGGCTGGATTAAGTACTTGTCTCAATTACGCAAGATTCAAGACCAGCGCACATCGTAATAGCAAAATGATGAAAAAGACCTCCTCTGAGAGGTCTTTTTTTATCTGCTTTTGTCCCGTCCGGAATTAACTGTCATTTGCTGACCTTATCGCTATGATAATCATTTGCAACTGCGAATGATTATACGTATCCTTACGATAAAAGAGTCAACAATCAAAAAGACAACAACGTGACCCCGGCAACCGAACAGCAATCTCACTCTCAGCAACTACCTGAAGCAAACGCGAACCTGCAAGCGTTTGAAGCTCTGTTTCACTATGCGCAGAAAATCACCCCGTACCTGCATGGCGAGGTCTCTGCTGTGGATACACAGCGCGATGCGATAGTGCCCGGACAGGATAACAGTGTGGTGATGGCGGCGATCTTTGACGAAATCAGTCAGGCAACACCGGCAGCGGGTCAGGCATTCTGGCTGACCCGAACCTGGGGGCTGCTGTGCTGGCAACCGATATTTTTATCGTTCATTGCTATCTACAGCGCGAAAAAATTACCGGATATGACGCGTATCGCCCAGTATCGGCAACCTCTGTTTGTGGCCGGGTTCAGCTTTGAACCGCATGCGTGGCAAAGCGGGCGTCGGGTCAATCTGATTCGTCAGGCGGCAACGCAACTCAACCACCTGTTTGAACAGTATCGGCTTGAACTCAACGAAACGGTCCGTATTCGTCCCGGCTTTACTCAGCATCTTTTGGCTGACTCACTGCTTAATTGCCTGATCAGGCTGCAGCAAATCCGGCCGGCTTACACCAATCAGGATATCGTCGCCCAAGCCAGACTGTGGCTGGAGGCGTTTGGGTTACCGGATAAACACCTCAGCAGCCTCAAACTGGATGAGGAATCAGGCAAGGTCAAGCTGGTGCGTACCAGTTGTTGCTTGGTTTACAAATGTGAGGGGCGGGCATTGTGTGCCGATTGCCCGCGTCTGGACACCAATAAACACTGTACGCCACTCGACATTACTCAGCTCGATTAATCAAAGTAACTTATGTGGACTAATTAAACGAACTTCTGTGGATTAATTAATCTAAATTCTGCGGATTAAATAGACTACCGTGCGATGTTCGCAGGTTTGTATATAAACCACCTATCTGATTAATAACTAAAACCCATTTGGCGTTAAACCTGTGACCACTTATCCTTGATCTGATAACAAAAAACAGAGAAGGATAAGTCATGGCAGATCAAAAGGCTTTAGTGGTGGAAGGCGGAGCAATGCGCGGTATTTTTGCCAGCGGTGTGCTCGATTCCTTTATGGACAGCGATTATCGCCCCTACGATTTTGTGATGGGGGTGTCGGCCGGAGCCTCGAATCTGGTCGGCTATTTGTCTCACCAGCCGCTGCGCAGCTATCAGGTCATCACGCAACTGGCGACCAGTAAAACATTCTACAATCCGCGCCGCTTTCTTCAGGGCGGTAACCTGGTTGATGTGCGCTGGCTGATTGACGAAGCCAATCGTCTTTATCCGATTGATGAAGATCGCTTGTTTTCGTCGATCCCCTTTTTCGCGGCCGCGACCAATATCAGCACCGGCAAAGCCGATTACTATCAGGTGACACGCGATAACTTTGTGACAGCGATTGAAGCCACTTCAGCGCTGCCTTTGGTATACCGCAACACGCCTTGTTTTTCCGGCAGCTGCTATACCGATGGCGGTGTTGCTGATTCGATTCCGGTCAAAGAGGCCTATCGTCGTGGCGCGCGCGACATCACGGTGATCCTGTCACACCCGCTCAGTTATCAGATGCGTAAACCGAAAAGCGAGTGGATGATGAAACGTCTGTTTGCCCGCTATCCTGAAGTTGCCCATTCCATCATTCATCGCGCTGAAAAATATAATGGTGCGCTGGAGTTTATTCATAATCCGCCTAAAGACGCGCGTATTCAGGTGATTGCGCCGCCTGAGACATTTGCAGTTAAGCGACTGACGATGAAAAAGCCGCTCCTCGATCGCGGCTACGAAATGGGCGTCAGCGCAGGCCGGCTACATATTCAAAACCAGTAAAACGTGCGATGACTCGCAGCCCGCCACACCAGCACGACAGCAGTGACGCGCTTTGCTCATGCTGTGCGCCGTATTGCTTTGCCCGCGCTGTGGCCTGACGTTTCCGGTGATTTGAATAATGAGGTAAACCCGCGAAAAAGGAGTGAACCTCATGCCCTCAAAAACAACCTGGCTGGCACTAAGTTTGTTAGTCCCGGCCTCAGTGGAAGCGCAAACCTTACCGCAGCCCTTTGTGGCCGTAGTCGAAGCCAACAGTTACTATGACGAGTTAGATCTCGCAGATTACTGGGCGAGTGAAAAACTGGACGGAATTCGTGCTGTCTGGAACGGAACTCAGCTCCTCACCCGAACCGGTCATCCGATTCATGCTCCGTTGTGGTTCACCCGTGTACTGCCTGAACATGCGCTGGAAGGTGAATTATGGGCCGGACGCGGCCATTTTGCGCTGGTGCAGCAGACAGTCCTGGACCAAACGCCGTCTGATGAGGCCTGGCAGCAAATTCGCTTTATGTTGTTTGATTTGCCGCGCGCCAGCGGGGATTACCGGCAACGTTATCAAAGTTTGATTGAACTGGTTGAGCAAATCGATGCCACTCATATCGATTATGTGGAACATCAGGCGATCAAGTCCCGTGACGCCCTGATGAAACAGCTTGAACGTCTGTCCGGTGCTGACGGTGAAGGTATTATGCTACGTAAAATCAGCGCCTTGTACCGGCCCGGGCGCAGCGATGATTTAATTAAACTCAAGCAGCATCAGGATGCGGAAGCACAGGTCATTGGCTATCGTCCCGGTAAAGGCAAATATCAGGGCATGATGGGCGCAGTGTTGGTGAGAAACTCAGACGGAACTGAATTTGCTATCGGCAGCGGGTTTAGTGATGAGCAGCGCCACAGTCCGCCGCAAATTGGCAGTGTGGTTACGTATCGCTTTAACGGTCTGACCTCGCAGGGCAAGCCGCGTTTTGCCCGTTTTGTGCGTGTGCGCCGCACAGATTAAAGAGTGAGACTGACCGACCAGGCATCTTTGAGTGATTCGACATCTGTTACTTTGTTGGCATCTGTTACTTTGTTTCCATCTGTTACGTTGTGGCGTCGGCTTATTTTTCTGGCGTAGATTTATTGAACCTTGTTGCCCACTTGCACTGAGCAGCGCTGAAACAACTGCTGCCAGTACTGCATATGCTGGCGCGTGGCGTCACGAAATGCCTGATGACTTTCTTCAATCGCAAAATGGTAGCGGGAAGGCTCTTGCTGCTCAAACATATGCAATGATGGCGCAAGTTGCAGGTAAAGGGCGTCCAGCCGGGCGAGGTAGGGCTGAATCTTTTCCACATAATAGGACTGGAACACATTACGCAGATAGGTCAACTTGGTCTGGTTTCTGTTTGGCCCGCAGATAATCTGCTGATCGTTGTCAGCCAGTTGGCGATGGATGGTTAGCAGCCACAGTGTTGCGTTATCGAGTGAATACTTGAGATCGCCGAGCAGCGGTTGTTTGTCGAGAACTTCCTGAAACGGTGTCAGTCTGGGCAGATTAATGGCTAGCTGTTGACTGGTCAGGGCTTGTTGTATCTGCGCCATTGCGTCCAATGCCCGGGTAATCTGACTGACATCCCAGCCGTTGTCCAGCCAGCGATGACTGGATAATTGCGACCGCATTGCGTTACTGCTGTAGAGTAAATTGTACCAATGCAGCGGCAAATCATGTCGTTTACTGGTTTCGATATCACTGAGCTGCTTTTGCAGTTTGGCCGATATGTCCGGGTTCGCTGTGCAGCGGGTCAGCCCCTGCAGCAGTTGCACCTCGTAATCGAAACGATGAAACCCGTCTTGTACTTTACCCAGCACGGAATTGCGTTGAGCAATCAGGTTGAACAGATCGCATTTTCTCAGTTCATAGCTGTCGAGCAGACCTATGGTGAGGGATTCGACAGGCAAAGTCACGTCACGTTTCTCGGGCAGACGTTGTAACTGCTCGTCAGGGGCCGGCAGAGCATCTGTATCCTGAACATTGGCAATCCGGGTCAGATATTCGTTGAAATCGTTCAGTGCTGGCGCCTGGTCACAAGCCGACAGCATAACCGCACCTAGAATGACAATCAGTATGCGCACAGCGTCTCCGTTTAAATTCACTCTGTGTCAGTAACCTGATTTTGGGCTACCACAGATAAAAAGTAGATGAGCAGAATACAAAAAAGGTCAGCATTTTGCTGACCTTTGTACGTTTATCGCGCTTATCTGGAGCAAAACGGCGATGATCTTAACATTTATCGGGATGCGAACTGCATATGCAGCTCTTCGTCCTGTTTTTGCATCCAGTAGAGACGTTGCCCCAGCATCACAGCCGCAGAACTCAGACCGACAATAAAGCCAATCCAGAAACCTTTTGCTCCAAGCGGCTCGACTATCCAATCCGTCATGGCCAGGATGTAGCCCGCAGGCAGGCCCAAAATCCAGTAGGCAATAAAGGTTCGGTTAAAGATCGCTGCCATGTCCTTGTAACCACGCAGGGCTCCGGCGGCAATGACCTGAACCGCATCCACCATCTGATAAAATGCAGCAAACAGCAATAGAGTCATCGCCAGGCTGACCACTTCCGGGTTATCGGTGTAGAGCAGCGCCACGTGTTCACGAAACATCACGGTCAGAGCGGCTGTGATGACCGCAGTGCCGACGCCGACTATCAAACCTACGTTAGAGGCAATCGCGGCGCCTTGCGAATCTTCTTCGCCCAGCGTATGACCGACCCGAATGGATACCGCCGCCCCAATGCTCATTGGCAGCATAAAGATCAGCGAAGAAAAGTTAAGGGCAACCTGGTGAGCCGCAACCACTAATGAACCCAATGGCGCAACCAGCAGCGCCACCACCGCAAACAGGGTCACTTCGAAAAACAGTGCGGCAGCCACCGGGAAACCCAAGACGCAACAAGCGCACTTGTGCTTTCCAGTCCGGTTTGTGGAAGGTCTCAAACAGTTTGATATGCGCCAGACGCTGTGACGTGATGACATAAAACAGCAGCATGAAAAACATCAGCCAGTAGACAATCATGGTTGCCACACCACAGCCGACACCACCCATTGCTGGCATGCCAAATTTACCGTACACAAATATCCAGTTGAGCGGAATATTAAACAGCAGGCCGAGGAAACCGATGACCATGGCTGGTTTGGTCAGTGACATGCCGTCGGTATAGCTGCGCAGAGCCTGGAACAGCAGAAAAGCGGGCACGGCAAACACCACGGCATGCATATAACCGATGGTTTTTTCCTGCATCAGGGTTTCGACATCCATCAGCCCCAATATGGCTTCGGTTTGTAACAGCACCAGAATAATAGGCACCGAAACCAGCAGTGCCATTGCACAGCCCTGATGGATTTCAAACGGAATCTTGCTTTGTTTACCGGAACCATTCAACTGAGCAACGACAGGAACCAGTGCCATTAACAAGCCGACTCCGAACAGGATCGAAGGCAGCCAGATACTGGCGGCGATCGACACTGCGGCCATATCGATCGCGCTCACGCCGCCGGCCATCACGGTATCGACAAAGCCCATACCGGTTTGTGCGACAGAAGCGATCAGCACCGGCGTCGCCAGTTTGATCAGCGTTGAGGCTTCTTGTTTATGTAAATGCACAAATTTCTCCGCAGTCAGATGATCACGCGATCAGTGGTTTTTCGGTGCAACAAAAGACGTTTTGATGCTGGAGAGAATGATAAAGAAATGTCACACTAAGCACCACGAAAAACTGTCGGAATCACAAAATGTTTACAGGTATTGTGCAAGGCACAGCAAAAGTTGTGACCATCGAGAAAAAAGAGAAATTTCAGACTCACGTTTTGCAGCTCCCTGCTGCACTGGGACAGGGGCTGACGATAGGTGCTTCTGTCGCTCACAATGGTTGTTGTCTGACGGTTACGAAAATCGACGGTGAAGAGGTTTCCTTTGACCTGATGCAGGAGACGCTGCGCCTGACTAATCTCGGTGCTATTGAGGTCGGTGCTGAGGTGAATATCGAACGCGCGGCTAAATTTGGCGATGAAATCGGTGGTCATCATATGTCTGGTCACATCAGTGAAGTGGGCACCATTGTTGAGATCATTGACTCACCAAACAACAAAACCATCTGGTTTGAGCTGCCACAGCAGCATATGAAGTACGTGTTAGCTAAAGGGTACATTGGCCTGGACGGATGTTCACTGACGATTGGTGAAGTGAAAGATAACCGTTTCAACGTCCATCTTATTCCTGAAACCATGCAGCGTACCCTGTTCGGCACGCGTCAGGTCGGGGACAAAATTAATGTAGAGTTTGATCCGCAGACTCAGGCAATTGTTGATACTGTCGAGCGTGTTTTAGCGGCCCGCGCCTGATGCCGGGAGCAGTATGAGGTGAGCTGAAATATTAAAATGAATTCCAGCCGCCTGAAGCTGTAGCCACTGATGCAACATCAGTGGCTGTCATACAGCATGATCTGGTGGCGTGACTTAGTGCCGTTAACCAGTCTCGTTACCTGTTGTATCGGCGCACGGCCTGATCAGAATATCTGTTCGTCGTCTGCATCGACTGTCAGTTCAATCGTATCCTGCAGATCATCCACCATCATATTCAGGTGCATGGTATTACAGCAGGCCGGGCAGTCATCATAAAACTCCTGACTGCCATTCGAAGCATCAAGTTTCGATGCGGACCGAGTGCCCGCAATGGGGACATATGACGGTTTTTTCAGTGAACTCTTTCATGGTTTGTTCCTCGCACAGGTAAAGTCAATCCGGGATAACGCCCCAGTCACTTCAGCAAAAAGGTTGAGCGAGAATCGCTTGGCTCATGTGTTAATAATAAGCCCCTTATCGGCTACGCAGCCATATTTCATCTGCTTTCGCTGAAATTTCAGTGCAAAGTATGCGTTAAGACAATAAATCATCACAATGACAGGATACGTTTAACCTGCTGATCGGCCTGATCCAAAAATTGTCCGCCAAAATGGTTGGTGTGATTGAGCAGGTGATAGAGGTTATAGATATCACGCCGCTGCTCATAACCTGCTTCCTGTGGCAGTACACTGTAATAACCACGATAGAAATCATCGTGGAATCCGCCAAACAACTCCGTCATGGCAATATCACATTCGCGGTCGCCCCAATAGCAGGAAGGATCAAAACAGATGGGGCCGAACGCAGAGTTAGCCACATTGCCATTCCACAAATCGCCATGCAGCAATGAGGGACGGGGATGATGGTTGGCTAAGCGTTGTGTGACCAGATCGACGAACTCCTCAATGTTGACCAGTTCAATGCCTTTCTCTCTGAGCAATTGCAACTGCCAGCCGATGCGTTGTTCGGCAAAAAAGTGGTTCCATTTTTTCGTCCATTGATTGGGCTGGACAATATTGCCGATAAAGTTATCGACATCGAAACCATACTCTTTTTGGTCGCCCCATTGATGCAGTCGTGCCAGTTGCTGGCCGAACTGGTAACTGTGCGCGGCGTCATCGAGCGGCTTGGTGGCGAGATAATTGAGAATAATAAATGCGTGGGTTTTACTGGTGCCGACCATGACTAACTCGGGGACAAACACCGTGTCACTTTCTCGAAGTATACGCAGGTTTTCGGCTTCTAATTCGTACTGAGGCAGGTAATCCCGTTGGTTGAGTTTAACAAAGTAACGTTTCTCTGCCGTCAGAGATCATGTAGCACTCGTTAATGTCGCCACCATCCAGGCGCGCTTTTTCTGTTATGTCGTACTGGAACATCAAAGTATCTGAGAGTTGCTGAGCGATCGCTTGCCACATAATCTCTTTCCTATACGGTTACCCTGTTGTAACCAGTTTAGGCGACTTTTAGCAATATTTCAGAGCGTGAATGCGCAGAATTTCATTCACTTACTAAGACATTCCTCTTAGTGCATATAAATGTGACTTTTATCAAGAAAGCGGATTGCTAACAGCGCTAGTTATCGTCATTGTGATGGTATACGGTGGCATAATGTCGCCTTAGTCTACTGTTACTTCAGGATAAATGGTCTTCTGCTGTCAACACAGAGCGAGAGTTGTGTCTGCTTTCTGAGCAGATGACACGCTCGTTATCAATAATCCGGGTGGCGGAACTGTGCAAACACGAGCACATAGCTTAGTATTAGTCAGGTATTATCATATCTGGTCAAGCGTTAAAGCGGAGAAGAAAAGTGGTTGTAGAAACCGATGGTTATTTAGCCCTTATTGAACATCTGGCCATGAACATGGATGTATTTACACGTGATGGCGACATAGGCAAAGAGAGTGTTGAAGATGTCATTACGGATATGGTTGCCAGCAATATCATGGCGATTTTTGAGCAGAACCCTGAACTTCACTCCAGCGTACGTTTTAAACTGCTGAAAGAGGCCGACTCAGTGGTTGAGGACCTTGGTGAAGTTCTGGCCGGCGTGTGGGCGAAACCTGCCACCAACGAACAAATCGAATTCCTTGATGAATACATTGCCCTGGTCAAAAACCTGTTTGACTCCGCAGTCAGTAAATATGATTAAAGGGCGGGGATAATCAATTAACCTGAGGGGCCGCTTCAACCCGGCGAAATTGCCAGAATGTTGAGGCCCAGTAGGGATTATCCAGCCTGGAAATCATCACGCCTTGTGAAGTAGACGCGTGCATAAAGCGCTTATTGCCGATATAGACTCCGACATGACGGGTTTGTGGCGCCGTCTTGAAAAATACCAAATCGCCATATTGCGCTTGGGCGTAACCGATTTTTGCACCAAGCCGGCTTTGTGAATAAGTGGTGCGCGGCAGGTGTTGCTGCCATGTATCGCGAAATGCTATCTGTACAAAAGCAGAGCAGTCGATACCATCCTTGGTTTTCCCACCCAGTTGATAAGGCACACCGCGCCATTGATTAAATACCTCAAACAGCGCTTCTTCTTTTTGTTCTGCCTCGACTTGTACCGGCTCAGCTTGATGACTGAGTGTTGGTAGGTTTTCCTCACTTGCTGTCGGTGTGTTTGAACAGCCACTGAGCAGGATAAAGGCTGTAGCAATAATGAGAATTCTTGATTTTGAATAACTTAGTATCTTGACGTCTTTCATTTGTCACTCAACTGAAATCTGTGTGAAATATTTCTGACACATTTGCTTCTTACCATGGCGGCGGACCTTCAATTGTGGAATGGGATTCTCAATTTCTATGACTCAGCCGACTCAACAGGGCAAAGTGCTGTCACTTATCCAGACCCTGACCGCCATCTTCATGACGATCACCTTACTCGTCATTATTCTCTCTGTCACTAGTATCAAAGGTATAGGCCGGGTTGGCGATCAGTTCAACCACCTTTCCCAGCAAGCATTGCCGCTGGCAATGAATAACGCGGCTTTGACACAGAATATCCTCGAACAGGTAAAGTACCTGGGCTATGGCACGCGTGCAGCCAATGCCGAAGAGCTGGGTAAAACTCAGCAACAAATTGCCGATTTAGCGCAGCAGGCGCAAAAAATCCTGCTCGAAATGGACAGTTTTGCGACCCAGTTTAATGATCTTGTCGATAAGCAGAAACAGCAGGCTTTGGTACAAAATATTGAGCAGCTCAAGCAGCTTTCCGGCGCGATACTGCAAGCGCAGGATCAGCAGCTGCAACAGCAGCAGACAATAGCAGGCCAAGCAACCGGTTTTCGTTATGGCATGAGCTCTATTGGCCCGGAAATGAGCCGGATTGCCTCGTTTCTGGCGGTGGACAACCCCAGCTCTATGGATGCAGCGAACCGATTTACTGCGTCCGCCAGTTCGATGGAAAGCACGTTTCTGATGCTGATGATGCAAGGTGACCTGACTCAGGCAAACAGCCAGTATAAAGAGCTGAAAAATCGTCTTGCTGGTCTGGAACTGGCCTTCGATGATTTTAAGGAGTGGCATCCCGATGTAACAGAATTTGCCAGCCTGACGGCCCCTTACGCTATGGTACAAGACGGGTTTAAAGAGGGTGGTATTCTGGACCAAATCCTGCAAAAACTGCGCACCTCCCAACAGCAAAACCAGGACTTTAACCAAGCGGCAGTGGTGGCTCAGAAAATTATTTCTCAGCTGAATGCGATGTCGAATGATGCGCGCGTCCTTATTGCTGATCAGAAACAGGAAGTTCAGGCGACGATGCAGAATGTGCGCTGGACGCAGACAATCGGCGGCGCGCTTCTGGTGATGATGATTGTTCTGGCTTGGTTTGGTTTACGCCGCTGGGTCAATCTGGGGATGAATAACATCAGTGCTCAGCTGACCGCGATGACCGCGCACGATTTTTCTCATCAGGCTGGTTTAAGCGGACCGCAGGAATTCCATCACATTGCGGGGCAACTCAACCAGGTGATTGACAGTACCCGTGATTCACTGGCGACGGTGACACGCAACTGTGAAACCTTGTATCAAACCGCAGAGCTGAGCCATGATGCGGCCAGCGAATCAGATAAAAGCTTGGCTGCACAGAACCAGTCACTGATTAATATGGTCACCACGATTAACCAGCTTGAAGCGTCGATTCGCGAAATTGCTTCAGTGACCAATGAATCCTATACCGATGCGGTTTCGGCGGCAGAGCACGCTTCGCACGGCGTGACGGTCGTGGACCAGAACCGGACTCGTCTGCAGTCACTCGAGTCTACCCTGAATATCAACGAAACAGCGATGCATGAACTCAATACCCACGTGAGTAAAATCCGCGAAATGGTTGATGTGATCAGCGGTATTGCCGACAGTACCAATTTACTGGCTCTCAACGCGGCGATTGAGGCGGCCCGGGCCGGTGAACAGGGACGAGGATTTGCGGTGGTTGCCGATGAAGTACGCAAACTGGCCAGTGACACCAGCACCCAAACGGCTAATATCCGCGCCATGATGACTGAGTTAGTGCAGGCGGCGAGTCGCTCGCGTCAGTCGGTGGAAGATTCACGGGTAGAAATGGTCGATGCACTGAGTTCGAGTGAGGCGGTGAAGACGACATTTAGCGACATCGCTCAGGCGGTATCACACATCCGCGCACGGGTTGAGCAGATTTCTGTGGCCACGGAAGAGCAGGAGAGGGCGACGGCAGATGTCAGTCAGTCAATCAGCCAGATATCTGACCAGGGTACTCACACAAAACAGCAAGTTGAAGCGATGCTGGAAAGTTCTCAGCAGGTTGCGGATATCGCCGGTCACCAGCAAACCATGTTGCATAAATATACGCTGACCTCTTAAGCGCTGCCTTTTTCAGTCAGTCGCTAATTCGCGATTACGTTCAAAGCATCAAAGCATCAAAGCATCAAAGCATCAAAGTAACATAGTAATAAGGCGCAGTGAAAACTGCGCCTTATTGGGTTACTAATTTGGTTATTGTTGATGCTTATCCACTGCTGTTCAGTATTAACGCTCACGGAAAGGCTGGGTCAGCATTTTATCCAGCCACTGCTCTCTGCCGCGTTGAAACTGGTTAAGGCCGATTTTCATCTGTTCATGACCCTGCTGAGGTTGGGCTATGTAAGTACCAAACACGCGATCCCACACCGAGAGAAAAAAGCCGAAGTTAGAATGCATTTCCCGTTCAATCACTGAATGGTGCACCCGGTGCATGTCCGGCGTGACAATCACATTTCTTAGCCAGCGGTCTGCTCTGAGCGGCAAGCGGGCGTTGCTGTGATTAAACATCGCACTGGCGTTGAGTAACACTTCAAAGATGACGACGGCCAGCGCGGGTGCACCGAGCAGGGTAATCGCACCGACCTTAACCCACATAGACACAATGATCTCAAGGGGATGAAAACGCGCGCCGGTTGTCACGTCGATATCCTGGTCGGCATGATGCATACGGTGCATCCGCCACAACCAGGGAATGCGGTGAAACAGAACATGTTGGGTGTAGATGATCACGTCGAGTACGATGATGGCAACAGGCACCGCTATATAAGCCGGAACATCAAGCCAGTACAGAACACCGAAACGGGTTTGCTCAGACCACATCGCCGCCGATAACGCTGCCACCGGCATCACCAACGCCAGAATAATGCTGTTGAGACCGACTAAGCCTAAATTGTTGAGCCAACGCTGCCATTTACTGCATGACAGGGGTTTGCGTGGTTGATTAGATTCCCACAGCGCGCAAGCAAGGAGCACTAGAATGAAAATCAGCAACCGAATCATATCCGTATGTTGTAACATCAAAGCCTCCGAACCATCAGGTTTCCTTTTGACCATCTGCCGGCAGGCACACGCCACTGCGCTTTTCTGCGTATCCGCTTGCCGTTTTTGCGCGTCTTATTTCCTTGCCCGCCTTATGACCGATTGGCGTTGTCTGCCGGGCCGTTTTACCGATGCCAGGCCAATCAGGGCTGGCATGTACCACAGTAGGACAGTAAAATCTGCTGTCCATTTTTATCATCAGCCCGGGTTATGAGAACACACGCCTTTCATCATTTGTATCAGTATCGCTTAGAACGATCAACTAAACCATTTATTGCGCGCGGATCACGCATCAGTCGCTGTCAGTTTTGCCATGTCGCTGAAGCGCATTGCCTGTGTCCTCATCAGCCGGATGTGGAAACCGGAGTGGCTGTGATGTTGATTGTATCGGAAAACGAAGTATTTAAACCGAGCAATACCGGGCGCCTGATTGCCGATACCATCAAGGAAACCTATGTTTATCAATGGCATCGTACTGAGCCGGATGCAGAAATGTTAGCGCTGCTAACTCACCCAGACTATTATCCGGTGCTGGTTTTTCCCGCGCAAGATGAAGCCGATAAACCACGGGTTTTGGGCGATGTGACGGCCGAGATCAACGGCCGTAAACCTTTACTGATTCTGATTGATGGCAGCTGGCGGGAAGCCAAACGTATTTTCCGTAAATCACCCTATCTGGCGAGTCTGCCTTTGGTGTCAATTGAGCCGGAAACGGTATCGCGTTACGTGATGCGCAAGTCCGATAACGAGCAGCATCTGGCGACCGCGGAAGTAGCCAGTCTGGTTCTGGACAAATTTGGCGAACATGCCGCCGCTGATACTTTGCGTCTGTGGTTTGATGCGTTTCGGGAAAGTTATCTGCTCGCCAAATCACGCATGAAAAGCAGTGAAACCAAACAGGCATTGCAGGCCTATCTTACCCACCAGACTTGCCGATGAGGTCTTGATGCCCGTTGATACTCATTCAGACTGGTTGCATGTTACGCAAACAGTCGGCATAGCCGAATAAACCGGTGTTTTGTCACGGAATGGGTAAATCGGGTTATGGATAATAGCGCGGTTTGATTTTGCCTGTGTGGGTGTATTTCGCCTGTGCCGGTTATTGTTGCCAGGAATGGCTTTTTCCCCGACTCGGGGTTTATTAGGAGAGAATCACATGTACTACGGCTTCGATGTCGGCGGGACCAAGATTGAGTTTGGTGCCTTCAATAATAAGCTTGAGCGCATGGCAACCGAGCGCGTTGCTACCCCGACAGACGATTACGCGTTACTGGTGGAGACGATTGCGGATCTGGTGGCGAAATATGACCAGCAATTTGGCGTGCAAGGTACGATTGGCCTTGGTTTACCAGGCATGGAAGACGCTGATGACGCGACTGTGCTGACGGTGAATATTCCTTCAGCCAATGGCAAACCGCTGCGCGCCGATCTGGAAGCGAAAATCGGCCGTCAGGTTAAGATTGAAAACGATGCTAACTGTTTTGCACTATCTGAAGCCTGGGACGACGAATTGAAAGATGAGCCGGCGGTGATGGGCTTGATCCTGGGGACAGGTTTTGGCGGTGGCTTTGTGTTTGAGGGTAAGGTTTTCTCCGGTCGTAATCACGTTGCCGGTGAAGTCGGCCATATGCGCATGCCGATTGATGCCTGGTTCCACTTAGGTGCCGATAAAGCGCCTCTGCTGAGTTGTGGCTGCGGCAATAAAGGTTGTCTGGATAACTATCTGTCCGGTCGTGGCTTTGAATTGATCTACCAGCACTATTTTGGCGAGAAGAAAGCGGCGATCGATATTATTAATGCGTATCAGCAGGGCGAAGCAAAAGCTCAGGAACATGTTGAGCGCTTTATGGAAATGCTGGCCATTTGTTTTGCTAACATTTTTACCGCGAACGATCCGGATGTTGTTGTGCTGGGCGGTGGTTTGTCTAACTTTGAACTGATTTACCAGGAACTGCCGAAACGTATTCCAAAACACCTGCTGTCGGTTGCTAAGTGCCCTAAAATTATTCAGGCCAAACACGGCGATTCAGGTGGTGTGCGCGGCGCGGCGTTTTTAAATATTAAGTAATTGCTTTTAAATATTAAGTAATTCCTTTTAAATATTAAGTAATTCCTTTTAAATAGTACCTGAGCGTTTGCTGAGTCAGCGACGTGGCGCATGAACACAAGAAGCACGAATACAAAAAGGGCCTACCGTTTGGTAAGCCCTTTTTATCATTCTGCTTTTGGCTTTTTACCCACACCAAAGTTTTCCTTCGGTTTGAGAGTGATGGTGCCAAAACCCAGCTTTTTGAAGTGATTATCACGATAATTGCGTACCGCTTTACTATCTGAAATGGCCTCAATCTGTTGTTCCATTTTCAGATAGGATGTCAGGTCGATGCCTTCTGCTTCGGCGACCGCTTCGTGAATATTGCGGTGCTTTTCATAAGAAAACGACAGCGTTTTATCCTGATTTTTGTACGTATAAATAATGGTACGAGCCATGCTAATTCTCTCTCCAACTGCTTTAAGGCTGTTTAGCGGCCTAGATTCTGCCTTGTAGTGGGATGATTGTCACGCTTTCACCGACTTTTACTGTATCAATGGCCGGGCCGATCTCAATCAGACAGTTGGCTTCGCTCATCGAACGCAGAATACCAGAGCCTTGTTTACCCGTGGTTTGCACCACCAGTTGCCCCTGATGATTGACATGATAGATACCACGACTGAATTCTGTCCGCCCTTGGCGAGAGCGTAAATCTTCACTGGCCAGCGCCTGAACTTTAAGTGGTTGCCAGTCATGTTCGCCCTGCATTCTACGCACCGCAGGCTCGACAAAATTAATGAATGACACCATCACCGCGACCGGATTTCCCGGCAACCCGAAAAACGGGGTGTTATCTACTTCTCCAAACGCAAGCGGACGGCCAGGACGCATATTGATGCGCCAAAAATCAATTCGGCCCAGTTTTTCCAGCGCTGACTTAATGAAATCGGCGTCACCGACGGATACGCCGCCGGAGGTCATAATGATGTCGGCAGACTGGGCCGCCTGCACCAGCGTATCCATCATCATGATTTCATCGTCTTCGATGATGCCAAAGTCGATCACTTCGCAATCCAATTGTTGCAAAAGGCCCATCAGCGTGTAGCGGTTTGAATCATAAATGGAGTGGCCGTTGGTCTCTGTCCCAGGTGCCTGAACTTCATCTCCGGTCGAAAACAGCGCCACCTTGAGACGGCGATAGACAGGTACCGTCGTCATGCCCAGTGAGGCAACCATTCCCATTTCAGCTGACCGGATACGCTGCCCAGGAAGAAATACCGACTGGCCTTGGGCCAGATCTTCACCTGCCTGGCGGACATTTTGTCCCGCTTTAATCACGGCGTCGCCAAAGGAGACAAATTGCCCATCCTGTTTGGCTTGCTCGCGCATGATAACGGTATCTCCACCCGCCGGAAACGGGCGCGCCAGTCATGATTTTTACTGCTTGTCCGGCTTGTAACGGCTGCGGATAGCCGTGTCCGGCCAGCACTTCGCACATGACTTCAAACTGCTCAAGGCTGAAGTCTTCACTACGAATCGCGTAACCATCCATAGCAGAGTTGCGATATGCCGGAACATTGATAGGGGATACGATTTCATCGCTCAGTACGCGGCCATAACTGGCTCCGACGGAGATCACTTCTGCGTCACTGATCGGATGGACTGCAGACAGAATTTTTTCCACGCCTTCTGTGACCGACAAAAACGCCGGAGACAAGGTATCGCAGCTGGCCGGTTGCGGCGCAGCGGGCTTAGACGCTGCGTGAAACTCGTGTGTATAGTCGAGCACAAACTGACTGATGGCCTGCAGGTCGTTAATGTTGAGCTGAGGTAATTCGGATTCAATTTTTTCGTCAGCGGCTACAGCGATGATGTTGCTGTCATTCGGATAAAGCCAGGGTTTACCGACTTCTGCGCGATGCAGTTCAATTTTGGGGAAGGCAATGTTTTTACAACCTTCAACCAGAATCAGATCCAGTTGCTGATGATCAAAACGGGTCAGAAGGTAATCAAATTCGGCTTCTGCATCCGGGGTTTCGGTCATCAGTGCATGACGGTTACGGGACGCAATCAACATCTGGGAAGCGCCGGCTTTACGCAGACGATAACTGTCTTTGCCCGGCTTATCGACATCGAAATTGTGGTGGGCATGCTTTAGTACGCCTACCCGCAGCCCGGCTGCAGTCAGTTTAGGCAGCAGTGCTTCCAACAAGGTTGTTTTACCGGTACCTGAGTAGGCGGCAAATCCGAGCAGCGGCAGTTTAGGGGCTGAAGTCTGACGGTCATTCGTCTGACGAACAGAAGTATTCATGGCTGTAATGCTCCGAAACTGAGCCAGCTCTTGTGGCGTATTCAGGTTAAAAAAGCAATCCGGACAGTCGCGGAAATCGACTTCACGAGTGTGGCATTCATTGTAAAGTAATACAATTTTGCGGTCGCCCCGTTCAAGAAATGCGCTCAGTTTAGGCAGCACTCGTTTATGGAACAGAGTAAAGACCGGCTGAGTGTGTTGCCCGTCGCTGGCAACCAGAATGTCACATTCCGGAGTGACGGCGTCACAAAAACGCTGTACTAAATCGGTCGCGATCATGGGGCTGTCACAAGGGACAAATCCGACCCAATCGGTTGACGCTGCTTTGAGTCCGGCATGAATGCCGCCCAGAGGGCCGGGAAAGTCAGCAAATTCATCGCTCACCACAGGAGCAAATTGTTGATACCAATCCTGATTACGGTTCGCGTTGATCAGGATATGTTCGGCTTGTGGGGTTAATCGTTCCAGCACATGCTGGATAAGAGGTTTGTTATTGAGTGTAATCAGACCTTTGTCGTTTCCGCCCATCCGGCTGGCCTGGCCACCGGCTAAAATAACCCAACTAGTTTGAGAGGGAAGTAACATAGGAATTCTCTTGTTCTTCTTTAACGATATGCAGTAATGGCGACTCAATTAAGGTGCGATCTTTTATCCACCACTGCTTCTTACATAATGCGGTCAAAGCGTTGCTCTGGTGACTGGTAATTACCAGGCTGGAGCCTCTGTCCAGTAAGTCTTTGGCCATTATAACTAATCTGTTGATGGATTCCTGATCTAATGACGCACTCGGCTCATCCATCAGCAAAATAGACGGTTTCAGAATCCAGGCTCTGGCCATGGCAACACGCTGCTTTTCGCCGCCGGATAATACCGAGACATGCTCGTCGGCTAAGGTCTCCAGACCGACCATGCGCAGTGCAGTGATTACTTCAGCACGTTTGTCTTTAGCAGACAAGGCAGAATAACGAATCCCGTACACCACATTTTGATAGACAGTATCATCGAACAGGTAAGGGCTTTGATGAAGATAAATAACGTCGCGATGAGCACGGCCATGCCACAGACGGCGCCACCATGTCCGGGACTGCGAAACAGAGCCCATACTGGGTGACAGCAATCCGGACAAAATCTTGAGTAAGGTCGTTTTACCGACACCGTTATCGCCCTTGAGATAGATAGCGTCATTAGGCCCGATCGACAGATCGGAAATATGAAACAGAACGCGATCTTTAAAGCGCATTGATAACTGATTCGCGGTTAATTTAATCGACATTCCACGTCCTTATGCAGCAGCTTAACTTTTTGAGAAACCAAATCAGACCTTTGTACGAGACCCAGGGGTTGAATAAGCCAGTCGAGGTACAAAAACAGAGGTGGTGTCACGATCAGGATTTTTGTAATAGTTATCTTGGTAGCCATGTTGCGTTAACAGTCATACCTTATTAGCGGTTATGTGTTGTTGACGATCAGGTACGTAAATATCCTTTACCACGCATACTTGAGAGCAAAAAGTTTAACGCCAGTGCCAGACAGAGTAGCACCATACCGAGTGCCACGCCTTGAGCAAAAGCGCCTTTATGACTTTCCATTGCGATTGCCGTCGGAATATTGCGGGTCAGACCCATAATATTGCCGCCGACCATCATCGAGCAGCCCACTTCCGTCACGATGCGGGAAAAAGCGGTAATGGTGGCCGCACATAAAGGAAAACGCGTTTCCCATATCATTGTAGCGGTAATACGCGGTATTGATGCACCGAGTGTCATAGCGGTTTCCACTGAGCGGCGATCACTGGATTGCAAAGCGCCATGCATCATGGAAACCAGTATGGGGAAACAAATCAGCATTTGGCCGAAGATCATCGCCTTTTGGGTGAACAGCATTTGCCAGTCACCCATCGGACCGGAGCGTGACAACAGCATATACAGCAGCAGACCGATAACCACAGTCGGTACTGCCTGCAGGGTATTAATCAGGGACAGCAGAGCCCACTTACCACGAAAGTTGGTATAAGCCAGCATAAATGCCAGCAGCACCGCAGGGGCGATGACCAGACACAATGCGGCCAGTGAGACACTGAAGGAGACCGCAACGATCTCCCACAGTTCTGAGTCAAAATTTACCAGTAATGTCAGCGCATCCAGGGTAGTTTGCCAAAGACTCATGGATAGCGCTTACTCGTTGGCGTTGGCAACAAACAGTTGTTGGCCATTGAGTTTAAACTCGTTGATCATCTTCTGGCCTTCGGCATTGATCAGCCAGTCATGAAACGCTTTTGCGCCTTTGACGTTGAGGGTTGAGTAACGCTCCGGGTTGACCAGAATGACCTGATACGGGTTAAACAGCGCTTTATCTCCCTGGAACAGGATTTTCAGATCCAGTTTATTGGTGTAAGCCAGCCAGGTACCGCGGTCGGTCATGGTGTAAGCCTGCATTTCTGACGCCATGTTCAGCGTCGGGCCCATGCCCTGGCCAACAGAAACGATAGCCACCGAAGTTAGGTTCAATCTTGGTTTGTGCCCAGATACCCATCTCTTTCTTGTGCGTACCAGAATCGTCACCGCGAGAAACGAAAGTCACGTCCTGCGTCGCAATTTGCTTAAATACCGCGCCAATGTCTTTTTGCTCTGCCACGTGTGCAGGGTCGTTTTCCGGACCGACGATGACAAAGTCGTTGTACATCAGTTTGTGAGGTTCGATACCGAAACCTTGTTCAACAAAATTCGCTTCGGCTTTCGGTGCATGGGTCATCACCAGATCCACGTCGCCGTTTTCGCCCATTTTCAGTGCTTTACCCGTACCGGCAGCAATCACGTCCACTTTATAACCGGACTCTTTTTCAAACTGGGGCAATAAATAATCAAGCAGCCCGGAGTGATAGGTACTGGTTGTTGTGGCCAGTCGGATACGTGAAGCGTCTTCGGCGCTGCTGGCAGAATAGCTGACGAGCAGAAGTGAGGTAGCAGCAAGACTCAGAGTCACTTTTTTCATGATAATTTCCGTATTGGTTGAGAAATGAACGAATGTCTGACCTGGAACGTATTTACTTACGCTTGCTTGTTTTACGCGTGTAATTAAGCTTAAGCGCGTAATTAGCTTACGTTGCTGAGCGATAGTGGATTAATCGTTATCTTGTTTATTCGGGACCTTGTTAATCAAAAACTCTTATTAAACAGACTTTTGATAACCAGGCTTTTGTTATCCAAGCTTTTTATCCAAAATCAATAGTAAACAGTACGTTGCCTTAGCCAGACAGACTTTAAGGCACCCGGCATAATGCAATCGCAATGCCAGATTGCAGAGGTGGGTACCCAGCGTTAATTGTTTATTATCTCAGCAAAAAACACGAGTAAATGACGAAAATTGTCGTAAAAATATGTGTTAGTGCACATAGCTTGGACAAAATGTCCCACTATATGCGTAATGAGTATATGGTTGATTGCGTCTTTCTGTCCCAACTGGAGTTAATGAGCCAACATGTCGCAAATGTTAGATTCTCAACCTGCACTGAAATATCAGGCATTTTCTGTTCTGGTGGTCGATGATGAACCCGGTATGCAGGCTATTTTGAAAAAATCCCTCGGCAAATGGTTCTCCAAGGTAGATTGCACCGGCAGCATTGAGCAGGCAGAGGTGTTGCGCTGCGAACATCATTATGATCTGATCATTCTCGACATTAATCTACCAGGCCGCGCGGGCACTGAATGGAATGAGGTGTTCAGCGATGAAGAGCGCCGCACCGATGTGATATTTATGACCGGCTATGCGGATCTTGATACCGCAATCAGTGCGTTAAAACTCGGCGCCTCCGATTTCATTCTTAAACCGTTCAATCTGGAGCAGATGCTGCAGGCGGTCACCCGTTGTATGGACAAGCGTCTCAATGAGCGGATGCAGTACGCGCTGCAACGCGATTACCAGCGTCACTGCGCCACACAAATCATTGGTCACTCACAACAAACAGAGCAGCTTAAACAGCTCATCTTGCAATTTGCGCCGTCTCGCGCTTCGGTATTGGTTGAAGGCGAGTCGGGCACCGGCAAAGAGTTGGTGGCCCGCGCGATTCATGAAGCCAGTGAGCGTTCAGGGCCTTTTGTACCGGTTAACTGTGGGGCGATTGCGCCGGAACTGCTGGAAAGTGAGCTATTCGGGCATACATCCGGTGCGTTTACCGGCGCCAAGAAGAGCCGTGAAGGTCTGTTCCGGGTAGCCAATGGCGGCACGCTGTTTCTGGATGAAATCGGTGAAATGCCGCTTGCAATGCAATCGGCGTTGTTGCGCGTTCTGGAGCAGAGAGCGATTCGTCCGGTTGGCTCGGAAAAAGAGGTGGCGATTGATGTCCGGGTGGTGGCGGCAACCAACCGTAATCTGCAGGATGAAGTTGACCAGGGCAATTTCCGCCGTGATTTGTACTACCGGCTTAATGTACTCAAAATTGATGTCTGCCCGCTGCGTGAACGCCGTGCAGATTTAAAAGAACTGGTGCCGTTTTTTACCAAAAACCTTTGTGCTGAGCTGGCTATGCCAGTTCCCAAGTGGGCCCATGAGGATGTGTCAGCTATGCTGACCTATGAGTGGCCGGGTAACATTCGTGAGCTCAAGAACCTGATTGAACGCTGCATTCTGCTGGGTAAACCGCCGGCGCATTATTGGCGTGAGTTACATGGCCTTCCTGAGCTGGATTTAGTGACAACGTCACATGACGTTAACAGCCACCAAACATCAGCCACAAGCGAATCAGACGCTGAGCAAGTGGGGTATCCTAACCACTGGACGCTGAAAGATGTTGAGAAGGCGCACATTATGCAGTTGGTGGATTTCTACGAGGGCAACAAATCTGCAGCCGCGCGCGATCTCGGTGTCGCGAGAAAGACGCTGGAGCGCAAATTCAAAGAGTGGGACGGTGATGAAGCTAGCTAACCGGACTCTGCTGCAGAAATGGCGTTACCGCTTAAAAACCACAGTCCGCTACCGTCTGCTGATCCTGACATCCGCTCCGATCGCATTTACTCTGGTGGCACTGATCGTGATCTCGATTTATTGGTCACTGCATTACACTTGGCAAAGTGCGTTAGTAGATGTCTCCGAGCGCCTTGGTGTCGCGCGTAACAGCGTCAGCCTGCTGCAACAGCGTCAGGCCAATGAGGTGCGGGCTTTTGCTGAGTCTTATGCGTTTCGTAGCCGTGTATTGCAGATGAATGCTGACACCCTGAAGGACCCGCTTTCGTTGCGGCAATGGGTCTCTGCGCAAAAGGCTCGTTACTCTCTCGACTTCCTCAATTTTGAGCCGCTTGATTCTGATTCAGAGCAACTCTCAGAAAAACGTAAGCTATCGCAACGGCAGGCTCGCTATCAGGAACTTAGCGCTCGTGATTCGTTTTTCGATGTACTCAGTCATGAGGAACTGGCAAAGTTTTCGCCGGCGTTAGCTGAGCGGGCTAAGCTCCCGGCCTATCACAGCGATAAAATGGAAACCCGTGGCCTGGTGAGCCGCACAGTTGTTGCGGTTAACGATCAACATCACAACCTGATTGGATTTCTCGACGGAGGCTTGTTGCTCAATAACAGCAGCGCTTTGGTCGATCAGCTCAGGGACCTCATTTATCCGATGCGACGTGAACAGATGCGCTCTTTGGGGACGGTCACTATTTTTCTCGATGCTTTGCGGATCAGTACCAACGTGCCCCTCGACAGTTCAGAGCAACAGGGACGGGCAGTCGGAACCCGGGTATCTGATGCAGTGCAGACCCAGGTTTTACAGCAGGGTCTGCAATGGGTCGATCGGGCTTATGTATATGATGCCTGGTACATCACCGCCTATGAACCGATTCGTGACTCGAATCAGCAGGTCATCGGTATGTTATATACCGGCCATCTGTTGTGGCCTTTTGTCAAAAGCTACCTGACCAATATCGTCGAAATAGCCATTGCAACTCTGTCTCTGCTGCTGGTTTCGGGTATTTTTGTTTACCGGGGCTCGCGTGATTTGTTCCGGCCGATAGAGCGAATTCACCGTGTCGTGAAGCTGGTCCAGCTGGGTAAAAATCAGCGTATTGGCGAATTGGGGCTGGATCATGATCATGAACTGGCTCAGTTGGCGCGGCAGTTCGATAACATGCTTGATTTGCTGCAGCAACGTAATGAAGAGATTCAGCGCGCGGCTCATGAGCTGGAAGGCAAAGTCAGCGATCGGACCGCCAGTCTGCAGGACAAAACGGCGGAGCTTGAGCACCATATTCAACTGCTGAACCAGACCCGTGACAAACTGATTGTGCACGAGAAGCTGGCCGCTCTTGGTGAGCTTACTGCGGGCATTGCACACGAAATCAATAATCCGACGGCGGTGATTCTGGGTAACACAGAACTTATTAAGTTTGAACTGGGTGATGATGCTCAACGGGTCGAAGAAGAGATTGATGCCATTTTGTTGCAGATTGATCGTATTCGAAATATCACCCGCAGTCTGCTGCAATACAGCCGTCATGGCGGCGTCCAGGATGAGATCACATGGCAGCACATCAATCCGATTATTGAAGAGAGCATTACGTTGGTTAAAACCGGCACCAAGAAGCGCGATGTGGAGTTTGTTACCCGGTTTGCAGCCCAAAGTTCTGTTGAGGTGAATCGCCATCAGTTATTGCAGATCCTGGTGAACCTGCAGATGAACGCTATTCATGCCATGAACGGACAGGGCAAACTGACAATCCGGAGTGAAGACTGGTGCGAGCAAGGTGAAGTGCTCGGCGCAGTGGTCCACATCGAAGATCAGGGCTGTGGTATAAAACCCGAACACCTTAAGCGAGTGTTTGACCCGTTTTATACCACAAAGCGTGAAGGAACCGGTTTGGGCTTGTCGGTGTCGCAGAGTCTGCTCAGCCAGACTGGTGGTGAGATACGAGTGAAATCCGAGTATGGTAAAGGCAGTACTTTCAGTGTCTACCTGCCAAGTAAGGCGGATGCTCATCTGCTGATTACCAAAGTATCCTGAGCCGCTTATTCATTATTTCTTCTTAGTTATTTCTTCGTGATTCGCAGCCATGCCCATCGCCGGCATGGCTGTTTATTTGCGCTGAACTGGCATGGTCGAACAGAGCGTATGTGCTAAAAGCTTGTGGCTATGACACGGCATCAGGCATTCTGAAACGCACTGTTTGGCGGCTTAATGCCGTGGGTTTTAAATTCTTTCATGACCCGCAACGTAATATCAGTTTCAAATAATTTTTCGTAGGCAGTATCGACTACATACGCCTTACAGGTCAGCTGCACCGCGAGATAGCTTTCGGTCATAGTCTGTTTGACCAGGACCACGACCGGTTTAGGCAGATGAATATAACGGCTTGCTGAGGCGGCTTCTTGTATCAGATCGCGAGCCAGCGCAATGTCTTCATCCAAACCGACATAGAAGGGGATCACCACCTGCATATCCAGCGCACCATAGTTACCGCTGGAGGTGATTTCATTGAGAAATTTGTTATTGGGGATGGTGATAATGTCATCGGATAAGGTCCGCATCCGCACTGAGCGCAGCCCGATTTCAATAATATCGCCATAATGGCCTTCGAAAGTGACGCGGTCACCAACCTGGAATGGACGGTCAATCACAACCGTGATTCCGGCAATAAACGACGCCGCGAGATCTTTTAACGCAAAACCAACCGCGACTGCCAGCGTACCGCCAATCAGTGCCAGCATGTGGTCATTAATACGGAAGCTGAGCATCACCACGATCGCCGCGACGCTGAGATACATAAAGAACTGGAAAAACGACTGAAATTTCTGCAGCAACATGCGGTACTGGACGAACTGAGTTCCCAGCGTTCTTATAAGAGATTTGACGAACTTGAGCAGCAGCCAGGTCGCAGCGACGACCAGCAGCGAAAAGAACACACCACTCCAACGTACCAGGCTGGCAATCTGTTTGATGTCCTGTATGTCTGAAACGGCTTCTTCGGCGGCTAGAGGTGCACTTATCATCAGCGCAAGGCCGCACAGCACAATAATAGTCACACGGGATAGAGTCACATCGGGTATGGGGACATGGGATATTTTCATCATTTCACCAGCAAATGTTGTCTGTCCAGCACATTGGTAATCGCGCGATACCAGTGGTCGGAAATTCGGGTTTTATCTTCCGCCCATTCCAGATATCCACGGCTTTCAAAGTACCGCATAATGCCAATCACCTCAGGAATGGTCAGTTGAGTACATTCCGATAATTCATCCGGAGAAGCGACTTCAAGCTGCACAATCGAGCGCAGTACAGCCAGCATAGGTTTGGGCATGGATTCCAGATCATGCGCATCAGGTGTATGGAACAAGCGCACCACAACCTGATGATTTTCTTTGTGACGATGCAAAGAACGGCGGAAAAAGCGCAACGCTACGGTCGGGTTGCCATCTGAGTAGTGCAACAGAATACGATAGAACCCCAACCGTGAACGCTCTTCATCGCTGTGCTCCTCATCGCCCCACTGGCGGGGAACCAGTAATCCCTCAAACGATATCGGCGACTGCTTATCCTGATTGATGCGACTGTCGAGCAATTCACCCAGTTGTACTTCATTCCAGCGCGGCAGAATGGTCACCCAGTCAAATAACAGCCGTTCACCACGTGCGCGATCGACAAAGCGCCAGCTCGATTTTTCAATGGCCATCACCACTCGGTGATTCTGCTTACTGCGGCGCAGCAAGTTGGTCAGATGCAGTAACTCCTTCAGCCCGCCAACGGTCGGCTTAACCAGGCGCTGAGCATTATCAATCGCAATCAGATAACTTTCCTCACTCTGTCGCAGCGCAGCGATGATTTGCACCTCACTGGCATCCTCGGCCAGGTCGAGTTTTACCGCCAGTTGGGATAGCAGGTTATCCAGCCCGGAATACGGGCAATTGAGATAAACCGGGCGGGCGTTTTTCACTTTATTCAGCAGCCGATGTAACAAGGTCGTGGTGCCAATGCCACGCTCGCCGGACACCACACACATCGCCGGACTGTCACTGAGCAAATAGCGGCTCAGCTGCTGAAATTCATCCTGCGCGTACTCAACCAGGGGGCTGTCCATATGGCCCGGTAGTACATAGTCGAAGGTTTCATCACCTTTAACGCGAGTGTATTCCTGTTCGTTGCAGCGGTTGTTGTTCTGCTTGGCGGCTTCGATACGAAACAGATAGGCGAGTGCCTGACTGCAAAAGCTGTAGCTCGACATCACAGACATCAGTTGGCGCTGCAGTGCATTTAACCCAATCCAAAGCACTCCCAACAAGGTAGCGGGTATACACAACAACCGGGTTTGCTGTTTATTCGCAGCCCATTTCACCCACAGAGGTTTGTCTGCTTGTTTGTCGATAACCGCGAAGGTGCGCTCACGCCACCACATTAACACCGAGGTGACCATCAGGATAATCCACACGATGACGGCATCGGTCAGCCAGTCATAAAGGGTGCTTTTGGCCAGTAAAGGTAAAGAGAGCTGCACAATCAGTCCGCTCATGACTAAGGTGCGTATAAGACGACGAATCGAGCTGTGGCGTAAATCGATTAATGCCTGATTTGATGTACGACGGGTGCGGTAGAAGTACTCGCTGAGCAGATTTATCGCGATGCGACCGCCCAAAAGCCACCAAATGGCCCATTGCAAATAACGCAGCGACTGCAGGCTCTCGAGATGAATGAGGCTCTGCAGGACAAGGGTCAGCGCTATCATCCAGGCAATCGTTCGGTTGGCTTTACTCACATACCACACCAGTCGTGCCCAGATGGCCGGTTTTTGTTTGTTTTGCAGGTAAGTACGCCAGAACAATTTGATCAACGGCTGGCTGTGACCCAGCCACCAGAACAAGACCCCAAAAATCACCACGACTTTTATCAACAGGCCAAAGAAAGTGAGCGGCGCTCTGCTGATGTTGTGCCATAGAGTCTCTAACTGCCTTATTTGCCAGTGCCATTGATAGTGCAGCATTAAACGAGCCTGATGCAGTTCAAGCCGGGCCTGTTCAGCACCTTCAGAAACTAAAACCGGTCAGCACGCTGCGGGTATACACATCACTCAGTTCAAGCAAACGTTGTTTGCTGCGGGACAAGCTGGTCAGGGCTAAATAACTTTGCTGCAGATTAAACCAATTGAGTTCATCTGCTTGCTGCTGGTAGTGCGCCAGCAGAGTCGAAAATTCGTCAACCGTGTTCTGCTGTTGCAGTAAAGTTGCTTTCAATAACTGCTGAACACGTTGTTGCTGTGTGCGATCCATCATTGGCCGTTCAGGCAATTCACTGATGTTCTGTTCCAGATCTCGTATGCTTTGTGGCGTCTGGGCAACCAGGTTGACATCGTCATATTGCCACTCTGCTGTAGCGGAAAAGCTCAGCAGGCTGATCAGTATCAGCACGGACCAGGGGCGTAACAACGTAGAATGATAGATAGCCGACATTGACGAATTCACTTAATAAGTTATTGATTATCAAATTAAGTGTAGCTTAGGCTATTCGAACAACGGGTTAAAATGTGTGATGGTGCTGCGAATTCAGTTAAGACGGCAGCGATGAACTGCCGTTTGGCTATTGATTATTGATTATTGGTTATTAGTTATTGGCTATGTTGGTTATTGAAAATTAGTCTGCCAGATGTCCTTTGACATCAAACTCGATTTTATCTGCACCGCTGTAGACCTGAAAACGCAGTCCTTTTGCTCTGGCAATGGTTGTGATGCCAAACTGTTGCGCGAGGTCGAGTCCCATCTGGGTCACACCGGAGCGGGAGAGCAAGACAGGTATCCCCATCTGGGCAACTTTGATTACCATTTCTGAGGTTAAACGACCTGTGGTGTAAAAGATTTTATCCTCGCCACTCATATTGTTGAGCCACATTTCTCCGGCCAGAGTATCGACGGCATTGTGGCGACCGACATCTTCCACAAACGATAACACCTGATCTTCAAAGCAGATTGCACAGCCGTGCACGGCACCTGCTTTTTTATACGTGTCATTGTGATGGGTTAACGCTTCCAGGGCTGCATAAATCTGAGACTGTTTAAGCGGGCGTTGCGGAACCTGATAGTTTTCCAGTTGTTTGATCACGTTGCCGTACATGGTGCCCTGACCACAGCCTGAAGTGACGGTCTTTTTCTTTAATGCCGACTCAAGGTGATCAATGTTTTCCCGGGTAACCACGGCGGCAGAATTGGTCTCCCAGTCAATGATGACCGAGTCTAGCGCGTCAGGATCGGAAATAAAACTCTGATTTTTCAGGTAGCCCAGAACCAGAGCGTCTGGCCGCGACCCTAGTGTCATCAGAGTGACGATTTCCTTCCAGTTAAGCAGTACGGTCAGAGGACGCTCACACGCGATCGATTTGACCAATTTCTCCCCATATTCGTCATACACATCTACATCCATGGTTTGTAACGGGTTTTCACTGGTTTTGATAACGGATAACTTGCTCACTGCGGCATCCTTTTTATAGGGTAAGGTCTTTTTTTTTGATACGGTCCGGCTGAAGTGAAATATCAGCTAGCGCCTAAACCCTAGCTAAAAAGTTTTAAGCGGTCTAACCCAAGTAGCGTAAATTGTGTCTAAAGTACCAGAGTCGCCATGTCAAAGTGACGGAGTAATGAGTTAAAGCTCCCAAGTGACCAATTAAAGTTCAAAAATAACTAACAAAATAGCTAACAAATGGCTTAGTTATTGCTTAGTCGCTATTTCAACTATTGAAAAGACAATGCTCCGGGTGTGCTGAAATCCATTGACAGTCACAGACCGGAGCGGCAGTTTTAAAACATCATCTGCACTTTTAAGTGTTTAGATTTGTTCTAGACTATGAAAAAAGGCGCCATCTAGTGCTGATAAGGATAGTGCCGATAACAAAGTCAGACCGCCTAACGAGAATATTACGGAATTTCCCATGTCAGAACCGCAAATCAAAATCATGGATACAGAAAAGACCGAGACCCTATGGCCATTGGCATGTGATCTGATTGAGCATGAGATCACAACCGGGATCTGGATTACCACCCAATGGCAATTAGCCGGCTTTAATCTGCATCCGAGCCAGAAACAGCGCATTTATCGCCGTGCTGGAACTGTATCGCGATGAACGAACCGACTATCGTTTCAACCTGAGCTCTCAACAACCTAAATTGTTTCTGGTGCTGGAAAATCCAGACGATGAGGGAACTCCTCCAAAGATCATTACGCTCACCGCGTCACAAAGCGTAGCAGGCCAATATATGGATGGTGACTATCTGGTGCTCTCGACCGATATGCCGCTGCCGATTCAGGCCTGGATGGAAGCCTTTATTGGCCGACATGGCGAACTGCTGGAAGTGAAACGTAAAAAACGTAAAGGGGCGGGCAGAGCCAGTGGACAATAATTCGTTTCTTTCCCGTTGGTCAAAGCGCAAACTTGAAGAACAACATGAGGCTGAGGTTGACCCGGCGTCGCCGGCGGAACACAGCTCTGGTTCAGAAACCGGTGCGGCAGACGTCGATTCAGGCACTCGAACCAATGAACTTCATTCCTCGGATTCGATTCTTGCTGATGGTGTTGATTCACAAACTGGTACCGAGGCAGAAGGTGATAGTGCAGCAAAGGCTGTGGCAACAGAGGACAGCAAGGCACAAGAGAGTGCGAATGAGCAACCCCAGTCTGTCGCTGCCTTGCTGGCATCGGAAGCCAGTCAACAAGTAAAAAAAGCAGCACTGCGTAAATTGTTTTTGAGCGGCGAGTTTAGCGAAGTCGATCGGCTGAATGATTATGATCACGATTACTCCAAAGTAAAAAGCTTGTCGACTGAAGTCGCGCAGGGTTTACGTGACTGGCTGAATAAGGCCGACGATAAACCGGAAGATGAGCCTGGCTCAGAGGCACAAACCGTACACAATGAGTCCGAGGTGAGTCGCGTAGAAAGCGCTGATACCGCTTCAGGTAATGATTTGGTGGATGATGTTGAAGCTGTTAATGTTAATCGCGACGTCAATATAAATGGCATGTCAGGCAAGGAGGCAACGGCGCTTGACGGCAAACTTGCTGCATCCGCTCAATCTGAAACAGATCCTGAATATCGTGTCGACAACCCGGACGATGGGACAAAATCGACCACTTAATTCCTGATTTATCAAAAACTCTTATCCTTACAACTATCAGGTACATTTTGTACCTAATACCCTTTCACCAGATGAGACAATTTGTCTCATCTTTTTTATTTGTGTCGACACATTGAACGGTTTATTTATTAACTCTTTGTTTTGACATGATTTTATAGGTTGGAACGCTAATTGCTAAAGTAGTCAAAAAGAGCGGGCACTCAAGATTCGCTCACATGATGGAAACGAGCAATGTTAAAGCAATATTTACAACAAGCGACATCTCCGAATGGACGTGCACGGTGGTCTGCCATTGAAAACACCGTCGAACTTACCAATTTAATTCCGCCTACGGTCAGTTACGAAAGTGGCGGGCACACGCTTATTCTTGGTCCAACCAGCCTTATCGAACGGGCGGCGCTGCAATTATCACAAATGGCGTCTGTCACTCTCTTGTCTGTGGACGGAGAGCCTTCTGACAGTAATCAACTCTATTACGCAGACAGCGTAGAAATCAGTGGATTTCTCGGTGCATTCAGTGTCGCGGTCGAAAATCGCGGTCAGGAAATCAATCTGGCTCAGGCCGCAATCTCGCAGGACTGTTTTGATATCGTGCTGGATATGTCTCTGAATGGTGTCATGACTGAAGAAGTGCCTGTCCCTGGCTATTTCCCGGTCGGTCGCGGGCATCCCAAACTGTCTGATGCGTTAGAAGAGATTCCTGAATTAATGGGAACCTTCGACAAACCTAAGTATTTCCGTCTCGATACCGATTTATGTGCTCACTCTTCACGAGGTGTGAAAGGCTGCGAACGTTGTGTTGATGCTTGCCCGGCTGGTGCATTGTCCAGTGAAGGCAGTGACAAAACCGGTCATCGGATTCAGATCAACCCGTATTTATGTCAGGGCATCGGGACCTGTGCGACATCTTGTCCCACTGAAGCTATTCACTATGCACTGCCTAATCCGACTGACACACAAAAATTCATTGAACGCCTGCTACGTAACTATGCTCAAGCCGGTGGTGATCAGGCTGTGATTCTGATCTGCAGTTCACGTCATGAGCAATATAACCTGATGGCGTTGCAAGCGCTGCCGGATAACGTAATTCCAGTCACTGTGGAAGAGCTGCCTTCGGTGGGTATGGACTCCTGGTTTGCGGCCTTGGTAAATGGTGCGACTCAAGTACTGTTTGCAGCCAGTCGTCATATGCCACCTACCGTGATGCGCATCCTCAATCAGGAAGTCACGATGGCGCAGACGTTTCCTGAGTCAGCTCGGTATTGATAAAGAGACGGTTGATATTCTCTATCTCGAATCGCTGCGAGACGGTACACCGACCTTGTGTACCGAGCCACTCGGACTGCAACTGGGCGAACTCGAAGGCAATAAGCGTCAACGACTGTTTCAGGCACTGGACGCTCTGGCAGAGCACAAACAGATCGAACCCGCGATTCAACCTTTGCCTGCGACTGCTGCCTACGGCGCAATCGAATGCTCTACTCAGGATTGTACCTTGTGTATGAGCTGTGTTGCGGTCTGTCCGACACGCGCCCTTCATCATGAAGGCGATATGCCATCACTCAAATTCGTCGAGCAAGACTGTGTGCAATGTGGCTTGTGTGTTAAAGCCTGTCCGGAAAGCGCACTAACGTCATCCTCGCGCATTAACTGGGACAAGCAGCAGCGCCAGGCCGTCGTCACACTGCATCAGGAAGAGCCGGCCCATTGCCTGCGTTGTCAGAAACCGTTCGCGCCACAATCGATGATCACCATGCTGCAAGATAAGTTACGCGGTCACTCACATTTCTCGGACCAGGCTTCGTTGAATCGTATCGCGATGTGTGAAGACTGTCGTGTCGTCGATGTGTTTGAGTCCATGGCTAACGATCCGGAAAAACAGCTCAATTACTAGGGAAGGAAAACATAATGCAAAGTGATCAGGCCATTCAATTTGATCCTTCACAACACCTTGAGCAAACCGAACAGGGTGACGATGCAATGCGTTGCGACATTTATCTTTTGCTGGCGACGCTGTTGCGTGATGTGCCTTCTGCGCCATTAATTGAGTTTCTGGCTGATCTGCAAAGCGAAGCGAATGAGACTCCGATGGCGAAGGCTTGGCAGTCACTGTCCGCAGCTGCTCGCGCAGTAGAACGTCCGGATCTGGAACAGGAATACCAACAACTGTTTATCGGCATCGGGCGCGGTGAAGTCGTGCCTTTTGCCTCCTGGCATTTAACCGGTTCTCTGATGGAGAAACCGCTGGCCGAAATTCGTTTTCACCTCAGTCAAATCGGCCTGGAACGTGAAGAAACGGTGAAAGAGCCGGAAGATCATATTTCCGCCTTATGCGAGACCATGGCGTATCTGATCGAAACCCGGGATACGGTGCAAAAAGCCTTTTTCAACCGTCACATTGCCACCTGGTACAACAAGCTGGTGGATCAGATGAATCAGGCGGAGCACGCACAGTTTTATCGTGCTGTGGCCGAGTTACTGGGCGCATTTTTAACGCTGGAACATGTCAGCCTGACCCAGGCGCCATCCAGTCGCAAGAATACACACAAAATTGAGGTGAAAAACCTCACCGATAAAGCTGAACAGCAATCTTAAAAGATCAACACAGGCTCCAGTCATGCGGGTAACCGCAAGAACGGATAAAGGAAGCAATGATGAAAAAAGAACAAAAAGACATCAACCAAAGCAGACGTGATCTGCTGAAAGGGTTGGGAAACTGCAGCGGTCGCAGGTGCGGTCGTTGCGGGTGTTTCCCAGCAAGCCGTCGCCAGTGAAACACCGGTCCAGGCAAATAAGAATGAACTGAAAAAAGGGTATCACGAAACCCAGCACATTCGTGATTACTACGACACGCTATAGGAGCGCAGCGATGAGATTAACCAAACGTTCAGACAGCACGAGCAAAAACAGCAACCCGCTTGGGATTAGCCGCCGTGCGTTTATGAAAAATACTTCGCTGGCTGCTGGTGGTGCCGCCGTCGGTGCTTCACTGTTTGCACCGGGAATGCTTAAAAAAGCCCAGGCTGCCGAAGTTGATCACAATGCGAAAACAGAAGTGAAGCGCACCATCTGTTCTCACTGCTCGGTCGGTTGCGGTATTTATGCCGAAGTACAAAATGGTGTATGGACCGGTCAGGAGCCTGCATTTGATCACCCGTTCAACGCTGGTGGCCACTGTGCTAAAGGTGCCGCACTGCGTGAACATGGTCACGGTGAGCGCCGTCTGAAATACCCGATGAAACTGGAAGGCGGTCAGTGGAAAAAGATCTCCTGGGATCAGGCGATCAACGAAATTGGTGACGAAGCTCTGCGTATTCGTCAGGAATCAGGTCCGGACTCTGTCTATTGGCTGGGCAGTGCCAAACACAGCAACGAACAGGCCTATCTGTTCCGCAAACTGGCCTCACTGTGGGGAACCAACAACGTTGACCACCAGGCACGTATCTGTCACTCAACAACCGTAGCAGGGGTAGCGAATACCTGGGGTTACGGAGCCATGACCAACTCCTTTAACGACATGCACAATTGTAAGTCGATCCTGTTTATTGGTTCCAACCCGGCCGAAGCGCACCCGGTTGCGATGCAGCACATCCTGATCGCCAAAGAGAAGAACAGCTGTAAAATTGTTGTCGCAGACCCGCGTCGCACCCGTACAGCGGCCAAAGCGGACTATTACATTTCACTACGCCCGGGCACTGACGTTGCCTTTATCTGGGGTATCTTGTGGCATGTGTTCAAAAACAACTGGGAAGATAAAGAGTTCATTCGTCAGCGTGTGTTCGGTATGGATGAAATTCGCACCGAAGTTGCGAAATGGAACCCGCAGGAAGTCGAACGTGTTACTGGTCTGAGCGAAGCGGAAGTGTACAAAACGGCCAAGATCTTGTCAGAAAACCGTCCTGGTTGTGTGGTCTGGTGTATGGGCGGTACTCAGCACACCACAGGTAACAACAACACCCGTGCTTATTGTGTACTGGAACTGGCGTTAGGCAATCTGGGTAAATCCGGTGGTGGTGCCAACATTTTCCGTGGTCACGACAACGTACAGGGCGCAACCGATCTGGGCGTACTGTCTCACACATTACCGGGCTACTACGGTCTGGCCGATGGCTCATGGAAACACTGGTGTGGCGTTTGGGATGTGGAATTTGAGTGGGTACAGAACCGCTTTGATCAGAACGAATACCGTGGCCAGAAACCCATCAATAACATGGGCATTCCTGTCTCACGCTGGATCGATGGTGTTCTGGAAGACAAAAAGAACATTGAGCAGCGCGATAACATCCGTGCCATGTTCTATTGGGGTCATGCGGTGAACTCGCAAACCCGCGGCGTCGAAATGAAAAAAGCGATGCAAAAGCTGGATATGATGGTGATTGTTGACCCGTATCCGACCGTTGCCGCCGTCATGAGCGAACGTACCGATGGCGTGTATCTGCTGCCGGCCACGACTCAGTTTGAAACTTACGGCAGTGTGACGGCTTCCAACCGCTCGCTGCAGTGGCGTGATCAGGTGATTGAGCCGTTGTTCGACTCCAAACCAGACCATGAAATCATGTATCTGATGGCGAAAAAACTCGGTATCGATGAGCAGTTATGTAAGCACATCCGGGTTGAGAACAACCAACCGGTTATTGAAGACATTACCCGCGAGTTTAACCGTGGTATGTGGACCATTGGCTACACCGGCCAAAGCCCTGAGCGCCTCAAGGCTCACCAGCAAAACTGGCATACCTTCCACAAAACCAGTCTGGAAGCAGAAGGCGGTCCGGTCAACGGGGAAACCTATGGTCTGCCTTGGCCGTGCTGGGGTACACCGGAAATGAAACACCCGGGCACACACATTCTGTATGACACCTCGAAGACAGTCGCGCAAGGCGGAGGTACGTTCCGTGCCCGTTACGGCGTTGAGTTTGAAGGTAAAAATCTGCTGGCAGAAGACAGCTTCTCGAAAGGCAGTGAAATCGAAGACGGCTATCCGGAATTCAGTGACAAGTTACTGAAACATCTGGGTTGGTGGGACGATTTGACCCCGGAAGAAAAAGTGGCGGCCGAAGGTAAAAACTGGAAGACCGATATGTCCGGTGGCATTCAGCGTGTTGCGATCAAGCATGGCTGTATCCCGTTTGGTAATGCGAAAGCACGTGCCATCGTCTGGACCTTCCCGGATCGCGTGCCGCTGCACCGTGAACCACTGTATACACCGCGTCGTGATCTGATTGCTGATTATCCGACCTGGGATGACGCAGAATCTATCTACCGTCTGCCAACCCTGTACAAATCGATTCAGGATAAAGATGTCTCGCAGGAGTATCCGATTATTCTGACTTCCGGTCGTCTGGTTGAATACGAAGGCGGTGGTGAAGAGACCCGTTCCAACCCTTGGCTGGCTGAACTGCAGCAGGAGATGTTCGTTGAGGTACACCCGAAAGACGCCAACGATCTTGGCTTTAAAGACGGTGAATACGTATGGGTAGAAGGCGCTGAGAAAGGCCGAATTCATGTTAAAGCTATGGTGACACGCCGCGTGAAACCAGGCATGGCATTCATTCCGTTCCACTTTGGCGGCATCTTCTCGGGTGAAGATTTACGCAATAAATATCCGGAAGGTACTCAGCCTTACGTTGTTGGTGATTCTGCAAACATCGCAACCACTTACGGTTACGATCCAACTACCCAAATGCAGGAAACCAAAGTCACTCTGTGTAACATCCGTAAGGCGTAAGGAGCCCAATCATGGCAAGAATGAAATTTATGTGTGACACCAAACGCTGTATCGAATGTAACGGCTGTGTCACGGCATGTAAAAACGAAAACGACGACGCGTTAGAGTGGGGCATTCAGCGCCGCCGAGTTGTCACACTCAATGACGGTGAGCCGGGCGAGAACTCGATCTCGGTTGCTTGTATGCACTGTACAGACGCACCGTGTATGGCGGTGTGTCCGGCCGACTGCTTTGTTCATACCGAAGATGGCATTGTGCTGCACAACAAAGATCTGTGTATTGGTTGTGGTTACTGCCTGTTTGCCTGTCCGTTTCGGCGCGCCGCAGTTCCCGAAAACCTCAGCATTTGGCGAACGCGGCAAAATGGACAAATGTACCTTCTGTGCCGGTGGTCCGGAGACAGAACCAGGCTCTGAGGAAGAGCGTAAGAAATACGGTGCGAACCGCATTGCCGAAGGTAAGCTACCGATGTGTGCTTCTCTGTGTTCAACCAAGGCACTGATGGCCGGTGATGCGGAGACGGTCTCTGATATCTTCCGTCAACGTGTGGTTGAGCGTGGCGCAAAAGGAGCAGGTTGGAGCGACGGTGAAGATCTGTCTTACGACGCAACAAGGAGTTAATGGTGATGCGACATTTGATGACGCGCGCCATGCATTTTGTGCTGCCATTACTGGCAGCACTGATGCTCTTTGCTGTACAGCCTTCGTTTGCTGAGCAGCAAAGCAAACCCGATGTGGCGCAAAGAGAGTTCACGCAACTGGCCGGCGCAGATTACTGGCGTCAGATCCGTAATGGTGAAGCGGGCTATACCACTTCGCAAGGTTCGGAACACGGCGTATTGATCAGTGCGCCCGGAGAAGCCTGGTACATACTGAAAGAGAAGTGGATGTCACCGGCAGGTGCGATTGCAATTTTTGGCAGTATCGCGATGGTCATCCTGGCCTACGTGCTGATGGGGCCAATCATGCTGAGTAAGCCTCGTACCGGGCGTAAAATTAAACGCTGGTCGCGGCTGGATCGCGCGATGCACTGGAGCATGGCGTTTACTTTTCTGACCCTGGCATTCAGCGGGCTGACGTTAGTCTACGGTAAACATTTTTTAAAACCTTATGTGCCGTCTGAAGTGTGGGGCTTTCTTGTTTATACCGCGAAGCAGTACCACAACTATATGGGGCCGCTATTCTTCCTGCTGCTGTTATGTATGTTGTTCAAATGGTGGAAGAAATCCCTGTTTGATAAAGTGGACTTACAGTGGTTTATGAAGTTTGGCGGTATGTTTGGCAAGCACAAGGGCACGCATCCGTCCGCCGGTTTCTCTAATGGTGGTGAAAAAATCGTTTACTGGATGCTGATTTTCGTCGGCGCGTTTGTCGCAGCCAGTGGTCTGATCCTTGATTTCCCAATTTTTGGCCAGACCCGACGTGATATGGAGCTTTCCAATCTGGTGCATATGATTTCTGCACTGGTGCTGATTTGCGGATTTATTTTCCATATCTATATCGGTTTGTTTGGTATGGAAGGGGCGCTGGAAGGGATGGTGACCGGTAAAGTCGATGAAACCTGGGCCAAAGAGCATCATGACCTGTGGTATGAAGAGATGAAAGAGCAGGGACAGATTGAACCTGCGGAAACGTCTGCCAGCACAACGACGGTCAATAAGGAGCCAAAGCATGAAACCCGCTAGCCAGAATAATTCGGTGTGGTTTGTTTACATTGCCAGCCTGCTGACACCGTTTACCTGCCTGCTTTCAGGTGTTATCGGGATTATTTACGCGGGCTATCGCCTGGACAAGAATGAAGATGGTGACGTGGCGAATTCACATTACTATGGCCTGATTCGCACTTTCTTTTTGTTCCTGACTTTCTTTGTCGTGCTGATTGTCTCGGTGGCGACCACCAATGGATTAATTATGGGAGTAAACCGATATTGGTACGCCCACAGCTGGCTGACGACAGTCGGATCATTAATCCCATATTTAGGTGCTTTAATCGCCTTATTTGCGATTACGATTTGGGTGGTACGCATGTTCCAAGGCATGCAGCAGCTCAAAAGTGACATTCCTCATAAGCCGTCAAAAGGGCCAAACCTTTAAGGTATGCTTTACCATCGCAGTCAAACACCCGGCATTGTCCGGGTGTTTTTTTATCCGGCCTCATTATCTGCTCTGTTACTCAAATGACACCGCTCAGAAGTGGCGGCCTTTTCGTAAGCAAGCCAAGTTGTTAACTTTATTGCTACATCTTTGTGCGCTCATAATTGGTGCTAACGATCCAAATTGGTGCGTTTAAGTTATTGCAATGAAGTGATGGTGCCATGTTCGTGCTACTGGCGCACGCAATTAAACCGTTATAAATCATAGCATTAATTATAAAATCATGATTATTAACTGAGTTGTAGATAGTTGGAACATATTTTGCTCTATCTAACGAAAATTATAATTCACTCACCAAAATGGTGAGATAAAAATTGAGTAGCACTTGTTTTGTGCGCGTTTATTTTTGCTATGGAGTATTACGAGAATGAATGAAACAGTAAGTCAGGTACATGGTGCCGTACAAACCCTGACCCAAAGTTCAGATACCTTATTTTTACTGCTTGGCGCCATTATGGTGTTTTTGATGCATGCAGGTTTTGCATTTCTGGAAGTAGGGACCGTACGTAAAAAGAACCAGGTCAACGCACTGGTCAAGATTCTGGCCGATTTTGGTATATCGACCGTGGCCTACTTCTTCATCGGTTACTGGATCGCTTATGGCGCTAACTTCTTTGCTGACGCAGAAACACTGGCTCAGGGTAATGGCTACGAGCTGGTGAAGTTCTTCTTCCTGCTGACTTTTGCGGCGGCCATTCCGGCTATCGTATCTGGCGGTATTGCCGAAAGAGCTCGTTTTTATCCGATCTTGCTGGCAACCTTTTTCACCGTTGGTCTGGTTTACCCGTTTTTCGAAGGAATTATCTGGAATGGCAACTACGGTATCCAGGACTGGTTTGAAACCAGTATGGGTGCAGGCTTCCATGATTTTGCCGGCTCAGTTGTGGTCCACGGCGTTGGCGGCTGGATTGCATTGGTTGCGGTGATCTTCCTGGGAATGCGCAAAGGGCGTATCCGCGCGGGTAAACACACTAACTTTGCACCGTCGAATATTCCTTTCCTGGCATTGGGTGCCTGGATTTTGTGTGTTGGCTGGTTTGGCTTTAACGTGATGTCAGCACAAACACTCAATGGCATCAGTGGACTGGTTGCGATGAACTCGCTGATGGCGATGGTCGGCGGTATTCTGGCAGCTCTGATCGCAGGCAAAAACGACCCGGGCTTTATCCACAACGGTCCGTTAGCCGGTTTGGTTGCAGTGTGTGCCGGTTTCTGACCTGATGCATCCGCTGGGCGCTCTGATCACAGGCCTCGTTGCGGGTGTGCTGTTTGTATGGCTATTTACTTACGTTCAGAATAAAACCAAGATCGACGACGTACTTGGCGTGTGGCCGCTGCATGGTGTGTGCGGTGCCTGGGGTGGTATTGCTGCGGGTATTTTTGGCCAGAAAGCGCTGGGTGGCTTGGGCGGCGTGAGTCTTTCCGTTCAGGTGATGGGTACGCTGATGGGCATTGCGGTTGCGCTGATTGGTGCGTTTGTGGTGTACGGTACGCTGAATGCTGTGATGGGGTTACGTCTTTCTGAAGAAGATGAATTCAATGGCGCGGACCTAGCGATTCACAAGATCTCATCGGTTAACGAAGAGTAAACCGGAAAAGATTCAAGCGTCAGTGACACAATGCTGTCATCATTAGATCAGAGAGAGCAGGCGAGAGCCTGCTCTTTTTCGTTGTTGTCATTCTTAAACCACCGCCTTGGACGGTGGGGATTGTTTAAGGCGCGTTTGCAGTCACAGAACAGGCGAGGAGCGCTGTAAATTCCGACTATGGTCTAATCCGCAGCACTGGGGTTGTCGGTATATCGGTGCTAAGCTAGCAGAAAAGTAAAATAAAAGGATGTTGTATGAATTTTCCGTATCGCAACGTTGTCATTCTGACTGGCGCTGGTATCTCGGCAGAGTCGGGTATTCAAACTTTTCGTGCTCAGGATGGATTGTGGGAAGACCACCGCATCGAGGATGTCGCCACGCCCGAAGGCTTTGAGCGAAACCCGGATCTGGTTCAGGATTTCTATAACCAACGCCGCCGGAAGCTGCAATCCGCAACCATCGAGCCTAATGCGGCCCATATCGCCCTTGGCCGGCTGGAAAAAGAACTGGACGGTAAAGTCACCGTCATCACTCAGAATATCGACAACCTGCATGAACGGGGCGGCAGCGAACACGTGATCCACATGCACGGTGAGCTGCTCAAAGCGCGCTGCGCTGTGACCAATCAGGTGATCGAGCAGAAAGACGATCTGGTCAGTGGCGATTTATGTCACTGCTGCCAAATCCCGTCTCAGTTACGTCCTCATATTGTCTGGTTTGGGGAGATGCCGCTGCGTATGGGTGAAATCTATGAGGCGTTAGAACAAGCCGATTTGTTTATTTCGATTGGCACATCGGGCGTCGTCTATCCTGCGGCCGGTTTCGTACATGATGCGAAAATGCACGGTGCACATACGATTGAAATTAACCTGGAACCGAGTGCAGTTGAAACGGAATTTGCTGAGAAACGTTACGGTAAAGCCAGTGTGGAAGTACCACGGTTGGTGGATGAACTGCTTGCCATGCAGGCACCCGATTGCAAGCACGCATGATAAAATCATTGGGTGACCGATATAAAAAAGCGGCTCAATCGAGCCGCTTTTGCTTGTCATCCCTAAACCACCGCCTTGGGCGGTGGTGATTGTTTGATAATCACTGGATTGTCTGACGTGGTCAGACACATCGCAAAGGATTAGTTATTTACTTTCAGCTTCTGGAAGTACTCTTCGTACAGCGCAGCCGCTTCACCAACTTCGTCCTGCCATTCACCACTTTCCATTACCGATTGTGGCGGGAAGATGTTCGGGTCGTTAGCAAACTCTTTTGGCAGCAGCGGGTAAGCCGCTTTTACCGGCGTCGGATAACCAATTTCCATTGCAATTTTCGCTGCATTATCCGGGCGAAGCAGGAAGTCGATCATCTTATGAGCGGCCTCAACGTTTTTAGCACCGGATGGGATAGCCAGGCTGTCCATCCAGAAAATCGCACCTTTTTCCGGCCAGATAATTTCAATCGGTGCGCCTTCTTCGCGAGCCATGTACGCAGAACCATTCCACAGCATACCCAGCGATACTTCGCCAGCCAGATAAGGGTTAGCCGGGAAATCTGAGTTGAATACCAATACATTCGGCATCAGCTTCTGCAATTCGTGGAACGCCGCTTCAATCTCTTTTGGATTGGTGGTGTTCGGTGAATAGCCTAACTTACTCAATGCGATGTGGAACACTTCACGCGAATCGTCCATCATCATCAACTGGCCTTCCCACTTGCTATCCCAAAGATCGCCCCAGTTTTTAACAGAAGATTTATCGAGCATATCTGTGTTGATACCGATACCGGTCGCGCCCCAGATATAAGGAATAGAGTAGTGGTTATCCGGATCGAAAGATTTGTTCAGATAGTTAGGATCCAGGTCTGCAAAATGACTCAGTTTAGAGTGATCGATCTCCTGCAGCATCCCTTCTTTACGCATCTTTGAAACAAAATAGGTCGAAGGTACTACCAGGTCGTAACCCTCGCCCTGAGTTTTCAACTTGGCGTACATGCTTTCGTTGGACTCGTAGGTCGAGTAGATTACTTTAATACCGGTTTCCTTAGTGAAGTCTTCGAGGACTTCATTAGGAATATATTCAGACCAGTTGTAGAAATACAGTTCTTGGTCTTCAGCCATCACGTTACTTGTGAATAGAGTCGCAGCACACAAAGCGCCAGCATACAGTTTACTTTTCATGAGATTTCCATGTTTGCTGTAAGAGCCTAGCCAGGCAAGAGCATGTTTATGCATAAGCGCCGATTATAACAGCTCAAAAAAAAATAGGCAGCTTAAGCTGCCTATTTCATTCATTTTATTGGGA
The DNA here is from genome assembly GCA_039696685.1 of Vibrio sp. CDRSL-10 TSBA. NCBI lineage: Bacteria > Pseudomonadati > Pseudomonadota > Gammaproteobacteria > Vibrionales > Vibrionaceae > Vibrio > Vibrio sp. CDRSL-10 TSBA. The sequence continues at coordinate 1,714,301 of CP155566.1, read as the reverse complement.
TTATTGACCCGCTTTAAGCTTCATGAAGTAATCTTCGTAACGTACAGTTTTGTCGCCAACAGCCGCTTGCCATTCAACACGGTCCAGATCTTCCTGAGAAGGGAACAGTGGTGCGATGTCTTTAAACTTGTCGTTTGATGCTTTCACACCGGTCAGGTAACCTGTGTCGCGAGAAATCTGTTCTGCGATTTCCGGGCGTAGCAGGAAGTCGATCATCTTATGCGCTGCGTCGACGTTTTTCGCGCCTGATGCGATAGCAAAGTTATCTACCCAACCAATACCGCCTTCTTTAGGGAATACCAGCTTAAGAGGCAGACCTTCTTTTTGCGCCGCTGCTGCAGAGCCGTTCCACAGCATACCCAGACCTACTTCACCAGACAGGTAAGGTGCAGCCGGGTTATCTGAGTTGAATACCAAAACGTTTGGCATCAGCTTCTGCAGCTCAGCGTACGCTTCATCAATCTGCTTGTCGTCAGTGGTGTTACCAGAGTAACCCAGTTTACGCAGCGCGATGTGGAACACCTCACGGGTGTCATCCATCAGCATCAGCTGACCAGCCAGTTCAGGCTTCCACAGGTCGCCCCAACTTTGGAAGTCATTCGGATCGTACATGTCCGTGTTGACAGCAAGGCCGGTGATTGCCACTACGTGCGGAATCGAGTAATCGTTGTTTGGATCATAAGGTTTATTCAGATAGTTTGGATCCAGGTTACCCAGATTCGACAGTTTGGATTTGTCGATTTTCTGCAGCATGCCTTCGTCACGCATTTTAGATACGAAATAGGTTGATGGAACAACCAGGTCGTAACCTTCATTGTGTGTTTTCAGCTTGGCGTACAAAGTTTCATTTGACTCATAAGTTGAGTAGATCACTTTGATGCCGGTTTCTTTAGTAAATTGTTCCAGAATACCGCTGTTGATGTACGGCCCCCAGTTCATAAATACCAGTTCATTGTCTTCTGCCGCGACATTTGTTGAGATCAGCGACAGCGCACACATACTACCTGCCAAAAGAGTAGTCCATTTTTTCATTGACGTTAGCTCCAAACCAGACGTTGCCCAATTAAGGCGTTAGATGAAGATGAAGCAGGAGGTAAGTGCTCTTCCTGCTTCGGTGCTTTTACTTGACTTTTTCCCGGGTCAGAACCTGAGAAAGAATCACCAACGCAAGAGAGACAATCAGCATGACCGTAGCAAGTGCGTTGACTTCTGGTGAGATACCGACTTTGACCATTGAGTAGATCTTAAGTGGCAGGATCTCATAAGTTGGGCCGGTGACAAATGAACTGATAATCACGTCATCCAGTGACAGCGTGAAGCTCAGCAGCCAGCCAGCCGCAACTGCAGGTTTGGCCAAAGGCAGGATAATCTTTTTCAGAATTACCCATTCGCTGGCGCCCAGATCCTTGGCCGCTTCCAGCATTTTGACATCAAACCCGTTGAGGCGACTGTAAACAGTCACCACAACAAACGGTAAACAGAACGTAATGTGTGCAATCAGCAGGGTAAAGAAACCCAGATTCGCACCCAGTACCAGAAACAGCGCTAACAGCGCAATTGCCATCACGATATCCGGAGACATCATAACGACAAACAACATGCCGTTGACCAGCCCTTTACCCTTGAACTGGTAACGGAACAGAGCAACTGCCGTCAAGCTGCCAATCAGGGTTGCTGCGGTGGCAGAAAACACGGCCACATTCAGCGAGTGCCAGGCGGCTTGCATCAAACTGTCGTTAGCTACTAATGCATGGTACCACTTGGTCGTAAAGCCACCCCATTTAATACCGAATTTATTGTCATTAAAAGAGTTAGCAATCAATACGATAATTGGCAAGTACAGGAATAAGTACACCAAACTCATAAAGCTAAATCTAACTGTCTTACCCATTAGTCTAGCTCCACTTTCTTATTCAACAATTTACCGGCACGGTAGTAAGCGTACAGCATGACCGCCATGGCGAGTGTCAGGGCGATACTGGTCGCCGCACCAAATGGCCAGTCACGGGCATTGAGCACCTGGCTCTTAATCACGTTACCAATCAGCAGGTTCTTCGCACCACCCAGCAGGTCGGCGATGTAGAACATACCCAGCGCAGGCAGCAGAAACCAGCAGACAACCACCGATGATGCCAGGCATGGTTAGCGGCAGAATGACCTTGGTCAGGGTCTGCAGTTTGTTCGCACCCAGATCTCGCGCCGCTTCAATGTATGTGCCGTCAAGTTTCTCGATGGCGGAGTAGAGCGGCAAAATCATAAACGGCAGCAAAATGTACACCAGACCAATCATTACTGCGGTCTCTGTATACATAAGACGTAACGGAGCGTCGATCAAACCAATGCCAATCAGCGCCTTGTTTAAAATGCCCTGGGTTCCTAGCACAATTTTAAGACCATAAGTACGAATTAACGAGTTGGTCCAGAATGGCACGATGACCAGAAACAGCATAATAGGGCGCCAGTTCGGCGGCATCTTCGCGACAATGTACGCAAACGGGTAACCGATGATCAGACAAAGAATCGTTGCCACAATCGCCATGTAAAACGAATGCAGCATCACTTTGCCGTACAGCGGATCCAGTAAGCGGGCATAGTTATCTAACGTGAAAGTCATATCGATCAGATTGGCTTCATCACGAGTCAGAAAACTGGTACCGATAATCATCAGGTTAGGGATAAGTACAAACAGCACTAACCAACCGACGATTAAGGTGATAATCGCGTTCTGAAGATTAAATTTTTTGCTCATCATTGAGTACCACCTCCCAGCTTTCAACCCAAGTGATCGCGACTTTCTGACCGATGGAGTGGTCCACGTCCGGATCGTCTTCGTTAAAGAATTCGCTTACCAGCACTCGCATGCCGGATTCGAGTTCGACCATGGATTCCAGCGTCATACCTTTGTAGGTACGATCGGTGATATGACCAACAATGCCGGTTGACTCCGATTCTTTGATTTCTTCGATACGCAAATCTTCCGGACGCAGCAGAACCTGCAGCTTAGTACCGTTATTGACCGGTTGATCGAAATAAACCACAGAGTCGACGCCTTCAATCTCAACGCGTACACGTTTGTCATCCAGGCGTTCCTGCATCACAGTGTTAAACACGTTAATTTCGCCGATAAAGCGAGCGACAAACAGGTTCTTCGGTTCTTCATAAATTTCACGTGGCGAACCATCTTGCTCGATGACACCATCACGCATCACGATAATACGATCAGACATCGACAGGGCTTCTTCCTGGTCGTGGGTGACGAAAATGAAGGTGATGCCCAACTGACGTTGCAGTTGCTTCAGCTCAGTTTGCATCTGTTTACGAAGTTTATAATCAAGTGCCGACAGTGATTCATCAAGCAGCAGAACTTTAGGCTTGTTAACCACAGCACGGGCAATTGCGATACGTTGCTGCTGACCACCAGAAAGCTGATGAGGTTTACGCTGCGCCATTTCTGCCAGACGAACCATCTTCAGCGCTTCCATCACGCGTGGTTCAATATCTGCAGACGGCACTTTTTGCATGCGCAGGCCAAAGGCGACGTTTTCAAATACCGTCATATGCGGGAACAGGGCGTAACTCTGGAACACGGTGTTTACGTGTCTTTGCTCCGCAGGAACCGACGTGACATCTTGATTATCCAGTAGAATTTGCCCAGCATCTGCTGTTTCAAAACCTGCGATTATCCGAAGTACGGTTGTTTTACCACATCCTGACGGCCCCAGAATTGTCAGGAATTCACCGTGATTCACATCAAGATTGAACTCGCTGATGATCTCTTTGCCATCAAAACTCTTGCTTATACCAGATAGACGGATAACTGGTTTATCTACTGAATGTCGTTCGTTCAACGTCTGTTTTTCTCCCTATTAAAACCAAGGATTGCTCATTGAGAAATGCTATATATGCATACACTCATAATCGCCGAATCATAATCATCAAAACTACGAAATCAAAGTGTTTTCTTATTCTGAAACAGAAAAAATTTTGCACCTAAAAGTAAAGATTAATTACCATAGGCTTTGCGTTAACTTTGAATGCTTTCAAACGGTTAATTATCAACCATAATAAACAGAAAGCAACACACATTTGTTACTCAGAGTTTAGACTCTGTAGCATTTCAGTATAATGACCGAAAAATGTATCTGACTTGCTGATTTATGTTGAATCGTGTTTTAGCAAGCCACTCTAGGGCCAATTATGAACAATGATATCGAAAGAGATTTCAATTTAGGGGGAACGGTTGAGCAAGCTCTGTCGGGCCAGTATCAACTGAAAATCGGTGATGTGCTCAAGGAAGCCTGGAGCCACACCATCAAGCATTTTCTTTCGTTTTCACCTGCGATTGTCATGCTGATTGTGGCTCAACTTGCCATATTTTTCATCGCACTGAAGCTGCAAATTGGTGATCTTTCGATTATTACCGATGTTTTCACCGGGCAAGCCGAGTTCCCGGATGGACTGGGGCAGGCTATTTTTATCGCCAATTTCAGTTACGAAGTCGTCAGCGCGCCGATTTATGCGGGTGTGTCACTGATGGCAATGAGTCATGCCGCTGGTTTGGCGACGAAAACACGTCATATCAGTAAAGGGCTGCAGTTTACTGTACCTGTTATTATCGCCACGCTGTGCGGACTGTTGCTGCAGGGCATTGCCAGTGCGCTGTTTCCTCTCTTGTCTATGTATATTTCTCTTGCTTTCAGTAACTCAGTGCTGCTGATTTGTGAGAAGCATGTATCTCCGCTGCAATCGCTGTGGTTATCACTGCGTGCGGTAAACAAAAAGCTGTTACAACTGGCGGTGATCTACGCGCTGATGATGGTGATGTTTATCGCTGCCGTGTTGTTCTACGGCATTGGCCTTGTGTTTGTGTTACCATTTTTCTTCCATGTTAAAGGTATTATTTACCGAAACATGTTTGGGATCCGTTTAAAGATTGTGGCCTCTAACCACAGCGACGATGACAATAGCCAGAACCAGAATCCACAGGTGTTTGATGCGTAAGATTCTTGCTTTATCGACCGTTGTTCTCATCGCCAGTTGCAGTGTTTATTACGTCAAGCAACATGAGAGCGAGACCGTCGAAATGTCGGTAAATCCGGGACAGGCCGTCAGTGATGCGCCGGATTTTAGTGCAATCAGTGATGTGACAGAAAAAAAACAGTCGTTTTTCTCTTATCTTAAACCGGGCATCGAACTGGAAAATGCCCGGATAGTGAAAGAACGTAAAATTCTGAAGCGTATCCAGACCCACTTCGATCAGAATAATGTCACCACCAAAGACAAGCAGGATGCGAAGCACTTGGCGTCACTGTATAAAGTGGACATGAATGACAACAAAGTCACGGCAAAGTGGCTGAGTGTCATGCAACGCCGGGTGGATGTGTTGCCACCTGCGTTGGTGCTGACCCAGGCTGCTAATGAATCTGCTTGGGGGACGTCACGCTTTGCAGTGGAAGGTAACAACTATTTTGGTCAGTGGTGTTACTCTAAAGGCTGCGGATTAGTGCCTTTGGCTCGTCAGGAAGGCATGACCCACGAAGTTGCTAAGTTCAGATCGGTGCAGGAATCGATTCACCGCTACTTTATGAACGTAAACCGCAACGCAGCATATTATGAGCTGCGTAAAATTCGTCAGCAGTTGCGTCAGCAAGAGCAGGATTTGCTCAGCACAGATACCGCTGAGGCTTTAACCCAAGGCTTGCTGAAGTACTCTGAACGCGGAGCGGATTATGTGACCGATTTGCAGACCATGATTCGCCACAATGAGACTTACTGGCAAAGCGAATGATCAAAAAATCCATATCTATTGTTCTTCTGGCCGGGATCTGCAGCAGTATCCCGGGTACGAGCTGGGCTCAGGAATATATGTTCACTTACTCCAAGCTCTTTTCACAAATGAAAAATAACGTCGAAGATGATCACAAAGATGTCAAAGTGGGATTTTTCTTCGTCAATGCGGATGACAAAACACTGTGTCACATCGACAAGGCGTGGATGGAGAAAGAAGCGCATTATGAAGAGCTTCAGCCTTCGGCGATTAATGAGCTGATTGTTCCATTGGATAACAACTTACGTCAGGCGAATCCTTTGGTGTTTGTTGACACTCCCAATGACCAACGTTGTGATTTTTCTATGGTTGTCATGACCAAACAGCCGCTCCAGGGTCGTGTCAGTTACAGTGAAATCGAGTCTTTACTTCCGCAAATGCAGAGCATGTTGAAAGACTTAGGTGGCATGTTCGCCAGTTGGTTTACACCGAAGGTCAGCGGATTAACGCTCGAGTTTGCCAATCACCTAAACGGTGAAATCCAACTTAGTGATGGCAGTGTGGTACCGATAGTTAACGGTAAAGCGCAGGTCGGGCTTGAGCAGATTGGTGAAGAAGGGTGGATGGAATTACCGCAAATCACACAGCGGGTATTACCGTACTTACCTAAAGCTAAAAAGTGAAATCAAAAAGTGATTACTGTTGAGTTCAGCCTGAATGATTACTGGGCAAGTAAGCTCAACTTTGCTTATCATCAGGTTGATTTATAAGATTTTTCGTCAAAAAAGGCTGCATTCGCAGCCTTTTTCCATTCATCCGTATACTAAATCAGATGTTCTGTTTTCGGAATCAGATATTTGTGACATCCAGCTTCAGGCTTGGATCGAATTCCATCACTAAATCTTCATCTTCAACCTGTTGTACCGGCATGTCTTCTTTATCAAAGCCGATATCTCCGCCATTGATAACGCCCGATTCACTGTTGATCGATTTGAAGTCAAACAGCTCGAAGTCCGCAAGGTGGCTAGGTACCACGTTTTGCATTGCGCGGAACATGGTTTCAATACGACCCGGGAACTGTTTATCCCAGCCGTTTAGCATTTGCTTAATGTTCTGACGCTGCATGTTTGGCTGAGAGCCGCACAGGTTACATGGAATAATAGGGTAGCCACGCAGTTCAGAATATTTAATGATGTCTTTTTCACGGCAATAGGCCAGTGGACGAATCACAACGTGCTCGCCGTTATCAGAAACCAGTTTTGGTGGCATGCCTTTCATCTTGCCACCGTAGAACATGTTCAGGAACAGGGTTTCAAGGATATCATCGCGGTGGTGACCCAAAGCGATTTTGGTTGCACCCAGCTCTTTTGCAGTGCGGTACAGAATACCACGACGCAGACGTGAACACAGGGCGCAAGTCGTTTTCCCTTCAGGTACTTTGTCTTGAACAATCGAGTAGGTGTCTTCTTCAACAATCTTGTACTCAACACCCAGTTTCCTGCAGATATTCCGGCAGAATATGCTCAGGGAAGCCTGGTTGTTTCTGGTCGAGGTTAACAGCAATCAGCTCGAAAGAGACCGGCGCACTTTTTTGTAAGCTCATCAGAATATCCAGCATGGTAAAGCTGTCTTTACCTCCGGATAAACACACCATGATGCGGTCACCATCTTCAATCATGTTGAAGTCAGCAATCGCCTGACCTGTATTGCGACGAATGCGCTTTTGCAATTTGTTGAAATTGTATTGTTGAGCTTTGGTCAACTCTTGGGTTTGCTCTGTCATCAGCTTGCGGTCTTAATCTTCAAAACAAAATGAAGTGCGTATGATACGGATAAATTTGTCAGATGCCAGTGCTATCGGAGCCTGAAAGCAAAAATCCTCAGGGAGACCTGAGGATTTGGGATTATGCAGCGGGATGTAGATTAACTAGCGTGGGTAGGATCCAGCGGACTGATATAACCTCGCGGTTTCAAGGCCAGAACGTCACAGTTAATTTTGTCGATCACTTGCTCCGCCGTATTGCCGATAAAGACCGCCGATAAACCGGTACGGCCGGTCGTACCCAGAATCACCATCGCGGCCTGCAGATCTTCTGCCGCCTTAGGAATCACATCTTCCGGTAATCCTTGTTCGACAATTGTGTGCGCTTCATCAATACCATGTTTCTGGCGCAGAGCTTTCATCGACGTGAGATGATGACCGCGTACCGCATCGGTATATGTCGTCGGGTCAAACTCCGGCAGTTCAATGGTGATGTTTGCCGGCGTAAGCGGATACGCATTCACCAGATAAGGCGTGGCGCCAAGCCGTGAGGTCAGGTTTAGCAACTGATCAACCATGATATCGTTCAAATCAAGATGCGCTTCGACTTCTGAGCCGACATGCACCGATGCAATGATATTGGCGTCCTGAGGCCATTCAGCATTTTTCACCAACAGCACCGGGGTCGGGCACTTACGCAGCAGATGCCAGTCGGTAGGCGTGAAGATAACCGATTCCAGCGCATCGTGTTTACGGGTACCTTTGATCAGAATATCGTGTTCGCCGGCAAAAATCTCACCAATAATGGCTTCGTAAGGGCGGTTATGCCACACCACTTTGACTTCAAAGATCACCGAATCATTAACATAAGGTTGAGCGACTTTGTGCATCCACTGTTCGCGCTGATGAATCACACCTCTGCGCATTGCATCCCGTTCATCTATAGAAAGCATTGACGTCATGTCATAGGAAAAATCATAGATAGACAGGAAGAAGGTAACACGGCTTTGCGACTTACTTTTTGCGGCGAGCTGCATAGCGCGGGCAAGAGCAGGCTGTTCATCGTGATTGATGTCAGCGACAACTAAGATCTTGTTATAGATACTCATAACAAAACTCCTTATAGAGTGAGGAGACTTCTTAGATTTACTTTAGCGCAGTTGAAGAGAGAGGTTGAAGAAATTTAGACAGGAAAGTTGGAGAAGTATGATGTAGCTCATTAAAGAGCTACATCATTGATTTTATTACTTGGAATCTGATGATACGCCAGCTAGTTCTTTCAGGGCGTCATGATTGAGAATGGTGATGTATTTACCTTTCACACTCAGGATTTCTGATTTCTGGAAGCGACCCAGCAGGCGACTGATCGTTTCGACCGTCAGACCAAGGTAGTTACCAATATCACCACGTGTCATCGTCAGACGAAACTCACGCGGGCTGAAGCCACGTTGCGAAAAACGAGTCGACAGGTTGTACAGGAAGGCTGCCAGACGCTCTTCAGCGTTTTTCTTCGATAGCAGCAGGATCATCTCCTGGTCACCTTTGATTTCATTACTCATCAGACGCATGATTTGCTGACGCAGTTTCGGCATTTTGCCTGACAGGTCATCAAGAATCTCGTAAGGGATCTCACAAACCATGGATGTTTCCAGTGCCTGAGCGAAGCTAGGGTGAGAATCTTCAGTAATCGCGTCAAAACCGACCAAATCACCAGCCAGGTGGAATGCAGTGATCTGCTCATCACCTTGCTCTGTAATGGTGTAGCTTTTGATGGTGCCTGAACGAATCGCGTACAAAGAACGCAAATCGTCACCGGCTTTAAACAGTTTCCTGACCTTTTTGAATTGGCTTCTTACGCTCGATGATCTGGTCAAGCTGATCCAACTCTGCTTCATTCAGAGTAAATGGGATGCAAAGCTGGCTAATACTGCAGTCTTGACAGTGAATGGCACAACCACCGGATTGAACGCGTTTCGCAGCATGCTTTTCAGAAATCATAACAACCTTCACTATTTGATATACATCAATATTTTAGCATCCCTGAATCGCAAAGGATAGATAAAATAAACGTATAGCTAAATCAATCACCTAAATTAAGGTAATCAGCATATTTATGGCACCGTAGCCGGTATATAAACCATAAGTGATAATAAATACTGCCGCTATATGACGAAATATTTTAGATTGTTGCAACTGTTTTATTTTTGTTGCACCAAAACCAACCAATAACATCGCGGGCAAAGTACCTAATCCAAAGGCCCCCATGATTAATGCGCCTTGCAAAAATCCACCCGAAACCGCGGCCCAGGTCAAAATGGAATAGACTAAACCACACGGCAGCCACCCCCAGATAAAACCGAAGGGTAGAGCGTACCAGCTTTTTTTGAGTGGTAACAGGGCTGTGCCGGCCGGAGAAATGTGTTTCCATACCGATTGTCCAAACCGTTCCAGTTTCAGAATTCCAAACCACCAACGCCCGACATACAGACCAAGACCGACCATAAGCAGTGCCGCAAGCAGGCGAAGCCATATCAGAATATGATTCAGGGCTGCCAGGCTGGATAAGGATGCGACGAGACCGCCGATGATGGCACCAAACAGCATATAACTCAGGATTCGGCCGGCATTATACAGCAGTAAAGGAGAGGTCTGTCTGCCAGACTGATTGAGCGTCAGCAGGGAGGCAATCCCGCCACACATCCCCATACAGTGACCGGCACCGAGCAAACCAATCACAAATGCACCGACAAAGTCCGGCGTCATTTTTGATCCTCATCTTGTGCCTGTTTTACGCCGTCAGATTTCGATTTCTGGTGAGAAAGTGGTGAAGAGGTATTAATTGTAGAAGAATGTGTTTCTTGCTCGTCTTCAAATAGAATATTGTGTCCTTGGCGTTCTAAATCTTCAAATTGTTCACTTTTCACCGCCCAAAGAAATATTGCCACTGCCACACAAACCAACACAATGGCGATAGGAATTAATATATACAAACTTTCCATTTACTTACCTGATTCTTTTAATAAGCGCAGCGAATTGGATACTACTATAATCGAACTGGCAGACATACCCACAACCGCGATATAAGGTGCGACCAGCCCCGCAACCGCTAAAGGCAGAATTAACAGATTGTAACCTAAAGACCAGGCCAGGTTTTCGCGAATGATACGCCGGGTCTGTATGGCCAGTTTGCGCGCTTCAAGTAATTTATCCAGTTTATCACCCAATAACACCATGTCCGCTGATGCTTTGGCGACATCAGTCCCTCCGCCCATCGCAACAGAAATGTGTGCGCCGGCCAGAGTCGGCGCATCGTTGATGCCGTCTCCGACCATCATGGTAATATCATGCTGGTTTATCTGATTAAGACGGGCCAGTTTATCTTCAGGTTTCGCCCCGGATATCACCTGATCAATCCCCAATTGATCCGCAACAAGTGCTGCATTGGCTTGAGAATCACCGGTTAACAGGGTGATTTTGATGCCTGCCTGATGGAGTTGCTCGATAAACGGTCCGGCTTCTTTACGAATCGGATCCTGGTAATAGAAGGTAGCGGCATGTTCATCGTTAATCGTCAGATAAACCGCATTCACTTCCTGATCATCGTCAGTACCGAGGACAAAACGGGCGTTACCAATCGCGACTGGCTTGCCATCAAACAGACCTTGCAGACCGGAGCCAATCACGTTACCAACATCAGAGACAATAATGTCCTCATAAAGGTAAGGATGGAATGCTTTGGCCAGCGGATGATTAGCATGTTGCTCAAGCGCAGCCGCAATCGCCAGGCACTGCTGTTGGGACCAGTTCGAATACACGCGGGTATCGCGCAGTTCAATTTTCCCCTGAGTCAGGGTACCGGTTTTATCGACCACCAGATGATTGACCTTACACAGGGTTTCGAACACATGGCTTTTACGCAGCAAAAGACCAAAGCCACTCATGCGGGAAGTCGCGCAGGTCAGCGCTGTAGGCGTCGCCAGAGACAGGGCACACGGACAGGTCGCCACCAGAACCGATAACATGATCCAGAACGCATCCTCGGGATGAGTCTGATGCCAGAAAAACCAGGTTGCCGCTGCAATCAATAAAATAATCGCAACAAAGTAGCGCGCGACGATGTCCGCGATCTCCGCGATTCTGGGTTTCGATGACTGCGCGGCGTCCTGCAGGCGCACAATATTGGAGATCACGGAGTCATTTTTTGTCGCGGTAACTTCCAGTTCAAAGGCTTCTTCACCATTGAGCGTACCGGCAAATACCGCATCACCGGTTTGCTTCACCACTGGAAGTGACTCTCCGGTCAACATGGACTCATCAACATGGATACGGCTGGTGAGGATTTTTCCGTCAGCCGGGATATGTTCGCCGGGTAAAACCCGAATTTGGTCACCCGGTTGCAGCGTTTTTACCGGAACCTGTTCACCATCAAGCCGGTTTGCGATGGCCGGTACCAGTTTCAGCAGATTGCCGCTCGCGGCCGCCGCTTTGCGTCGCGCGCGCATCTCCAGAAAGCGGCCAACCAACAGAAAGAAGGTAAACATGGAGATGGATTCGAAGAAGACTTCTCCTTGCCGGGTGATGGTCGCGATGAGACTGGCCACATAAGCAAATATCAATGCGATAGAGACGGGAACATCCATGCCCAGAGTACGACCGCGAAGGCTGCGCCAGGCATTGAGATAAAATGGTAAGGCGGAGTAAAGCAATACCGGGGTGGCAAAAATCAGACTAACCCAACGAAAGTAGTTTTTAAATTCCGGGTCGAGATCGCCAAACGCTTCAAGATAAAGCGCAACCGCCAGCATCATAACCTGCATGGTTGCGAGACCGGCGATACCAAGACGATAAAGATACTGTTTCATCGTGGCATGATAAAACGCTTCCTGCTGATCGGCCTCAAACGGTGCAGCTTTATAACCCAGCTGATGAATCCGGTTCAGAATATGGCTGAGCTTAGTTTTTGAGTCATCCCAGCACAGCAGAGCCCGATTGGTGGTGGTATTAACCCGTATCGTCGTCACTCCGGCTTCACTGTTAAGCTGCTTTTCGATCAACCAGGCACAGGCAGCACAAGAGACACAATCAAGTGACAATGTCACTTCTTTGTGGTCGCCTTCATCACGTACGAACTCTGCCTGAACATCGCTGTTGTCGTAATGGATCAGTGCCTGCAATTGCTCCGGTACCAAATCCACTTTTTCGGCGGGCGCGGTGCGGAATTGGTAATACGAAACCAGGCCGCTGGCAACAATCGTTTCGGCCACGGTCTGACATCCTGGGCAACACATGTCACGTTGCTCACCAAGAATCTCGACTTTAAAGTCCGTGCCCGCCGGGACATCTTCACCGCAGTGATAACACGAATGACTCATAGCATTAATTCATTAACTGGGTAGGCGATGCGGATGGGAAACGTCACTCGTCCCTGGACCAGCCACTCGCTGTTATGCGGTGTTAATTCAATAAACCACGGCCCCTGCAGTTCACTGTCACGTTTAATGCGATAGCGACCCTTCGCATCAGAAGTCAGCAGCATTGAAAAATCGCGGTCTGGCAGGGTTCGGTGGGCAAACATCGCTTGCAGTGCCGGAAAATGTTCCAACTGACCTTTATTCAGCTCGATGACAATATCGTTACCATCGGAGTATACCGACGCATTAAGACCCAGTTGTCTGGCAACCTGAATCTTGCTGAGATCGACATTAATGCCTTTGCCTTTTTTATAGTAGTCCTCAGTGACCAGGGATACGGAGTTATTGGAAAAAATGATAACAGTAATGACAGTCCAGATAACAACCGTAAGAGGAAGGATAATCAGAAACCACGGCCAGAATTGTTTATACCAAGGCTTTACCATAAAAAAGTTCTCTACAACGTAAGGGAAACGAATAACTTAAGAGAAAGACAGCCCCTTGAAAAGGGGCTGTTATGTGTTGTTACTTATTGGTCGGAATTACTCAGGCTCCAGACATAAGCCGCAACTAATTGCACCTTATCTTCGCCTAAGATATCCAGCCATGCTGGCATAACACCAGAACGACCATTCATGACCGTTTCGGTCACTGCTGCGCGCGAGTCTCCAAATAACCAGTCCTGGTCAGTCAGATCCGGAGCGCCGACAGCCGGGTTGCCTTTACCATCTGTACCATGGCAGGCCGCACAGACCACGAAGCGCGCTTTACCGGCTTCAGCTTCACGAGCATTCACAGAACGACCAGAAAGGCTCAGCGCATAGCTCACCACTTCCTGCACGCCTTGCTCGCCCAGTGCATCTTTCCATGCTGGCATCTGACCGATACGACCATGACGAATCGTCGTCACGATCGCAGCAGGTTCACCGCCATACAACCAGGCATTGTCTGTCAGGTTAGGGAAGCCGGTTTGTCCGCGTGCATCAGAACCATGACACTGAGAACAGTTTTGCAGGAACAGACGTTGGCCAACCTTGAGCGCATCGGGATCAGCGGCAATCTCAGGGATCGGACGTAAATCGGAGCCGCCTTCCTGATAAGCCAGACGTTTAAATGCTTCGCCAAAGTATGCATCGGCATCGTCGAGCTCTTTTGCGTACTGCACCAGAGTTTTGCTTTCCTGGGCCGCCGCAATCGACGCTTTAGACTCTTCAAGCGAGCGAAACGCGCTGATCTGAACTCTGCCAGCCCAAAACACCTTTGAAGCTACCTAAACCCGGATAAAGCGTCAGGTAAATTGCCGCAAATATGAATGTGCTGATAAACAGATAGGTCCACCATTTTGGTAGTGGGTTGTTGATTTCGCGAATACCATCGTACTCGTGCCCCATATCAACGCCTTCTTCCACTCCCATTTTGTCTTTAAGACACCAAAAGAGCAGGAAAGCGCAGCCAAACAGGGTTCCGAGTGTGATGACAGTAATCCAAAGACTCCAGAATGTAGTCATTACTTAGTCACTCCTTGTTTTTTTGCAGGGGGCTGCTGTTCGTCAGCAAAAATCAAATTGGCTGCTTCATCAAAGCGAGCCTTACGGTTTTTTCCGTAAGCCCACCAAACAACGCCGATAAAGCAGACAAATAGCACTATGGTCCAAATACTGTGAATAGTACCGATATCCATAATTACCCCTTATTTCATTGCGTGACCAATAGACTGAAGATAAGCGATGATGGCATCCATCTCGGTTTTACCTTCGACATCTTTTGCCGCATTCGCGATTTGTTCATCTGTGTATGGCACACCAAACTGATTACGGAATACTTCCATTTTCTTCTGGGTGTACTGTCCGTCCAACTCATTCTTGGCCAGCCAAGGGAAACCCGGCATGTTAGATTCCGGTACCAGTTCACGTGGATCCATCAGGTGCACGCGGTGCCACTCGTCTGAGTAACGGCCGCCGACACGCGCTAAATCCGGACCAGTACGTTTAGAGCCCCACAAGAAAGGATGTTCCCATACACTTTCACCCGCCACCGAGTAGTGACCATAACGTTCTGTTTCAGAGCGGAAAGGACGAATCATCTGGCTGTGGCAGACGTTACAGCCTTCGCGAATATAGATATCGCGACCTTCCAGTTGCAGCGCCGTGTATGGTTTCAGGTTTTCAACCGGTTCTGTGGTTTGCTTCTGGAAAATCAACGGAGTGATCTCAACCAAGGCGCCCCAGCTGATGGCAAATACAATGAAGATAGCCAGCAGACCAACATTACGCTCAATAATTTCATGGCGATTATTAGAATTAGAACTCATTCTTCAATCTCCTTAAGCCGGTTGCTGGATAGCTTTTAAGCTATGCTTGGGTGCAGAAATCGTCTTATACGCGTTGTACGCCATCAGGAACATGCCTGACAGGAAGATAAATCCACCAATAAAACGTACGGTATAGAACGGGTAAGAAGCCTGGACCGATTCAACAAAGCTGTAAGTCAGGGTGCCGTCTGAGTTCACAGCACGCCACATCAGACCTTGCATCACACCAGAGATCCACATCGCGACGATGTACAGCACGGTACCGATCGTTGCCAGCCAGAAGTGGGCATTGACCAGACTCATTGAGTACATGCGTTCCTGGCCGAACAGGCGAGGGATAAGGTGATAAACCGAACCGATCGAAACCATCGCAACCCAGCCCAGAGCGCCGGAGTGAACGTGACCAATCGTCCAGTCGGTGTAGTGAGACAGCGCGTTGACCGTCTTGATTGACATCATCGGGCCTTCGAAGGTCGACATGCCGTAGAAAGACAACGATACGATCAGGAATCGCAGAATAGGGTCATAACGTAACTTATGCCATGCTCCGGACAGCGTCATGATACCGTTGATCATGCCACCCCATGAAGGTGCGAACAGAACCAGCGACATCACCATACCCAGCGACTGAGTCCAGTCAGGGAGTGCTGTGTAGTGAAGGTGGTGAGGACCTGCCCAGATATAAAGTGAGATCAGAGCCCAGAAGTGAACGATTGACAAACGGTAAGAGTAAACAGGACGCTCAGCTTGTTTCGGAACGAAGTAATACATCATTCCAAGAAAACCCGCTGTAAGAAGGAAACCTACCGCATTGTGGCCGTACCACCACTGAACCATTGCATCTACAGCACCAGAATAAATCGAGTACGATTTACCTATGGAAACCGGGATAGCCATACTATTGACGATATGCAGAACGGCAACAGTAATAATAAACGCACCAAAGAACCAGTTTGCTACGTAAATATGAGACGTCTTACGCTTGACCAGTGTGCCAAAGAACACAACGGCGTAAGAAACCCATACCAGAGCAATCGCGATATCGATAGGCCATTCAAGTTCCGCATATTCTTTACCTGAGGTATAACCCAAAGGCAGAGTAATTGCGGCAGAAACAATGATTGCTTGCCATCCCCAAAACGTAAACGGGACAAGCGCGCCACCAAAAAGACGAGTTTGACAGGTGCGCTGAACAACATAATAAGATGTTGCGAACAGTGCACTGGTACCAAACGCGAAAATAACCGCATTAGTATGCAGAGGACGTAAGCGACTGTACGTCAACCACGGCGTATCAAAGTTTAGCTGTGGCCATACTAATTGAGCGGCGATCAAAACACCCACACCCATGCCGACAATGCCCCAAAGAATGGTAACCAGGGTAAACTGACGGACGACTGTATAGTTGTAGTTTTGCTCAAGCTGCTGTTCTTGGCTCATTTTGCATGCTTCCAATGTCTAATTAACTACACTTTACTTCCAACACGACATATGTCGTAATGCGCCCCAAGTTAACAATAAAAATCAAAGCATTTTCATGACTTTAATCACTATTGTTGGCTTTAAAAAAGGTGCATTTTCAAGCAATAACTATACTGCAATTAACAATTCAATGACAGAGAAGTAACCTTACTATCCGTCTGGATTTGGCCTTTTATTTCAAAACTTTGAAGTTTGTTGCACGAGGAACTCACGAATATGGCAGCTGAAAAGCTTACTAAACTCAGACTGACTCAAATCGTTATCACATTAGCTATTTTGACCGTGGCTTTTTTTTGGCGAACGATCACATTTCAGGATGTATCTACCCAAAAATGCGTTGCGGCGCCACAATGTTCGCTTTTTGTTGACGGAAGACAAATAACTGTTACAAAAAGTGAAACTGAGCAGGGCGTGTATATTATTCAATCAATTCCGTCCAACTGGAATGTGACATCGGATCAAAAAATCACCCGTCAGGGCGAAAATATTGAGTTAAAAATTAATGGCAACAATTCCAACACAACAGGTGTAATTAATATTAATGATTCTGTAACGCTAGAAATCAGCGATTAATTAGTTATAGGATAGAAAAGATATTTCTTTCCTTTAGGGTATTTAATTTAATATTATCGCAAGTTGATGTATAAAGATTAAATAACCCTATAACGTGTTCGTTCATGCGATTAAAAACAGCATTTACTCATATTTCTAACCCTGCCGTAGCAGTTCAGTACCTGAAAGAGGCATTATTCAGCCCTGAACTTTCAAGTTTAGTCTGTTATTATACTGACGAATATCCGGCTGACATCCTGACGGCAGAGTGTGGCAAAGCATTTGCTGATGTTCCTCTTGTTGGTTGCTCATCTTGTAAGGGAGTGATGACAGAGCACGGTTTCCATGCTGGACCGGTGATCGCTTTGATGGCCATTTACGACGGTCCCAACAGCGCATACGGAAGTGCGCTATTGTCGCTGGACAATGCGTTAACCGATTACAAAACAGCCACGGCAGAGGCCATTAATCAGGCGCTGAAGTCGGCAGATCGGATAGGTGAAATACCCAGTTTGGTTATTTTACATGCCACTCCCGGCAACGAAGAAACGTTGCATACAGGCAATTGATGAAACCTTTGGCACACCCGTTCCAATCATCGGTGGCAGCCCGGCAGACAGTTATATTCAGCAGCAGTGGTCAGCGATAACAGAACGCGGCACCGTAAAAAATGGCCTGTCGCTTCAACTGATGTTTCCTTCTAAACCCAATACCACCGGATTCAGTGCCGGCTATTCACCGACGGAATTTACCGGTACCGTCACTCGCGCTTCCGGACGCTATATTCACGAAATAGACGGAGAACCAGCGAAACAGATTTATAAAGAATGGGTCAGTGATCATTCAAGCGTGCAAATATCCGAGCACTACCTGTTTAAACATGTCACACGTTTTCCCCTTGGACGAATAGCGGGTTACGTACATAATCGCCCGTACTATAAATTATCCCATCCGGTACGTATGACGCCGGATGGTGCAATGGAGATGTTCGCGACCATCTCACAGGGAGAGCAGGTGACACTGATGACCGGTTCCAGAGAACAGTTAATTCAGCGCGCATCACGTGTCGTTGATCAGGCGAACACACAAAACTACCAATCGTCTCAATTACTGGGTTCAATTATTATTTACTGTGCTGGCTCTATGTTGCGGTTAGGAGACGACATTGTAGGTGTACAGGAAAAGATCAAAGCTCAGATGAACGGACAACCCTTCATCTGTCCGTTTACTTACGGAGAACAAGGTCGCTTTACCGGTGGCGAAACCGCTCATGGTAATCTGATGATTTCATCCGTCATTTTTTACGAGTCCGAGTAATCGAACATGGAACAAGAGATCATCGAACAGTTTAACGAAGCATTACTGGAACTGGAACGAAGTAAAGAACGAGAACAACGCTTAGCGGAAGAAAACCGGGTTATTCTCGCGGCACTGTCAGCGTTCAGTCATGCCGACAACAAGTATCAGATATTCGAGGAATTGAAAAAGGTACTCAGTCGTTATATAGAGTTCGATGATTTCATTGTGATTTCGAAACCAAAACATCGTCAGGTATACGTGACGTTTCTTGCGTCTAATCTTGCCTTCCAGGGCAAAGAATGGCTCAACGGCAACAAGTTCCAGCGCGTCCTTGATGGTGAAAGCATCATTTTGTTTGAGCCGGGCAAACTTGATGAATTCCAAAATCTGAATGCCTTCCTTAAGGACCAGATTCAGTCGGCACTGATCGCCGGTATCCGGGCACAAACCAGTGACTCTGTTTTGCTGCTGCTGGGGAATAGGAAAGGGCAGTTCAGCCTTGAAACTCGCTCTACTTTACTGCGTTTCCGGCCGCTTCTCGAACGCGCCATCAATGATATTGAGCATAAAGAAGAGCTGCAAAAGCTGGTTGATTTAAGAACTCAAGAAACTGCAAATAGCTCAACAACAAGCGGAACAAGCTAACCAGTCCAAATCCAAATTCCTGGCGATGATGAGCCATGAACTGCGAACACCACTTAACGCTGTGTTAGGCCTTATCGACATTTTACGCGAAAATTCGGAGACCTACCAATTGGAAATGCTAGAGCAGATGGAAAACTCGGCTGAGCTTTTGCTGGTGATCATTAACGATATTCTCGATTTCAGCCGCATTGAGTCGGGTCATTTCTCGTTACACTGTCACTGGATTAACCTACGTAAGAAACTGCACCAAGCTCTGGAACATCACCATCAGGTCGCGACCGCAAAAGGCATTGAGTTCAACCTTCAGGCAACCATCCACGATGGCTACGAATACTGGGTTGATGAAGTACGTTTAACACAAATATTGTTTAACGTTGTGGGTAACGCGATCAAGTTTACCCAACACGGCAGTGTCGATGTACGTTTGGTAACGACTCGGGATGGGCTCGAGATAAATATTGAGGATACCGGTATCGGCATCGACAGTCAGCGTATTGATAATCTGTTCTCGCCATTTATTCAGGCCGACGATTCTATTACACGTAACTTCGGTGGTACCGGGCTCGGATTAGCGATTACCAAACATCTGGTTGAGTTGATGCAAGGTAAAATCCAAGTCGAGAGCGAGCTTGGCAAAGGTTCTAAGTTTTCTATCATCCTGCCATTAAAATCACGCTCAAGTGACCACGTTGCAGCAGTACCAGCGTCAGACAGCGAACCCTCAAATAAATCTGTCATAGCAAACGTCGGACGACATATCTTGGTCGTGGAAGATACCAAAACCAACCAGATGGTCATCAAACTGTTGCTAAATCGCATGGGTTACAACGTCACGATTGCGGAGAATGGCCAGCAAGCGATAGACATCGTCGCGAAGAAACCGGCGTTTGATCTTATCTTCATGGATATTTCTATGCCAGTGATGGATGGAATTGAGGCGACACGGATGTTACGTGCTAAACAGATATCAGCACCAATCATCGCTTTAACCGCACATTCGATGCATAGTGACCACGAAGTTTGTCTTGGTGCCGGCATGAACGACATCATTCTCAAGCCAATTCGCAGCAAAGAACTACAGCGAATAACAGATCGTTATCTGCAGTCATGTAAAGTCATCAACCCAGCTTAACTCAAACTTATTCTGATTTAGCTGCCGGGTTGGTCATAACAAGCATTGTCAGCAGTCGATGATTAACGAACGTTAAAAGGAATCTAATGATCGATACGATAATGAATCCAACACAGATTTTATTAATTACCATATTGATAAAAGTCTCTAACTTTTAGCAATATGGTAATTATATACTTTATGGTAAATTGGTTATGTTCAATAGAAATCATACAGATAAGAGGAAAGGGAAGCTACATCAGAGCCGTACCTATATCCATATATATTTTATTTAACATAATATACATAATACGTACTTGAGTTGTAAGAGCAAAGTAGCTAGTTCTTACTTAATCTTCGCTAAACCTTGGCTTAAATTGCGGTAGTTTGCAGTAATCTACGCACCTGATAATGCTTAATCAATTAACGCTCATGATTCAAAGCCAGGATTAAATCTGTATTCATTACTCTATGATGATACGACGTGCGCTGTACGTTCTATCTTTTTAACTCGTGACTCTTGATTCAAATCTATAACCATAGAACTCTTGGTTCGTTGTCGGCCGACCAAGACTTTTGCCTGATGAAGTCTGTGACCGTTTGTCTTTGTTCATTCATCGAGTCCTCGATGTTGAATCTTCTAATCTGCCTATCTAGCATTAACGATTAGCGCCAAGTTTACGGCTTACCGCTAATCGTCCATTCAGTTCTTAAATTCTTATTTTGTTTCTCCACATACCATCTTCAAAATTTCGGTCTACAGTGACTGCCTGTTGCCAATTGCTCTTATAACCAACAGCGGGATCATCAGGATAAATTGAAGTCCATTGCATCTGTTGGCCTTCGCATTGTTCTGCATGAAGCCCGAAACTGTTTGGTTGGCTGATTTTTTCTGTCGGTATCGCTGCTTATAAACCTCAGCTTCATATTTCTGGACAGATCATGGTGTGAGCTTGTGAAGACTTCTGTGAATATCACATTTGCTTGAGAATGGCCGAGGTATTACGAGTCATCTTTCCCAGCTCCAAGTCTACAATACTTGCTAGCGTATCAGTTTGAGCTGACAGCGGAAAAACAACGGTCTTAGCAACCTAACGCACCGAAATAAAAGAAAAATATTAAACGTTACAACGTCATGGTTCATAGATAATGCATCTCCGTGATCCCGGCTTTGAACTGGTAACTTCCCTACTTTATTTGCTTGGTTTTGGCAAAGTCAGTCATTTCAGGAGTGTGTCGTGCACACATTAAACCCGGATAGGTTCAGTGATGGAACATCTTCTAAATATGTAACTTGCATTTATGGTGCTTAGCATTTGGTAACTGTGTGAAGTGTATTTGGTTTAGGTGTGTTTCCGGTTTAGTCGGTGTGATTGGTTTAGTTATAGTGCATCAGATATGGCAATTTAAGTCATTGTGATGCTTTGCCAGCTAAACTTTCCATAGAGCGTTCAATCTATTTGCTATCATATTGGATAAATCAAATGTATCTCGCCTCGGACACTTGCAATCATAATTGATTATCCTTTTGATAAACAAAGGGGTTTGCTATCATAATGCGCTAAGTCGATTTAATGGAAATACCATGGCAATAACCATCCGCGATATAGATAACCACCAACTGATGTTATCGCAACTCAAAGAGCTGACTGAGCTCCCTACCATGTCAAAAAGCCTGATTCAGGGAGGCTACCTGGCTTTGCAGTATCACCAACTTTACCAACAGCAACAAGAAGAGAATCAAAAGTTGCGCAGTGAACTCGAATCGCTGCGTGCTAAGGTGGATGGTTTCGTCGATGCTTTTGAAGCGTTGAAACGACGGTAAGCTAAGCTTTCGTCACACAAAGAAAAACGGCTGAACACAAGTGCTCAGCCGTTTAGCATAAATATGTGACCTGGTAACTTAATCAGCGCCCTTTCTTGGTATTGCCGTTGCTGCTCTTAAAGCCTTGGTGCGGAAAGACGTTGCGAATGCGCTGCTGAATTTTTTTCGGAACCTGATTCGAGAAGACCAGTTTAATGCCGGTGCGTTGTTGGTAAACTTTCAACTCACCATCAAAAGGTGTCACTTCACCAATTTCACTAACATTGTGTTTAAATGCCGGCGGGAAATGGCCTTTCACATTTTGAATGGCACCATCTTTAAATTTTACTTTCAGTACAGGGCGGTCAACCGCAACCAGCCAGAAAATAACAATCGCAGCTACTAAAATCACATACAGCATATTGCTTACTCCTAATCAGACAGCAACTTACTCAGGTCTTCTTTCAAGTTAGATACAGTGCGGCTGGCCTTTTCACTGCGCGATGCTTCGCTTAGAAGGTATTCAATCGCGTCAGATAAAGTACAGCCCAAATCATTAGCGCGAACCGACAATTTTTCCCACACACGGTAGTCCAGATCGATCGACTTTTTGCGCGTGTGTAGCTGCTCAGCGTTGAAATGACGTTTACGCTTGGCACGAATGGCCTGCTTGAGCTTATTCTCAAGCTCGGGAGCCATATGCTGTTCAATCCACTCGAGCACCAGGGTTGGCTCATGTTCAATTGACTTTAAGTTTCTGAACGGCGGCATCCGCTTCACTGCGATCGATATGGCATGTGATTGCTTCGCCATCTTTCCACTTTTTAATGAGATACTGCCACTTCCAACCACATTCAAGGTTTTCAAGTTGTTGATATTTCATGCCAGGCAATTCCGGTTAACGTTAGGGTGACAGCGTAACCCAGAAGTGACTTAACTTTCAATTCAATCCGCAAAAAACACGACTGGGATCATTAAACTTTCAGTCAGTTAACTCAGATTAAAACAGTGCTGTATGGTGAAGAGTATAGCGTGAGTTCGCTCGCTATTGAGACAAATCGAAAATATCCACTCTGTGTTCATCTTAGCTATTCGTGCATCCGGTTTTTCTATATAATTTGGCTCTTTTTCATCATTTCGACGATTCAATGACACAAGATATCTGGCGTCTGGCGACGCCTCAGTATGACCAGTTCAGCGCTGACTTTTCTCAATACCCCAGCCTGCCGCCTGTTTCTCTGTTTGAAACCCAGAGCAGACTTTCTCTCGCACTTGAACGATTCATACATATCAAGGGTTTTAGTCGCATTCTGCTGGTGAACGGGCCTGACAACTCGATTTACCGGACATTAATCAAAGAGCAGCTGGAGCATGCTAATCCGGCTCAGCCGGTCATCACCACCGAAACGCTGGATATCACGGCCATCTTCGGTCAGGTTAAAGCGCTGAATGGTGAAATAATCAGTGAAACCCCGGGCTTACTTGATAAAGCCAATCATGGCTATCTGATTGTTTCGGCAAATTTATTATTGGCCAATGCGTTGGCGTGGCCAATGCTTAAGTCTGCCGTTCTCGGCGACCCGATCTCTCCGATCAACTGTGATCCCAAGTCACCGTTGCACACCACGATCAGCAAAAATTACAACATCAAACTCATTGTACTTGGCGATCGCACCCAATTGGGTGACATCGATTATCTTGATGCCGATATTCACTCCGGACTGTGTCTGTTCAGTGAACTAGAGATGGACATCAAAATCGATACTGATTCAATTCGAAATTACCTTGGCTATCTAAGTTGGATTACCAAGCGTTACACACTGCCCGAGCTGGACAGCGGAGCCATTACCGCGCTGATGACGGCTGGTGCACGTTACACGGAAGATCAGCACTATGCACCGCTGTGCGTGATGTGGCATCGCTCACTGCTAGAAGAAACTGCGCTGCTGAGCCAGGGACAATTGATTAACAAATCTCACATTGAACAAGCGCTCGACCAACGCTACTACCGTGAATCCTATCTGCCGCAACGTGCGCTGGATGATATTCTCGATGGCCAGGTTATTATCGAAACTCAGGGCGAACAGATTGGCCAGGTTAACGGCCTGACCGTTATTGAAGTGGCTGGCCACCCCGTTTCGTACGGTGAACCAGCGCGTATCTCCTGTGTTATCCACTTTGGTGATGGCGATATATCTGACGTAGAACGTAAAGTGGAACTTGGCGGCAACCTGCACGCTAAAGGCATGATGATTATGCAGGCGTTTCGTCAGCAGTGCTCTGGATCTGGATATGCCGTTGCCATTTTCCGCTTCGGTAGTATTCGAGCAGTCTTATAGTGAAGTGGATGGCGACAGTGCATCTCTGGCAGAACTGTGTTCACTGGTCAGTGCCCTTTCAGAATACCCGATTGACCAACAGATTGCGGTAACCGGCGCAGTCGACCAATTTGGCCGCGTGCAGGCCGTAGGCGGCCTTAACGAAAAAATTGAAGGCTTCTACCGCGTATGTCAGCATAACGGCTTTACTGGCAAGCAAGGCGTGATTTTGCCAAAAAGTAATCTAAAACATCTTGCACTTCATCAATCTGTCGTCGAAAGTATTAAGAATGGTGAGTTCAACATCTGGCCGGTATCCAATGTGGATGAAGCGATACCTGTACTGATGAAGAAGCCGTTCCGTGGCGATGATGAAGAAAGTGTTATCAGCCGAATCGCGGAACGAATTGATAACTTTGAAAAACACGTTCAGCCACAAGGATTTGTGGAACGCGTCAAAAACTGGTTTGTTTCAAACTGATCGGAGTTGTTTGGCGTACACGTGTTCACTAACATGCACCCTATCAAAAATTGGAGTAATTGATAATGCAGAACAAACGTGACTCTTATAACCGTGAAGATCTTCTAGCCTCTAGCCGTGGCGAGCTGTTCGGTCCTGGATACCCTCAGCTTCCAGCGCCTAACATGCTGATGATGGATCGCGTGACTAAGATGTCTGAAACAGAAGGCGATTTTGGTAAAGGCCTTATCTTAGCTGAGCTGGACATCACTCCTGATCTTTGGTTCTTTGACTGCCACTTCCCTGGCGACCCGGTAATGCCTGGCTGTCTTGGTCTTGATGCAATGTGGCAACTTGTTGGTTTCTTCCTTGGCTGGGTTGGCGGCAAAGGCAAAGGTCGTGCTCTGGGTGTTGGCGAAGTGAAATTCACTGGTCAAATCCTGCCTACAGCGAAGAAAGTGACTTATGAGATCCACATGAAGCGCGTTGTTAACCGTAAACTGGTTATGGGCCTGGCTGATGGTCGTGTTCTGGTTGATGGCAAAGAGATTTATGTGGCTAAAGACCTGAAAGTCGGCTTGTTTACAGACACTTCAGCGTTTTAAGTACCTGATTTTATCAAAACCGTTCAAACGAGCGGTTTTTTTATACCCACAATATTTAGTTATAGTGCATTAGAGTAACCGTATTGACGTCAACTCCCCTTGTTTCTGCAGGCAAATAAAAAGCCCCTTTCGGGGCTTAACATCCTTGATGTATGTGGAAATTTATTTATAGAGACCTAAAGTTTTATCTTCTCTAGCATCTCGCCAACCACCTAGCCAATAAGATCGGGCATCCATCTGTTGATAAGGGCATTCTTCTTGTGAGCGGCCATTAAGACCGGCTTTATAACCCTGAGATTGAGCTCTTTCCAGGCGATCACGCTTCTGTCTCTTCATAGTGCAGTCCTCATACAGTAACTTGTGTCTAACTTACAACTATTAAAATAGTGTGGCATTTGCATTACCACACCATTAAGAATTGCTCAAAAAACGCACTTTCTCAAGACAAAAAAAAGCACAAGTCCAGATCTGTGAACTTGTGCCTCGTTTGACAAATTTTTGCTATTTTCTACGGAACCCAATCAGGCCCAGAACTGCCAGCATCCACAACCCGAAACTACCGCCACTGCGTTCTGTGGTCATCTCGTCTGTGCCACGCGCACTGATGTCTGAACTGGTTGCACCAGGGATTGGCATCAGTTTAACTGCGACCGTGGTCTCGGTACCATCACAGCTTGCGTTATACGCAGTCGTAGAGTAGCCACCATCACACTTGATCGCTGTAGCAGCAATCACACCGGCATCGTTGATATCGCGAGCATCGATAATACGATACTGGTTATTGTTACTCGAATAAGTACCGCCATTGGTAAGGTTATCCAACCACCATCCTTGATCATTAAACACCGCTCGGCGCGTTTCATCAGTACCTGTACCGTCATATGGATAAATAAACGCACGCTTGCGACGTGGCTTACCACTAGATTCACGAGTCGATTCTGCGTCCACCTGTCCTACAATTTCGTTATAGTTGTTGATGCCACCGGCTTTACCTCCAGCGCCGTCAAAGAAGATACCGCCACTGAGATATTTAGCTGATAAAGACGAGGCTGAAACATCATCGATAATAAAAATACGAGTGGATGCTGCACCGTTATAAATAACGCTTCCTGAACGCTTTGACTCACCAATAGCAACTAAATTACTGTTTAAAGAGGTGAGCAAGGTATTACTGTAAATGTAATCGCCGCTATCTACGCCGTCTTCGCGAACCGTCGCGTCACTGATCGCTTTCGACGACCAGTTACTTGCTGTCCAGGCATTATCGATTGAACTACTGATATCAACCGAAAACACAACCGCGTTCATGTAGTTGGAAGAACCAGTTTCATAGGTGTTATATCCAACACCATAAATATGATCACCGTTGTCAACAAAATCACGCATGCTGCCCTGGGCGAAACGATTATTACGGATCTGATCGACATCGCTAGTCCCCCAGGCAAGCTGTACTGAATCGCCGGATGAACTCCATAATGCCGCTTTAGATGAATAGAAAGTACCTTCATCACTGGTTGCACTGGTTGAAATACTACCTGACGTGTAAGTACCATCCGTTTTCCAAACCCGAGTCTGGATTCCGGAGTCATAAACATCAGATGTTCCTACGAATCCAGTTACACTGTTACGGCGGTAAGATGTTACATCACCCAGAGTGGCGCTAATACCTACCGGTTCAGCATCAGAGGTCAGGCTGTTGACGACAACGTTGCTGGTTTCGTCAATCTGAGTCCCCACCGTGGAGTCCCCCAGAAATGCAATTGAGTTTGGCGTTGTCTCACCACTAATCTCACTACTCCATGGGCGCCAATGCACCTGAGCCCAAGATTCACAAGTTGCATACAACAATTGGTTATCACAGTAGCTCTCAAAATCATCTTTACTCTGGATATAGATAAAAGCACTGTCCATACCAAAAGGCACTTCTTCGCGATAGCTTACACCGTCGACAGCCTGCCCCGCACTGACAAGTTCAGTACGAGTTTCACCAGCCAGAGTAAAATCACTTTCGCTGCAATTTGAAGCTGCAGAATCAAAACACCCTAAATTTTCGTCAGTGCCACCGGATGCTGTACCCGGTTGAATCGCTACACCAAAGCTACTCTGGTAGTCAAATGTGGTGCTTGGTGTCACTTCTACCACCTGATACAGCGCAGCAGAGGCTGTGCCGGAAGACAGAATGGCAGCGGTAATCAGTGTCAGTTTAAACTTGTTATTTATCATAGGTTCATTAACTTTCCTGTTGCATTGCTTCGAGCTCTTCCCAACGCTCAAAAGCAACTTCAAGCTCCTGCTCGGTCGCAGCTAACTTGTCTAAAATGGGTTGTGTCTCTTCGGCAGGCTGACCGAAAAACTCCGGGTTATTGACCTGCTGTTGCAGAGCTTCAATCTCCGCTTCTAATTCTTCGAGTTTGACAGGCAAGGCTTCCAGTTCGCGCTGCAGTTTATAGGATAACTTCTTCGACTTCGGCTTTGCAGCCGCCGTTTTGGGAGTTTCCTCAATCACTTTTTCCGTCTTGACGGTTTTTTCAACACTGCGCGTCTGGCGTACTTGCTGACGTTGTTGCTGAGCGTCATGGTAGCCGCCAACAAACTCTTCTATCACGCCGTCGCCTTCGAAAATCCAACTAGAGGTCACGGTATTGTCAACAAATTCACGGTCGTGACTGACCAACAATAACGTACCTTGGTAATTGGCAAGCAATTCTTCTAAAAGTTCCAGAGTTTCGATATCTAAATCGTTGGTTGGTTCATCTAGCACCAACAAGTTGTTTGATCTGAGGAAAATGCGCGCCAGTAACAGGCGGTTTTTCTCGCCGCCAGACAGCGCCTTGACCGGAGTACGGGCACGTTTAGGTGCAAACAAGAAATCCTGCAGGTAGCTCAGAGCATGGCGCTGACGACCACCAACCATCACTTCCTGCTTACCGTCAGCCAGGTTATCAATCACAGATTTTTCCGGATCAAGCATTTCACGGTACTGGTCGAAATAAGCCACTTCCAGCTTGGTACCACAATGCAGACGGCCACTGTCCGGTTGCAGCTCACCCAGCAGCAGTTTCAGCAAGGTACTCTTACCACAGCCATTCGGGCCCACCAGCGCAATACGGTCACCACGCATGATGTTGAAACTGAAGTCATTCACGATGGTTTTACCATCGATGGCGTATTGCAGATGCTCTGCTTCAAACACAATTTTGCCTGAACGCGCTGCGTCATCAATTTGCAGGTTAACTTTACCCTGCACTTCACGGCGCTCACCGCGCTCCTCACGAAGCTTCTTCAGTGCACGCACACGGCCCTCATTACGGGTACGACGTGCTTTGATGCCCTGACGAATCCACACTTCTTCCTGAGCCAGTTTTTTATCAAATTCAGCGTTTCTGCATCTCTTCGATGCGCAGTTGCTCTTCTTTATCAACCAGGTACTTTTCATAGTTGCCCGGGAAGGAGTTCAGCTGGCCGCGATCCAGGTCAACAATTCGGGTCGCCATGGACTTAATAAACGCACGGTCGTGAGAAATGAAGATGATCGAACCCCGGAAATCTTTCAGGAATCCTTCCAGCCACTCGATTGTCGTGACATCCAGGTGGTTGGTTGGCTCATCAAGCAGCAGAACGTCCGGGTCACACACCAGAGCGCGGGCCAGCGCGGCTTTACGCTGCCAGCCGCCGGACAATTCAGTCAATTTAGTATGGCCATCCAGATTAAGCGCACTGAGGACGTTGTTGATGCGGTCTTCAAAACGCCAGGCACCGGAATGCTCTAACTGCTCCTGAATACGGGCTAAGCGATTAATGTTGGACTCGGTCGGCTCGACAGCCACCAGATCCAGTAGATCCTGATAGATCTTAAGTTGCTGACCCACTTCTGCCAGGCCACCAGCCACGTAATCATACACATTGCCCTGCTGGTCGCGCGGCGGATCCTGCTCAAGACGGGAAACCACCACATCCTGAGTGACCTGCATTTTGCCGTCATCCATCACTGTTTCGCCGGCCAGTACTTTCATCAGAGTTGATTTACCGGCGCCGTTACGGCCAACAAGACAGACGCGCTCATTTTCCTGCAGCGCAAAGTCCGCATGGTCAAGCAGAGGGTGATCGCCAAATGCGAGCAAACCGTTATGAATGGTAATTAATGCCATTAGTTTCTAACCATTGAGTTAATTCGTTGAGATCAAAAGGCCAATTCAGTTCTGAATCTTGATAAGCGAGCACAGGGATTGTGACCCCGTAACGAGAGAATAGAGCGTCGTCGAACGCAATGTCGACGACCTCTACCTGATGAGCTGCATTAGCCTGCGTGAGTAATTGATATGCCATTTCACAAAGGTGGCAGCCTTCCGTGCTGTACAGTGTGATTCTATCCATTGCACCGACCTTTTGCGCTGTTATTGCTGATGAGTAACCAGCCAGCAGTTGTGAATGTGTTTGTTGCGTTCAAAGTCCAGTGGCAGCGTTTGAGAAGAAATGTTCTTCGCTTCCAGGCCAAGTGTGGCCAGTTGCTCCAGGTCCATTTTGAAGTGGCGTTTGTTATTTGAGAAAACAATCGTGCCGTTCGGACGCAGAATACGCTTCAGGTGCATCATCAGCTGGATATGATCACGCTGCACATCAAAACTCTGCTCCATACGCTTGGAGTTAGAGAATGTCGGCGGGTCAATAAAGATCAAATCATACTGACCGGTCGCTTTTTCCAGCCATTGCAGACAGTCGGCCTGAACATACTGATGCTGACGCCCTACCTGGCCGTTTAACGCCATGTTCTCTTTTGCCCAGTCCAGGTAGGTTTTCGACATATCGACCGTCGTAGTCGATTTCGCACCACCCACCGCGGCATGCACAGTGGCAGAACCGGTATAAGCGAACAAGTTAAGGAAATCCTGGCCTTTGGCCATTTGCCCCAAACGACGGCGAGTCAGTTTGTGATCCAGGAAACAGACCCGTATCGAGATAATCGTACAGGTTAACAATCAGCTGTACGCCGTATTCGTGCGCATGCATCTTCTCGGCCTGCTGACCCAGCTTCTGATACTGATTCGTGCCTTTCTTCTTCTCACGTACTTTCAGCACCACGCTATTGGCGTCAACGCCGGTCACCTGAATCGCTGCACGAATAATATCGGTCAGACGACGTTTGGCTTTTTCTTCCGGAATATTCTTCGGCGCCGCGTATTCCTGAATCACCAGGTGATCAAGGTAGACATCTATCGCCACGTTGTATTCCGGCAGGTCCGCATCGTAAATACGGTAGCAATCCAGCCCTTCGCGTTTAGCCCACTTGCCAATTTTACCAATGTTCTTTTTCAGACGGTTGGCAAAATCCGGCGCAATCAGACTCTGTTGTTGCTCACCCTGTTGTTCAGACGCTTCACGTGCAGAAATACTGTAGTTCTTCTGATGACATGGCAGTGCGCCGTTATTCATCTTGAACTGTTTCTCGGCACGCATACGCAGGCAACTCAGCAGTTCATCTGAACTGGAGAAAATCGATGCCTGACAACCACCAAACTCCGCTTTGAGTTGAGCACCAAATGCGGTGTAAAGCGCAATCAGACCCGGATGAGTGCCAAGACGCTCACCATATGGCGGGTTACACACAATCACGCCTTGCTCGAAACCAGCCGGACGTTTAACTGTCGCTGCATCGCCTTCAGCAAATTCAATCAGCTCACTGACACCGGCACGGCGCGCGTTGTCTTTGGCCACCTGAATAACACGCGGGTCGTTATCAAAGCCAAAAAACTTAGCGTCAACTTTCTTGACGCCTTTGCGAGCCTGTACATTGGCTTCGGATTTAATCGTCGCCCACAGCTCAGCATCAAAATCTTCCAGTGCTTCAAAGCCCCATTTTTCACGCTTTACACCGGGTGCAATATTTGCGGCCATCATGGCAGCTTCAATCAGCAAAGTACCTGAACCGCACATAGGATCGAGCATTGACTTCGTTTCATCCCAACCACTGCGCAAAATAATTGCCGCAGCCAAAGTCTCACGTAGTGGTGCTTTACCCGACTCCGGGCGATAGCCACGAACGTGCAGACCACTACCGACCATATCAATGCCCAGCAGCGCTTTATCTTTATGCAGGCGAACGTGCAGACGAAGATCTGGTTGATCTTTACTGATCGACGGACGAGGCAGGTTTTTCTTCTCGAAACAGTCAACGACCGCATCTTTCACTTTCATCGCGCCGTATTGGCTATTGCGGATTTCGCGGTTGGTACCATTGAAATCAACCACGAATTTCTTCGAGCTGTGGAAATGGTTAACCCAGTTGATTGCAGTCGCCGATAGGTAGAGATCCATATCGTCCTGACAAGTGAACTCTGCAACCACACGTACGAATCGAGAAGCGAGGCGGCTCCATAAGCAACAACGGTAAATTTGCTCCTTTGTCGCCTTAAATTTCACCCCTGCCTGGACTGGCTTGGCGTCGGATATGCCTAAATTTGTTAATTCTTCGACTAACAGGTTTTCAAGACCGTTCGAAGTCACCGCTAGATACTGATTCATAGTGCTCTTTAACTGGTAAAAATGGTTTCAGATTATAACTGACATTAAAGGTCATGCCTAAATCTAAACGAATCATTTCTTGAAAAACCTGCCTGGTTGGCGAATAGAGCAGCAATTACTCCTTTCGTTATCCAACAACCACTCTGCCTGCCAGTTGAACAATATTTCACCTGATTATCAGCCTTAGAGCGATAGTGAGTATTTATTCACTTCAAATCTGGTATACACCAAACGATAAACTAGGGTGTAATTTAGTTACAAAAGCAGGGAAAACCGGAATAAACTGGTGATTTTACACTCGGCATAAAGCAGAAAAGACGTCACTTCAGCCTTGCAGACGGGAAATTAATTAGTGAAAAGTTTGAACTGGACCCCAAATTTCTGGCAGCCCCAATTCAAGATAAGTGAGTTAAGACGGGGTCAAGCAGGAATTTCAGGCAAAAAAAATCGGCCTAAAGCCGATGGGAAATATAAAAAGAAACGAAATAAAGTAGGGAAACGTTTGTGATGCGGAGCTAAGGGCTGCTGGTTAACCAACCAGAGCCATGGTCGGCTCCGCAACAAAAATATGGTTCGCGTTTGTCATGCGGTCATGCATGACTTTAATCACCTGGCCAAACTCCAGCTGTTTACTGCCGTTCAGCACGAAGGCATCTAAATCGGCTAAAGCGCACAAGCTGGCACTCTCTCCGACTTCCAGAACAATGAAATAGCCCTGATTATAACCGTTGACCAGGCTGACAATGTCCCCTTCTTCAGGTACAGACTCATCGCCCTGGTAATCAAAGAACCAACTCTTAGGCTGAACCGGTTTATGAAAACGCTTGGCCGCCACACAATACAGGGCAAGTTCAGCTTTACGTGGTTCGCTTAAATCAAGGCCGCTGATGCGTTCCTTGTATGTTTGATAGTCTGATGCGTCATCAACACTAAAGTGATTATCGGTGAACCCGCAGTCCACCAGCAGGTTGCGACTAAGATTGGTACGGAATACCATCTCCTCGCCCAGGTCCAGCATCAGATAGCCTTCGCTATCTGAATAGTACCAACTCCATTTGTCACTTGGTTTAAGCATTGTTCCGATTCTCAATTTATTAATTTTCAAACGATTAGGTAAAACGCTTAATTACCTTTGCCAACGAATTACTCTAATTCTAAGAACGGAACAGTAAAAAAAAAGAGGAAATGATTATCTCATTCCCTCTCTCGTCACCTTGTCACTTCTGACAAAATGATCTTGCATGTCAGTATCTTGCTAAGATTGCTTGTACCAGCTTGACTTGATCACAGATTCTTAACGATGTTGCTGACCAGTTTCGGACCGTGATAAATGAAACCACTGTAGACCTGAACCAGTTTTGCCCCGGCCATCAGTTTCTCTTTGGCGGCAACAAAAGAATCAATACCACCGACACCAATGATCGGAATCTCATCACCCAGTTTCTTGATACAGACATTTGATCACTTCCGTACTGCGCGATTGCAGCGGACGACCACTCAGGCCCCCTGCTTCATTGGCATTCTTCATCCCTTCCACCACTGAACGATCTAATGTGGTGTTGGTTGCAATCACACCATCAATCTTGTTCTTCAACAGTGACTGACAAATCTGCTTAAGCTCTTCATCGGTTGAATCCGGTGCGATCTTCAGTGCCAGCGGAACATATTTGCTGTGTTGAGTCGCCAGTTGTGCCTGACGTACTTTCAATGCAGCCAGCAGTTCATCCAGTGCTTCACCATATTGCAGTGTGCGCAGTCCCGGTGTGTTCGGAGATGAAATGTTAACCGCGATGTAGCCTGCGTGCGGATAGACCTTATCCATGCAGATCAGGTAGTCGTCGACCCCTTTCTCGATCGGCGTGTCTTTGTTCTTACCGATGTTAATACCGATGATACCGTCAAAGTTGGATTTCTTAACATTTTCAACCAGGTGATCCACACCTTCGTTGTTGAAACCCATACGGTTGATGATGCCCTCTGCCGGGATCAAACGGAACAGACGAGGTTTGTCATTACCAGGTTGAGCGCGCGGAGTGACCGTGCCTACTTCAACAAAGCCAAAACCCATTGCGCCAAACGCATCGATACATTCACCGTTTTTATCCAGACCAGCCGCTAGGCCTACCGGGTTTTTGAAAGTCAGTCCCATGCATTCGACAGGACGGTCAGGAAGGTGTTGACGATAGAAGAGATCGAGAGGTGTACCAGTGAAACGTTTGAAATTTTGAATGGCGAGTTCATGCGCCTTTTCAGCATCCAGTTGAAAAAAGCCAGCTCTGGCTAAGCGGTAAAGCATTGTGCCTCCGAAAGAAAAAAGCCCCGATTAAACGGGGCGTTATTATTGACGTATTTGTCTGACAATTCAATTGTTATTCGGTTGCCTGACAGTTTAAGTTGAGCAGCATCAATTCCCGCATCGCCACAGAGAACTTAGCAAACTCATGCACAGTACCGACTTTGAATTCATTAAGTATGTTTTCCCAACGGTGCAACGACATCTCGTTCGCTTCGATCCAGCCATCCAGCAGTGTCATCACATCATTACACTCAGTATCACAGTTGCAATTCAGTACCTGAGCGGTGAGCTGACGTTGCTGCCAGTCGAGATCTTCACGGAACGCCGCACGGGCCAGAGCCTGCCAGTTGTTATCAACCGCCTGACCATTGATCTGTTTCAGGAACCAATGCAGTGAGAGTCGATCGCCAAGGTTGAAGTACAGTTTGGCCGTTTGTTCAACACTTTTGCCACTTTCACGGGATACTGTGGATATATCCAGTACTGAGTAAAGACTCGACAGACGGGCAACATAATGGGCCAGTTCTGACTCTACGCCCTGTTTCACCCAAGCTTCAGCCATTGCACTGTGTTCAGCCACTTCATCAGCCACCAGCAGTTGATCAAGTTGTTTGGCGATGGCTTTTACATCAGCCTGATAACTGTCAATCAACATCTGCACCGAAGGTTTCGCTGTCCGGTTACGCAGGAACCAGCGCGACAAGCGACGCAGGGTGCGGCGTACATGGAACATCACATCATATTGCGCTTCACTGCTCGCTTTGTTATCCAGTTTGCGCGCTTTGTCCAACACAGAATCGAGTTGGTAAATTTCGCGGGCGGCTGCATACGCATTAGCAATATCAACGACGTTAGCCCCGGTCTCTTCCTGCAAACGGGTAATGAAGTTACAGCCCATTTCATTAACCATCTGATTGGCAAGAGCGGTCGCAATGATCTCCTTACGCAGCGGATGATTATTCATCTGCTGAGAAAAGTCACGGCGTAACGCAGATGGGAAGTAACGAACCAGCTGAGTGGCATGAAATGCATCATTGGCGATTTCATCACACGCCAGTTCGTCTTTCAGAACCATCTTACCGTACGCAACCAGCACAGCTAGCTCCGGACGAGTCAGGCCCTGTCCCTGCTTTTCACGCTCAAGCAGAGTTTCATCATCCGGAATATATTCCAGACCACGATCGAGATGACCGGCTTTTTCCATATGATGGATAAAGCGAATCTGCTCTTTGACTGCAGCAACACCTTGCTGCTCTGTCACAGAAATCGACTCAGACTGGGTGTACGCGTCTTCAATAACAATCTCACCCACTTCCTGTTCCATAGATTCCAGGATCTGGTTACGCTGCTTAATGGTCAGATCACCGTTCGCAACTAAACCGTTAAGGAAGATCTTGATATTAACCTCATTATCCGAACAGTCCACGCCACCGACGTTATCAACAAAGTCAGTGTTAACCCGGCCGCCGTTCAGCGCATATTCCACCCGGCCCAGCTGGGTCATACCCAGGTTACCGCCTTCACCAACAATTCTGGCTCGCAGTTCGCCGCCATCAATGCGCAGCGCATCATTGGCACGATCGCCGACATCGGTATTGGTTTCCCGTGATGATTTCACATATGTGCCAATACCACCATTCCAGAGCAGATCGACTTCCATTTTCAGGATCATCTTGATCAGTTCATTGGGCGCGGCGCTGGCTTTTTTGGTCCCCAGCATTTTCTGGATTTCCGGCGTCAGGCTAATCGACTTCGCTTTACGCGAGAAGATACCGCCGCCTTTAGAAATCAGCTCGGCGTTGTAGTCTTCCCAGCTCGAACGCGGAAGATTAAACAGACGCTGACGCTCCTGCCAGCCTGACGCTGAATCCGGTTCCGGATCGATAAAGATATGCAGGTGGTTAAACGCAGCCTGCAGACGAATATGTTGTGACAGCAGCATGCCATTACCAAACACGTCGCCGGCCATGTCACCAATACCTACCGCGGTAAAGTCCGTGGTCTGGCAATCGATGCCCAGTTCACGGAAATGACGCTTAACGGACTCCCAGCCACCTTTCGCAGTGATCCCCATCGCTTTGTGGTCATAACCGTTTGAGCCACCCGAAGCAAATGCATCACCGAGCCAGAAGTTATACTCTTCCGATACCGAGTTGGCTAAATCAGAGAAAGTCGCTGTACCTTTGTCCGCTGCGACAACCAAGTATGGGTCGTCTTCATCGTGGCGAACCACATTCTTCGGTGCGATCAACTCGCCTTCGATAATGTTGTCGGTGACATCCAGCAAGGCGCGGATAAAGCGTTGATAACAGCGCTGACCTTCCGCGAAGATCTCATCGCGGGTCGTCATCAGGTACTGTTTCTTACAGACGAAACCGCCTTTTGCTCCCACCGGAACAATCACGGTATTCTTAACCTGCTGCGCTTTCACCAGACCAAGAATTTCAGTACGGAAGTCTTCCTGACGATCAGACCAACGCAGACCACCACGCGCCACTTTACCGCCACGCAGGTGAACACCTTCAATGTCCGGAGCATAAACAAAGATTTCAAACGCAGGTACCGGCGCGGGAATGTCCGGGATCTCGCTTGGTTTCATTTTCAACGCCAGCCACGGTTTCGGCTGTTTGTGTTCGTCGGTCTGGAAATAGTTGGTGCGCAGCGTGGCACTGATCATTTCCATGTAACGACGCAGAATACGGTCATCATCCAGGCTTTCGACGTTATCCAGCTGTTTGGTCAGCTTGGTCATTAAGTCGGCCTGACCTTTAGCTGCACCTTTGAACTTCGGATCAAAACGACGCAGGAACAGATCCACCAGCCCTTTGGCCAGCTCCGGATAATGGTTGAGTGTCTCTTCAATGTACTGCTGACTGAACGGAAATCCGACCTGACGCATATAGCGTGCGTAGGCGCGCAGAATCGATACTTCACGACCGGTCAGTGACGCGCCGAGAACCAGACGGTTAAAGCCGTCATTTTCCAGGTTACCATTCCAGATCGCCGCAAACGCCTGTTGGAAACGATCACGCGCTTCACGCAGATCAACCTGCTTGTCGCTCTTATGCAGCATGGAGAAATCAAGGATCCAGTAGGTCTGACCGTTCGATTTAACGATCTCATACGGCGATTCACCGATCACGCGCAGGCCCAGGTTTCTCCAGCATCGGCATTACATCCGATAAGTGGATAGGCTCATCACGATGGTACAGCTTCATGCGGACCGCTTTAGAATCCTTACTCTCTTCCTGAGGGCGGTAGAACAACATGCCAAGCTTGTTGTCTTCATCCAGAGATTCCAGCGTCTCAATATCCGCAACCGCCGAGCCTGGCATCATGTCTTCTTTGTACGAACGCGGGAAAGCGTGCAGGTATTGTTTCGACAGAGGCAGACCTTTGCTTTCACCCAGGTTCGCCACGATCGCTTCTGACAGACGATCATCCCAGCTCGTAGATGCTTCCATTAAGTTTTGCTCTATTTTCTTCACATCGACATTCATGTTGTTGTTATCAACACGAACAATGTAATGAGTTCGGGCCAGCGGGCTTTCCGAGAAATAAGTGGTGAACTCCACTTCTTGCTGACAACCGAAATAATGTTTGAGAATACGCTGCGTTTGACGACGCAGTTCGGTGTTGTAACGCTCTTTGGTCACATACACCATACAACTGAAGAAACGGCCAAACGGGTCTTTACGCACAAACAGACGGATCAGGTCACGATCCTGCATCTGTACCACGCCCATCCCCACTTCAAGCAGTTCTTCTTCACGCGCCTGCAGCAGTTCATCACGCGGGTAATTTTCCAGAATATTATGCAGTGCTTTGTAAGCGTAGGAAACCCACCCGATAACCACTGGCTGCCAGTATCCGTTCGACCTTTTCACGGATCAGAGGAATACTCTCCACTGCCTGGTTATACACGGCTGAGGTGTAAAGGCCGGTAAAGCGGTGTTCGCCAATCACCTTGCCTTTGTCATCAAACTTTTTAATGCCGATATAGTCGGTATAAGCCGGACGGTGAATACGTGACTGTTTGTTGCCTTTGGTCAGAATCAGAAGAAACGGCTTTTTCGCTTCCAGACGTGCAGAGTCCGGGAAATTGGACAACTTCACGCAGCGCACCCGACTGGCCAGAGAAAACAGGCCCAGGCCCGCTTCTTCAGTCGGACGCAGCTCGGTATCACCTTCTACATTGACCAGGTCATACTCTTTGTATCCCATAAAGGTAAAGTTGTGGTTACCCAACCAGCGCAAAAACTTGAGCGTTTCTTCATAACGGTCAGCATCAACCGGAATACGATCTTTCTGCTGCTCGAGAGAATGGATCACCTGTTCCAGTTTTGTCGCCATGGGTTTCCAGTCCTGAACCACCAAAGCGGTGTCATTCAGAATGGTCAGAATCTCATCCTTGAGTGCATTCATTTCTTCCTTGCTGCTCAGCCGGTCCACTTCAATGTGGAACAACGACTGCAGTGGCCCTTCGCCCTGATTGATGTTATCAATCGAACCATCTGCTTTGCGGGCAATTTGAGTCGGGCCATTGAGCATCAAGTGTGCCGTCAGTTCCAACCGGCTTAACGCCATCTTAATCGAATCCACCAGAAACGGGCTGTCCGGTACCACAATCTCAACGATGGTATGCGTGGACTGCCAGCCTTGCTTGCTGACTGTCGGGTTAAACACCCGAACCGAGCGCTGCGAAGGCGATTGTTCACTGATGTGATGCCACAGGCTGACAACAGCACCATACAGGTCAGATTCGTTACGTTCAATAAGGTCATCCTGAGCGACGTTACTGAAGAGATGTTGGGCGAGTTGGGTGACGAGGGGTTGATGAGCAAGCTCAAGTTTGTCTTGAATCAGTTGATACACTTTTTCAAGCAGAACCGGCATTAAACTTTCACGCGCGGTCATAGGCGACTCCAGATATTAGAATTATATGCTTGTAGGGTATGCAGTAAGCATAGTGCTTACACTTGGTAATGCATGGACCATTGTAAAAGTTTTATTGATAAAACGTTAATGGTTTTGGGGCCGGAGCGCGGTGAAATGTTTGAGAATGTGACTGATGTACCTGTTTAAATAACTACAAAAATCCTTTATGGCAGAACTTCTAGCTTTACGAACTTGTTATTGTGGTCAGTTGTCAGACGAAATCGACCTTTTACTCCAATCTGACTCAGAAATGGTCGGAAGCGACTGGCAGGCAATTGCAGACGCAGCCCCTGTTCGGTGACCACCAATACCTGACTGGCCGCACCGGAATAGTGGGAAAGAAATGCCTGATAGGAAATATTGAGCGAGAAAAAATAGTGTGTCACGTTAAGAGCCCGATGAATACCAATGGATAAATGATAAGTTATTGCCAATAGACAAGTGATTAACAATAAATAAGTTATTAAAAATAAATAAGTTATTACAAATAAATAGCCACAAAGTCTGGCGGCAAACAACTTAGCGCGGAACTGTTTACCCTAAACCAGTTTAATGCCATACACAGTTAGTAAAACTAAATAGTATGTAAAACGAAATAGTTAGAAAAACGACATACAAAGTTAGAAAAACGAGTGGCACCGAAGCGCCACTCTTTCACAGCTCACATGTCTGAACCAGCACAGATCATTACAGCCTGGTTTCTAATCCAGACTGAGCGATAGCACTGACTGTTCAGTGCGTTAATGACTGAGCCAGTGCGTTAGTGACTGATCCAGCGCTTTACTTACTGTTCCAGTGCTTTAGTGACCTTCTCGTACAGATCACGCGCCAGGTTATCCATCGCTTTCAACCCTTCCAGCTCAGCTTTGATTAATGCCTGACGCTGTTCATCATAACGACGGAATTTTAGTAACGGGTCGATAAGACGTGAAGCGACCTGCGGATTGCTGCTGTTCATTTCACGCAGAATCTCACCGGCAAAGCGGTAGCCTTCGCCGCTCTTAGCATGGAAACGCACCGGGTTCATGTTAAGGAACGAGCCAATCAGGCTGCGGATCCGGTTCGGGTTCTTCATGCTGAACGCTTCATGGCTCATGGTGGCTTTGATCACTTCAAGCGCGTTGTCTGCCGGGTTACAACCTTGCAGCGCAAACCATTTATCCATCACCAGACCATCGTGTTTCCATTTGGCGCTGTAATCCGCCATCAGGGTTTCACGACACGCCAGGCCGGCGCTGTTGGCGGCGGCCATCGCAGCCATGGTATCGGTCATGTTGTTGGCTTGCTGATATTGCGCTTCAGCCAGCGTATTACCCTGCTCAGTAAAGGCCAGATACGCCAGACACGTATTGCGCAGTGCACGGCGACCAATCGCGGCATGCTCAATCGAGTACTCTGTTTGTTTGAGTACATGATAGGTCGCGCTGAACTCATCCTGCATTTCTGTTGCCAGAATCACTTTCAGTGCTTTCAGTACGTTCGCAATCGCATCAACATCAACGCGCTTGTACCAACCCGACACTTCATTATGGCCAGGCAGAGACAGCATTTCGGCCACAAACGCCGGCTCTAGCTCATCACTGAGCAGAACACCACGGAACGCATCCACAACTGACTCTGGCAGAGTGACGTTGTCACCATTTTGGACACGCTCGACGTTAGCGCGAATGTATTTCGCCAGCAGCATCTGGCCGGCATCCCAGCGGGCAAACTCATTGCTGGCGTGAACCATCAGGAAGGTCAGCTCGTCATCACTGTATTGGTAGTTCAGTTTAACCGGGGCGGAAAACTCACGCAGCAAAGACGGAATTGGCTGCTCTTGCACATTTTCAAACACAAAGGTCTGTTTGGCCTGTTTCACATCCAGGACATGACCAACCGGCTTTCCGTTACATTGTAACGGGATAACACGGCCATCTTGTGCATACAATTCAACATCGAATGGAATATGCAGCGGCTGCTTCTCTTTTTGATCCTGAGTGGGCTCAGTGACCTGATCTACCGTCAGGGTGTAAGTCTGCGCAGCGGCATCATACTCACTGCTGACCGTCAGTTCCGGTGTACCGGACTGGCTATACCACAAACGGAATTGCTTGAGGTCCACGCCAGACGCATCTTCCATCGCCGAGACGAAATCTTCACAGGTGGCTGCGGTACCGTCATGACGTTCAAAGTACAGTTTCATCCCTTTCTGGAAGCCTTCCTCACCCAGCAAGGTGTGCATCATGCGAATCACTTCGCTGCCCTTTTCGTAAACAGTCAGGGTGTAGAAGTTGTTCATTTCAATCACTTGATCCGGACGAATCGGATGTGACATCGGGCTGGCGTCTTCCGCAAACTGCGGGCCACGAATAATACGTACGTTGTTAATGCGGTTTACTGCCCGTGAGCCAAGATCAGACGAGAACTCCTGATCGCGGAACACCGTCAGACCTTCTTTCAGGCTGAGCTGGAACCAGTCACGACAGGTGACGCGGTTACCAGTCCAGTTATGGAAATATTCATGGCCGATAACCGCTTCAATACCCAGATAATCGGTATCGGTTGCGGTCTGCTCATTAGCCAGTACGTATTTAGAGTTAAACACGTTCAGGCCTTTGTTCTCCATCGCGCCCATGTTAAAGAAGTCAACCGCGACCACCATGTAGATATCCAGATCGTACTCAAGGCAGAAACGCTCTTCATCCCATTTCATCGCGTTGATGAGTGACACCATCGCGTGATTAGCACGATCCAGGTTACCTTTGTCGACAAAGATTTCCAGCGCTACGTTGCGACCGGACTGGGTGGTGTACTGGTCACGCAGCACGTCAAAATCACCGGCCACAAGCGCAAACAGGTAAGCGGGTTTTGGATGCGGATCTTGCCACTTAACCCAATGACGACCGTTGTCACTGCTGCCCTCAGCAATTTTATTACCATTGCTGAGCAGGAACGGATACTGCGCCTGGTCTGCTATCACTGTGGTGGTGTATTTAGCCAGCACGTCCGGACGGTCGAGATAATACGTAATACGGCGGAAACCTTCGGCTTCACACTGAGTACAGAAAGCACCTCCGGATTTGTACAAACCCTCCAGTGCACTGTTCGCTTCAGGATTGATTAGCGTAACAATCGTCAGTTCGCATTCCGCCGGTAGCGAGCGAATTTCTAAACCAGCTTCCAGCAAGGTGTAATCCTGCCAGTCAGCGCCATTCACTTGTAGCGCTTTTAATTCCAGTCCTTCTCCATCCAGTGTCAGTGTCGTTGTCTGACCCATTTGTTTGACTTGAGACACCGCGGTCACTGTCGTTGCGGTATCATGCAGATCAAACGTCAATGCGATATCAGTAATGGTATGAGAAGGCTCTTTATAATCGGTACGATATTTGGCCTGTGGATTTTGAGCCATGGTCGGAATCCTTTTGACGTAATAAGATGTGACTAATTGAGGGGCAAGAAACGCGGGTTAAGCAATGCACTATCAACCCTGAAAACAAGTGTAACTGCCCGTAACGATATCGATCTTAGGCTTGTCAGCGCCAATAACAACCCCCTCAATGCAAAAACGAGGTATTTTCACCAAATACCTCGTTCTATTCAGGCCAATCGCTGTCCGGATGCTTTATTTTTAGTCACTCGCTTTATGCTTAGTCAACCCT
Source organism: Vibrio sp. CDRSL-10 TSBA (assembly GCA_039696685.1). Taxonomy (NCBI): domain Bacteria; kingdom Pseudomonadati; phylum Pseudomonadota; class Gammaproteobacteria; order Vibrionales; family Vibrionaceae; genus Vibrio; species Vibrio sp. CDRSL-10 TSBA. The sequence continues at coordinate 1,671,380 of CP155566.1, read as the reverse complement.
GTTCAGTCAACCCTGTATAGTCCGCTTAACCGCATCATTACGAAGCAAAGTATCTCCAGAGCTACCTTATCTGACCCTGTCCAGCACAGCGTAGACAGAGCCATTTTCCACTTCCAGCGTCAGTTGATCATGATTCAGGGTAAACTGGGTATCGTGTTCACCATCTTCAAACATCAGCACAAGATGATCACCTTCCGTATAAAACACGCCCTGATGGAGAGCTTCACCCCCGTTGCTGCCGCTGGCCCGAAACAAAAATACGAAATCTGGCTGGAGAATTAAATCAATACTTTGCAGGTCCCCGGCCGACAAATCATTACCGGATAACGAAGTACTCGACCAAATCCCGGCCAGAGAGTTGGACAAGGCTTTAGTAAACAGCACCCCATTCAGATGAAGCAGATTATGACTGCTTTTATACTGGTAAACTTGCGGTTCGTCAGAGTTAAGACCGAGAATAATGGTATCGTTACTGGCCGAATACAGACCTTCCCAGTGGTCGACACTGTAGTCTTTCTTCTGGATATCAATCGAAAAAGTGTAGTCAGATTCAAAATTGAGCCGAATGGCCAGGTAGTTCTCTTTTGATTCCTGTGGATTAGGATTAATCAGGTACCAGTCACCGAGCAAAAACGGTTGGTCAAACTGAGTTAAATCCCGGGTGTCTGAATCGCGCACGCTAAAGGCTGAGCCAGAAAACAACAAGCTCAGACAAGCGATCATTATCGCTAACCATTTCATCACGCTTCCCCTCACTTAAAAATTTACTTTTCTTTAAGCTTAGGATCGCTACAGTAATAACGCGAAATTATTTGATATCAATCACAATAACAGCCAGATTCAATACTTTACCGACCGTTTTATTCATTAGGTAACCCGTATGATTTTGTCTTTGTGGCAATTCGTCAACTATAGTCATGAAATCCTATGTATAAGGAGCGGTTGCCCATGAATCAAGTTGCGTTAATTTCCAGACTGAATGAATTACCACGCATTAACAGTTTGTTGCATGAATTGCTCGATATGGTGAATCAAAGCGATATCGATTTCAGTACACTATCGCGCAAGATGTCGATGGATCAGGTACTCAGTGCCCGTTTGCTGCGCATGGCTAATTCTGCTTATTTTGGTGGTAATAAAACCATTTCCAACGTCAATGATGCTGTGATCAGAGTCGGATCCGAACCGGTCAAAACACTGGTGATCGCTTCCGTTTCTTTCCAGTGCATTTCCTCATATCACCACATTAAATATTGAAGAGTACTGGTTTGATACTTTTGAAGTTGCCGTCATCGCCAACAAACTGAGTTCTAAGGTCGGTGTTGACCCAAATCTCGCCTTTACAACCGGTATTTTACACAACATCGGCGAACTGATGATTCATACTCTGGTTCCGGAGTTGGCTGCTCAGATTAACCAGAGAGTCGCTGCCGGCGAAGATATCTACAGCGTGCAGGAAGAACTACTCGATGTCAGCTCTCCGACTCTCGGCGCCAGGCTGGCAAAAAGCTGGAAGTTTCCGCCAGAGATGGTCGATGCAATCGAAAACTTTGATCAACCCAGAGATGCGGAGATCTCGCCAAAACTCGCTGGCGTGATTCATTTGGCCCGGGCAATCAACCAGCAGTGGGATGGTTTCAGCAGCGAAGACCAAAAAATGAGTTTTCTCGCACTTCATCCGGATGCCAAACTGCTTGGCGCACCCAGCACTTTCTATCAGAACATAGATAAAGCGCGTGGCAGCGGTGTGGAGCTGGCAAAGCAAATGCTAAATATTTAACGATTAGGCTGTGTAGGTTATGACGGCCAAAAGATAAAGCGGATTGCAGCATATACAGAAGCGCCTGCCTCAGACAAATGCGGCCGATTCAGCCAGACAGGTTCAACCAGGCAGATCCAACAAAGAAAAAGCGGACTCGAAAGCCCGCTTTTCATTTTCTTGTCACCGTCGATTAAGACTTTTTAATCATGTCTACCATGATGGAGACAGATTCGTCCAGATATGCATCCGGCGCTTCATAGTCCTTTGGCACATCTTCGAGTTTCTTGTATTCCGCTTTACCCATCGCTTTCTGGCGAATGTTGATGCGGTCAAGGCGTTCCTGATCCGCTTGTTCACTCTCCTGCTTACGTACTTTTTCATTCAAAGACAAACTGTTATCGTCTTTTTCAGCTTTGTACTTAGCGATATCTTGTTGGATAAAACCAAACTCGCGATCGGTCGCGATACGCTTCTGGTGCTGTGCATTAAGCGCTTCAATCTGCTTATGGAAATCATGTAACGGGCTGTATTTTGCCTGATCAATGCTATCCCATGGCAGCGCGTTATCTTCCACACTCTCACCGGTATCTGCAGCGTCGATAGCGGTCGGGAACGCAATGTCCGGAATCACACCTTTGTTCTGGGTACTACCGCCATCAATACGGTAGAACTTCTGAATAGTGTACTGAACGTAGCCCAACTCTTTATCGAACAAATCATAGATATGATTGAGCGAACGATGCTGTTGCACCGTGCCTTTACCATAAGAGTTTTCACCCAGGATAATCGCACGACCGTAATCCTGCATCGCCGCGGCAAAAATCTCAGAAGCGGACGCGCTGTAACGGTTAATCAGAACCGTCATCGGGCCGCTATAGCTGATTTTACCGTCGGTATCGCTGTTTACGTTGACCCGGCCGTAACTATCACGAACCTGCACAACCGGCCCGCTGGTGATAAACAGCCCGGACAATGCGGTTGCTTCGGTCAATGCGCCGCCGCCGTTATTACGTAAATCGACGATGATGCCGTCCACATTTTTCTCTTTCAGCTCAGCGATCAACTTGTCCGTATCCTGAGACAGACCAACGTAGAAACTCGGAACTTCAAGCACCCCGATTTTCTCACCGTCTTTGTCGATGATCTTCGATTTCACCGCACGGTCTTCCAGACGAATTTTATCTCGAACAATTGTGACAACGTGACTTTTTGCTTCTTTACCTTCCGGCAAAATCTGCAGCTTCACCTTAGTGCCTTTCGGCCCTTTGATAAGCTCCACCACATCGTCCAGACGCCAACCGATGACGTCAACCATCTCTTCGCCGTCCTGACCGACACCGATAATGCGGTCACCTTCACCCAACTGTTTACTGTTGGAAGCCGGGCCACCAGCCACCAGCGAACGAATCACTGTGTAGTCATCGGTCATTTGCAGCACAGCGCCTATGCCTTCCAGAGAAAGATTCATCTCTGACTGGAACTGCTCTGCATTGCGTGGTGAAAGATAACTGGTGTGCGGATCAACCTGACGGGCAAACGCATTCATGTACAACTGAAACACGTCTTCACTGTGGGTCTGAGTCAGACGTTTAATCGCGTTGTTATAACGTTTTTCCAGCGTCTCTTTGATCTCAGGCCAGGTCTTACCTGCCAGTTTCAGATTGAGTGCATCGTATTTGACACGCTTACGCCACAAATCGTCGATTTCTGCCTGATCTTTCGGCCACGCCTCTTTCGAGCGATCTAGCTCAATGGACTCATCGCCATCAAACTTGATTTCGTTATCGAGCAGAGACAGTGCGTACTGAAAACGCGCAAAGCGTTTCTCCATCGATAAGTTATACAAGTCAAACGCGATCTGGTTATCGCCCGCTTTCAGCTGGTCATCAAGTTCGACTGACCAGTCTTTGAACGAATCAATATCCGCTTGAGTAAACAAGTTGCGGTTGTAGTCCAACATCTCAAGATAGCGTTCAAAAATTGCTTTAGAGAAACTGATCGTCAAGAGTGAAATGCTTGTAGTGAGAACGAGTAAATCTGGATGTGACTCGTTTGCTCGCCGTTTCATGCTGAACTTCTGGAGCAAGAAGAGGAAGGTCTTCTTTATGGAGTTTGGCTTCGAGAGCCTGAGCTGAAGAAGCTGCCAGCCAGAGGCCAGCAGCGATCAGAGTTAATTTTGAACGGCATTTCATGCGTAGGAGATTCTCCTTTATGCGCGCAGGTGCTCCGCTTTCACAACCATTTGCAGGCCGTTGCCGAGTTGAACACGCACATCTTCCTTATTGATTTCAACAATGGTCGCAGCCATGTTGCCTTTACCCATGTTCACGTTCACTTCTTTACCGACATTCAGTTCATCAGCATTCAGAGCACGTGTCTCTACTGGTTTTTTGTCCGCTTTTGGTGCTTTAGACTGAGGGCGACGTGCCTGAGGCTTCTTCGCCTTAGGTTTTGCTTTCGCATCATCACGAGCCTGTTTAGCCTGCTCTTTACGACGAGCTTCTACACGAGCCTTGCTCTCTGCTAACGCGGCTTTCGCGTGTTCTACATGTTGCTCTTCTAGTTCACCACATGCATTACCATCGAGATCGACACGAACCGCACCAGCTTTAACGCCGTGCAGGTAACGCCAAGATGACGTGTACTGTCTTAACGCTGCACGAAGTTGAGTTTTGCTTACTTTAGGGTCATCGCTGAGACGATCAGCAAGATCTTGAAAAATACCAATTTTAAGAGGCTGTGCCTCACCTTCTAAAGTAAAGCATTTAGGGAAACATTCAGCAATGTACGCAATTACTTCTTTGCTGTTTTTTAACTTTTCAGTGTTTTCCATGAGGATTCCTGGTTATTGCGGCTGGTCCGCGAAGCATTAAATTCAAATATTTCGGTATTATAGTGACCTGAATACGAAAAACCACAGGCAAAAACTAAATTATGCCTTGTTCGCGTGTGAATTAAGCAGCTTTTCTACTTCAGTCATCAAAAACGTGAGTCCTTCTTCATCAGTTTCAGAAAAACGACCAATACTTGGGCTATCAATATCAAGCACGCCGGCGACTTTACCATCAATAGAGAATGGAATTACAATCTCTGAGTTGCTCGCCGCGTCACAAGCAATGTGACCTTCAAAGGCGTGAACATCGTAAACACGTTGTACAGTGTTAGTTTCAACGGCAGTTCCGCACACACCACGGCCAACAGGAATACGAACACAAGCTGGCTTGCCCTGGAACGGACCAAGTACCAGTTCGTCGCCACGCATGATATAGAAGCCTACCCAGTTAAGGTCTTCCAGTTCCATGTTTAGCAAAGCGCTTAAATTCGACAAGTTGGCGATAAGGTCTGGTTCTGACTCCAGTAACGCAACAGCTTGCTTGGTTAAGCGGTGGTAATGTTCTATTTTCATAATAACTTCCGGTGGAAAAATAAAGACTTCATTTAAGGTTCTACGTAGAATCACACCACAGATAAATAGGATGCATTCTCACTACAATGACGTATACCAGTGACACTATTAGCCGTTCTTGGCTCATAACTCAAGTGAAAAGACATAAGTCTAAGTTGTTGTACGCAAATGCGATTGCGATTGTCGCAACTTTAATCAGCGTACCCATTCCTTTGCTTATGCCCTTAATGGTGGATGAAGTTCTGCTTAACCAGCCATCGACCGGTATTGAGCTGATGAACCAATTCTTACCAGACGGTTGGCAGACCGCCACCGGATACATCATGTTTACCCTGCTGCTGGTGGTGCTGATGCGCGCGGCCAGTCAACTGCTCAATATACTGCAAAACCGCCAGTTTACTCTGGTTTCCAAGACCATCACGTTCCACATGCGCAGCAAGATGATCGATAAATTGGGGCGGATTAGCATAAAACAATATGAAACCAAGGGCAGCGGCGGTATAAACGCACATTTAATCACCGATATTGAAACGATCGACCAATTTATCGGCACTACGCTGAGTAAATTCCTGATCAGCCTGCTCACAGTGCTGGGTACTGCTATTGTGCTTTTATGGCTCGAATGGCGTCTGGGCCTGTTTATTCTGCTGGTTAACCCGATCGTCATTTACTTCTCCCGTATGCTGGGCAATAAGGTAAAACACCTTAAACGACGCGAGAACCAGGCGTTTGAGCGCTTTCAAAACCGTTTAGTTGAAACCCTGGATGGTATTTACCAGCTTCGAGCGGCCAATAAAGAGCGGGAATTTCTCGCCCAACTCACCAAACAGGCCGATGACGTTCGCCGCCATGCCGACAAATATGCCTGGCAGTCAGAAGCGGCCGGTCGCCTCTCCTTCCTGCTGTTTCTCCTTGGCTTTGAACTGTTCCGTGCGGTCGCGATGCTGATGGTCGTATTCAGCGACCTGACAATAGGCCAGATATTTGCGGTGTTTGGCTATCTGTGGTTTATGCTCGGCCCGGTTCAGGAACTGCTCGGCGTGCAGTTTTCCTGGTACAGCGCGAAAGCAGCCTTAAAACGCATCAACGATTTGCTTGAACTCGAAGAAGAACATCGCCCGCCAAGCAAGGTCAACCCGTTCAACGAAGAGCGTGAAGTTGACGTGACTGTCTCGCACGTCGACTTTACCTATGATGGTGAGCACAAAGTGCTCGACGATTTAACCCTGACCATCCCTGCCGGTAAAAAAGTCGCCCTGGTGGGTGCCAGCGGCGGTGGTAAATCGACTCTGATTCAGCTGCTGATCGGCGTCTACCGGCAAAATTCGGGCGAAATTCGTTATAACGGCGAAACCTGTGATGACATCAGCTTTGATGTTATTCGGGAACAAATTGCGGTCGTGATTCAACAACCTGTACTTTTTAATGATACTTTGAGGCATAATCTGACCCTGGGCAGCGATTATGATGAGTTATCGCTGTGGCGCGCACTGGATATCGCCCAGATGCAGGACGTGATCAGCAAACTCAATCACGGTCTCGATACTCAGATTGGCCGTAACGGTATTCGACTCTCTGGCGGCCAGCGTCAGCGTCTCGCAATAGCGCGTATGGTTCTGAGTAATCCGAAATTCGTCATTCTTGATGAAGCCACCTCTGCCCTGGACACCGCAACCGAAGCGGCTCTGCATAAAGCTTTAACCGAGTTTTTGAAAGGCCGGACAACCCTGATTGTCGCTCATCGCCTGTCAGCGGTTAAGCAAGCGGATCTTATCTACGTTCTGGAGGACGGGCATGTCACTCAGTCCGGCACCCATGGAGAACTGGTTGAACAAGAAGGTTTGTATCAGACGCTATATGGTTCTATTCAATCACAAGCTTAGTCAAAACGGCGTTCTTGCAGGTCAGCAACAGACTGACTTGCAAGGCATTACAACATGTTACGCCGTCACCATCGTTCACTCAGAGCGATGCACACGGTCGGGAACCGACCGATGAAAATCAAGTCACTGACCCAGCATAATACCGACAGCCGGACCATCCGGCTGTGTCAGGGCTGTGAGTTACCAGTTGACGTGGTGGATATCCAACATGGCCGCAGTGCCTATTGTCCGCGCTGTGGTACTCAACTTTATCGTGGCGGCAGTCCGTCTTTATCAGGCAATCTGGCGATTGCCATCACCTGTTTACTGCTGTTTATTCCGTCCCAGTTGTTTGACTTTATCAGCATCCGCCTGGTCGGCGTAATGATTCCGGCTTCATTGCCGGCGGGCATCGTCGCCATGTTTGAAGAAGGTTATGGTGTATTAGCTGTGCTGGTACTGTTTTGCAGCACTCTGGCGCCGCTACTGGTTTGTGGTTTCTGTGGTCACGGCTCATCTCGCCCTGCGCAAGCGCTGGTTTCAACTGCTGCGCTATTCGCTGGCGATGATTCACCATCTGAAATCATGGTCTATGATTGATGTTTTCCTGATTAGCATCGCAGTCTCCTGCTTCAAGCTGAAAGACTTTTCTGACATCTTCGTCGGCCCGGCTTTATATAGCCTGGTATTACTGCAACTGTTTACAGTATTGCTGATCAGCCGCATCAGTGTGCGTCGTTATTGGGAAGCCTGGCAGCCGGAAATTGAATACCCGCTGCATAATAAACAGATACACTGCCATAACTGCCATCTGTCCCAGTGTGAATCGAGTCACTGTGTACGCTGTCACCATGCCCTGCACCATCGTCGCCCGCGTTCCATTGAGCGTACCTGGGCGTATGTTATTGCGGCAGCGGTCGCGATTATTCCGGCCAATATCATTCCGATTTCGATATTGCTGACCAATGGTCAGCGCCTGGAAGACACGATATTTTCCGGCGTCGCTTCGCTGATTAACAGCGGCATGATCGGCATTGCGGTGATCATTTTCGTTGCCAGTATCGTGGTACCGGTGGCAAAAATTGTCGGATTGATTTATCTGCTGCTGGCCATCCGTTTTAAGCGCCAGGTGTTTCACCGCCAGCGTATGACCATCTACTACGCTATCAAATGGATAGGTAAATGGTCCGTGATGGACCTGTTTGTGATTTCAATTATGCTGACCCTGGTGGATCGCGGACAGCTGTTGAATTTTACCCCCGGTTACGGCGCTGTGGCGTTTGGTATGGTTGTGGTACTGACCATGCTGGCCGCAGAGAGCCTGGATCCGCGCTTAATTTGGGATAATAACCCAAACGCAGTTTCAAACAATGAGTCTAAAGATGAGTAAAGAACAGTCGACCCAACCCTCATACTCACCAGATATTCGTCGTAATAAAGGAATATCACCGTTATGGATTCTGCCCATACTGACCATGATTTTGGCAGGCTGGCTGGTGGTGAAAGCCATTCATGATGCCGGAGACCAAATACAGATTTACTTCGCCGATGCCCAGGGGCTGGTATCCGGACGAACCACGATTCGTTATCAGGGTCTGGAAGTCGGTATGGTGCGTGACATCAAGCTTTCGGCAGATTTATCCAACATCTACGTCGAAGCCGATATTTATCCGGAAGCAACCCGCCTGCTCTCTTCTGAAACCCGTTTCTGGCTGGTGAAACCAACCGCGAGTTTATCCGGTGTCTCCGGGCTCGATGCGCTGGTTTCCGGTAACTATATCGCCATTCAACCCGGCAATGACGTCGAGGGCGATGGCGACCATCCGAATGAGTACCGCGCGCTGGACTCTGCCCCGTCCGATTTACTCGCCGATAGCGGCCTGACCGTTTCACTCCGGGCAGCAGATTTAGGCGGCATTTCGGTAGGCTCGCAGATCGTCTACAAAAAGATCCCGATTGGTGAAGTGTACAGCTACCAGTTGGACGACCAGTCGAAGTCCGTCATTATCCAGGCGTCTATCCAGGAACAATATCGTCACATCATCACCTCTGAAAGCCGATTCTGGAACGTCAGTGGTGTCGGAGCCAAAATTGGTTTCAATGGCGTTGATGTCCATCTGGAAAGCCTGAGTGCCTTAATTGGCGGCTCTATCGCGGTTGATTCACCGGACGGCGGTGAGCCCGTTGAGCAAAATACCCAGTTCAGACTCTATAAAGATCTGCAGACGGCCGGCCGCGGGATCCCGGTGACCATCAATCTGCCTGACAACAACAACATCAACCCGTCCGGTTCACCAATCATGTACCGCGGAATTGAAATTGGCCAGATCACCAACCTGCAGCTTAAAGATGAGCACATTGTCGCATCCGCCGCGATTCAGCCAGCCTTCAGCGATCTGCTGACCAGCGGCAGTCACTTTATCCTGGAAGAGGCAAAAGTATCGCTGTCCGGTGTCAAAAACCTCGCCAACCTGGTCAAAGGCAACTACCTGACTCTGGTACCGGGTGAAGGCACCAGAGCACGTAAGTTTACCGCTATCCATCAGGTGGAATTTGACCAGCAGCAGTCAAAATCAATTTCTGTTTCCCTGTATGCCGACAGCTCATTTGGCCTTGATACCAATACCCAGATACTCTATCGCGGCGTACCTGTGGGAACGGTTACGGATGTTGAGCTAACCGAAGATAAAGTGCAATTCACTCTGCTGATCGACGAACAGTATGCACATCTGATTCGCTCGCGCAGCCGCTTTTACGTCACCGGTTCGGCCAATGCCGAGCTGACCGAATCCGGTCTGAGTGTCTCAATTCCACCTGCCAAACAACTGCTGACCGGCTCAATCAGCTTCGTCAGCGAAGGCAGTGAGAAAATTGAGGACAGCTATCGTCTGTATCAAAGTCGTTTCTCTGGCTGAAATCGCCAAATATAACCAGTCCGGTTCGCAAAAACTGACGCTGTTTGCGCAGGAACTACCGCCCGTCAGCGCCGGCAGCCCGCTGCTGTACCGCAATATGAAGGTCGGTGCGGTCTCTGACTTTAAACTGACCCGGGACGGAGTGCAGATCGAAGCAACGATAGAAAATCAGTACAAACACCTGCTGACTTCCCAAACTGTCTTCTGGAACCGCTCCGGTGTTGAGATGGACGCCTCTCTGTCCGGTATTAAAGTTAAAGCCGCGCCTCTGCAGACCCTGCTAAAAGGCGGCATTGCCTTCGATAATATTAAGGGCATAGAGAATAAAGTAGGCAAATTGTGGAAGCTCTATCCTGATTACCAGCAGGCACAAAAATATGGCGAAAAGATTGAACTGACCGCGAGCGGAGACACAGGTATTTCCGTTGGCACAGCACTGAAATACAACGGCGTCCAAGTGGGTGAAATCACCCAGGTGATTCCGGATTTTGCCTCAGATGATATTGTGCTTAAAGCGCGTATTCAGCCAGACTATGCGCCTTACATTGCCCGCAGCGGCTCAGTATTCTGGGTTGCACAGGCCAAAGTCGGCCTCAAAGGTGTATCTAATCTGCAAAACCTGCTGACTAAATCGATCGAGGTTAAGCCTGGTCAGGGAGCGGCAAGCAAACGCTTTGCGCTGGCCGCAATTCCTTACCAGCCACCGGGCCGTATCTTTACGCTGCAGAGTGAAAGCCGCGGTTCAGTTGATGTCGGTACGCCGGTGTTGTACCGGGAAATGGAAGTTGGCCGGGTAACCGAAGTTAAATTAGGCAACCTTGCCGATCGGGTTATCTCAACCATTGAAATTGATGCCCAGTATGCCTATCTGGTACGGGAAAACAGCGTATTCTGGAACACCTCCGGCCTGGATGTCTCCATCGGTCTGACGGGTGCCGACATTAAAGCAGGCACCGTGGACAGCCTGTTACGTGGTGGTATTACCTTCTCCACGCCGGAGCAGAAACAACTGGCTCCTGCCGCGGGCAAAGGACAGACATTCTATCTCTATCCGCAGGCACAAAAAGAGTGGACCAGCTGGCGCCCCGCCATTCCGAAACCTTAGGGTTCGATTCGTTCAACCATTTTGCGACAAAATTCGCTAAGTCATTTTGTAATCCGAAAAGGCAGCATTACGCTGCCTTTTTCTTCGCCTGGTCCTTATGCGTAGCGCAATCTTCACAGACGCTCGCATCAGGCATCACCTTAGGTATATAATTCGGCTCCAAATTCCAGACTGAGACCCTGTTTTGCACTCGAATATCGCATTACCTGAAGAATTTCTCTCCACTATCGCCGAGATCCTGCCACCGTCCCTGAACATGGAGGATTTCGTTGCGGCCTGTCAACGCCCGCTGCGCAAAAGTATCCGGGTGAACACGCTGAAAATCAGTGTGGATTCCTTTGTGCAACGTGCACAGGAAAAAGGCTGGTCACTGGAGCCGGTTTCCCTGGTGTGATACCGGGTTCTGGATTGAAGCCGATGAAAGCGTGGTTCCGCTCGGTAATACGGCAGAGCACATGGCCGGCTTGTTCTATATTCAGGAAGCCAGCTCTATGATGCCGGTTTCAGCGCTGTTCACCGACGCACAGGACGAGTTTAATGCAGTGCTGGATATGGCTGCAGCACCAGGTTCCAAAACAACACAGATTGCCGCACTGATGAATAATCAGGGCATATTGGTTGCCAATGAATTTTCCGCCAGCCGGGTTAAGGTACTGCACGCTAATATCGAGCGCTGTGGTATTCGCAACGCCGCGTTAAGTAACTTCGACGGCCGCGTATTTGGGGGTTGGCTGCCGGAGCAGTTTGGTGCCGTATTAATTGATGCCCCGTGTTCAGGTGAAGGCACCATACGTAAAGATGCCGATGCGATGAAAAACTGGAGCAAAGCCTCGGTGTTGTCGATCGCAGAGACACAAAAAGATCTGATAGAGAGTGCGTTTCAGGCCCTGAAACCGGGCGGTGTGCTAGTTTATTCCACCTGTACCCTGAGCACAGAAGAGAACCAACAGGTATGCTGGCATCTCAAAAACACTTATGGTGATGCCGTTCAGTTTGAGCGTCTTGATAAACTGTTCAGCGACGCCGACAAAGCCATCACTGCTGAAGGTTTCTTGCATATCTTCCCGCAGGTGTATGACTGTGAAGGCTTCTTTGTGGCTCGGATCAGAAAACTGGCCGCGGTTGAAGCACCGGCGGTTAAAAAACGCCTGGGTAAATTCCCGTTTGAGAAAGCAAGTAACAAAGTCAGCGCCGACATCACCCGTCAACTACAAGATGCACTGGGTATCACCCTGCCGACAGCAAACAGTGTCTGGCTGCGCGATAACGATGTGTGGTTATTCCCGGATGCACTGGAGCCGATGCTGGGCGAACTGAGATTTTCCCGTATGGGCATTAAAATCGCCGAAGCCCATAAAAAGGGCTATCGCTGGCAGCATCAGGTTGCCACCACGCTGGCGACAGGCAATGAAACCCAGTCTGTCCAACTGACCACTGCAGAGGCCCGTGAATGGTATATGGGCCGTGATGTTCGCCCTGAGAATCAAAGTGGTCAGGGTGAAGTCATTGTCTGTTACGGTAACGATGTGATTGGCTTAGGAAAATGGGTCGGTAACCGGGTCAAAAATGGTCTGCCACGGGAGCTGGTCAGAGATAAAAACTTATTCTGACCGGTAAACATCAGCACAATATTCTGCGGTATTAGCGCGAAAAACTGAGTCTGTACTACACTTAACGTAAAGTAGTCCTGACGTTTGTTCAGCAGTTTCAGACTCGATAACTAGCGCAGGCTCTGCGGAGCCATTCCCCTGGGCCCAAACGCCTTACGTTTCGGGCCTCTTTTTTTCTGATTGAGTTGATCGGCTGCGTGTACTGGCCAACTGATTTAAACCAGGCAGCTGATTAAACTGCCCAACAAATTATGCGAGCCGGCTCATCAAAACAAACCAGTGATGCAATAAAAAACGGCCGCCATACAGGCAGCCGTTAATGCGTTTTGACATCCCAGGCCATTCACTTTGGCCGGAACTATTAGTCTAGTCAGCCAGACGAATTCCGTCTTTCTCAATCACGATCTTGCCCTGCTTGAACAGGCCGCCGATGGTTTTCTTGAAAGTGCCTTTACTGGTGCGGAAGGTCGCGAAAATCGCTTCCGGAGTCGATTTATCACTCAGTGGCAGGAAGCCGCCTTTCTTTTCCAGCGTTTCAAGAATTTTGCTGCTCAGGTCATCCATTTTAGCGACACCGACTTTCTGCAGTGCCAGATCAATCTTGCCATCTTCACGGATATTCTTGATGTAACCTTTCAGGCGCTTACCGATAAACAGCTTTCCGAACACATCTGACGGGAAAACCATACCCCAATGTGCGCCGTTGACAATCGCTTTGTAACCCAGTTCTGAACGCTCAGCGATGATCAGATCAACCTGCTCGTTGCGCTGATAGTTCACCGGTGTTTTATCCAGCCACTTGTTAAATTTGGTCGTACCAACAATGCGGCCAGAGGCTTTATCTGTGTAGACATACACCAGAACGTTTTGCCCGGCAGTAAAGCGTTTGCGCTGCTCACTGAATGGAATCAGCAGACCTTTGTCTTTAATTCCCCAGTCCGCAAACGCACCGGTGCTGTTCACACCTTCAATTTTCATCAGGCCCCATTCACCCACCTGGGCAATTGGTGTTTCTGTCGTCGCAGCCAGCTGGTTTCTCGGAATCGAAGTAAAGGAACACATCAACAAAGTGACCCACCTCTACACCTTCCGGAGCAAAGCGGTTTGGCAATAAAGTCGTACCAAATTCACCAGCATCAAGAAAGACACCAAAATCGGCAATTTTTACAACTTCTAGACTATTAGTCTGACCAACGTTAATCATTTAAAACTGTCTCACATCAAATTTGCAGAGATTATACGTGATCTCTGATATGCTTTCCCCCATTGAACAGAGAAAATTAAGCAATTTTTTCAGGAGTTTTCATTGATCACTGTCGATAAACAAGATGCCGTTACCCTTAAAATCTCCTCTGAGATGTCGGACAGCAAGAAGCTCGATCTGGATATGTATCTGTTTATTCCCGGCGAATTAGGTTTAACGCCGGAGGTGATGTCCGAGGGAGAGTTTTTCTACAGTTCCATCCATCAAAAACGGTCCTACTACAGTAATAAAATTCTGTTGCCGCTGGTGCACAGCCGTCTGGCACAACGCGGCCGTCTCTCTTCTACCCAGTACCGGGTCAGTCTGAGCTTGTTCGCCTATCAGTATGTGATTGCACTGGATAAAGCGGTCAACCAGCTCAATGAATCAAGTGACAATGTCACTTCTGATGAAGTGGATACGGTAATTGAATTATCGCTCGATATTCTCAAACGTTTACGCCGTAATATTCCTTACGAAGAAACCATCAAACGCTATTACGCCAACATTGATAACTATCTGTCCTGGTATACCGAGCAGAAGTTTCTCTCTATGGTGGCCAAACTCAGTCGCAATTCTGAATACAAGACGATTAAAGATCGCCTGATCACTCTGGTGGAAAAAGAACAGGCTCACCGGGCACTTAATCACTACAACTCGGAAAAAGCCGACACCGACATTACCCGCCTCAGCAACAAAATGCGTCTGCTGCGACGCCTGATTGAGCACCCGATTATTCTGCGTGAAAAAGTCAGCTCGCTGGGTAAAAACATGAAACGTGCGGTGAAAGGCATCGCCACGGGTTTGGTTATGGTTGTGGTGACCATTACGGCAATCACGGCACGAGATTACTGGGGTGAAATCACGGCCTCATTCATCATCGCCATGTCGTTTATTTATGCTTTACGTGAAATTTTTAAAGACGATTTACGTGACATCTTATGGCGCGTTATTCGTAAAGGAAAACCTAAATGGCGCCGTCGCTATTTCGACCCGACCACAGGTAAAGAAGTGGGCCAGAAAGACGAATGGCTCGACTACAAAAGCTTGGCACAATTGCCGGACAGCATACAGAACATTCGCAAAAAGCGGGTCGTGCAACGCGAAGAGCAGATCCTCCACTACCGCTCGCAGACCGAGATGTCGACCTCCCATTTTATGAGCGGTTATGAAGCCACACGTGAAAGCATCCTAATCGACTTGCGTACCTTGACCCGCTTGATGGATAAAGGCTCCAACCGTATCTATCAGCTAAACAACGGTCAGGTGAGCCGTGAGTCGGTTGAAAAACGTCATCTCATCAATCTGATCGTCAAAGAGCGTAACTACAAAGATAAGCCGCGCTATTATCGCTGGAAAATCGTGTTAAACCGAAGCAAAATCGTCGATATTGAAACCATCGAGCTCAGTTAGCATCACCAGCATACCCGCTCAGTGCACGCGGTTTAACGGGCAAGAGAGACAAGCATAGTTACTCGCCTGAGGCCAGCAAAGTTATCCGCTCTTCACGGCTTTAAGGGATAACGTCAGCCAGAAACTCCGCCATCGCTTCATCACCATGCAGCGATGGACAAGTGGCGGTAATTTTTACCGCCTGATTCACTCGCTGGCCATTGGCCAGCGTTTCGTCCAGCATAGCATCAATCAACGGACCATCGTCGCAGCGAAAGCAGACATCGGCTTCGGGCCTTTTGAGAAATTTCGCCTCAACCTCCTTAAAAGCCAGTGACACTGTCACTTTACGTTGCTGCGCTTTGTACATAGCAAGAAAGCCCCCCGCCACATCTGCACCTACCGCCAGCACGCCAAAATACATGCTGTTGAGATGATTGCGATTACGCCGTTTAAGCGGGATGCGGACTATGACTGAGTGATCGTCAAGCGTGAGCAGTTTCGGCCGGCAATACCAGATGAGCGGCACTTTCATAAAGCCGAAATAGTTAAGATAAAGATTCGCTTTGGTGAGAGCAGAAAGCATAGGACTGACCTTATCGTTGTGGTTATATTTGTCGTTATAACTTTAGTTGTCAGACCAGTTCACTTTAGCGTCGCAATATTGTCAATCTGTACGGTTAAAAAACAAGAAGCCAGCCGTATTTGGCTGGCTTCATTCAAGCGCGAACTGAACATCTGATTGAATTGCGGCTGTCTTTACTTACCGCCCTTGTTAAGCAACCTTCTCAGGTCGCGTATCAGAAGTTAAAAATCGCTTCCGCCTGGCTATTTTCAACCAGGTAATTTTGTAGCTTGAGGTGAGTTTCCAGTGCTGTCGTGACAATCAGTACCGGTTTTTTAGCCTGCAGAGCCGCTTTAAACACAATATCAGCCAGCAGGGTTACCGATTCGCTGTCCGGATTGTACAGGTACGCCAGTGCCGCATTGTCCTTATCCAGGCCCAGAGTAAACTGAGTCAGCGATTCCCAGTCAATCACCACACCATCGAAATATTGCAGCAGACGTTCAGCCACCATCACACTGGATGGCACACTGCAGCTGTAAAGCACTTTCAGACCATTCAGGCCGCGCGGCAGGCCCTGCTCCGCCAGACGGTCAATAATAGTCGCTGCATCGCTCAGCGTGCGCACAAAAGGCACGACAATTTCAATATCCAGCCCCTGGCTGCGCAGCTGCTTGATCACCTGGCATTCCAGTGCAAACGCCGGTGCATACGCTTGAGATGCGTAACGGGAAACACCGCGCACACCCATTGCCGGATTCACTTCGTCGGTTTCCAGGCTGCCGCCCAGCAGCGCCTGATAGCCATGACTATCTGCTGAACTCAGACACACACGCAGCGACTGATGATGAGGCTGGATAGCCGCGCTGATTTTTTCCACCAGAGTATCGACAAAATGTTCAGCAATACTTTTACCGCCCAGCATGGCTTCGAGTGAACTTTTTTCCAGTTCAGACAAACTATCAGTGCCCGTGACCAGAGCCGGATGATAAAAAACGCTCTCGGCAATGAGCTCAGATAAAGAGACAAACAGATAAGAGCTTGGTGCCTGTTTCGGTTGCCTTTGGCAATGTGTTTCCCAGAGCCAACTGCTCATGGATGGTTACGTTGTGTTCTAAACTCATTACTGCTCCGTTTATCATTATGTTGTACATGTCGAAAATACCTAGAGAGCCACAGAAAAACAAGTCCGAAACTCAATATTTATTGATTATTTTTGCATAAATTTTCACTTTACAGGAAATACCGCGCCACATCTCGCTTAACAGTTTATTATGGCCCCTAAATTCGTTATCTTTACTACCTCGCACTAACAGGACAGGCTATCCTATGCCATTACAAACTGATGAATTAAGAACCCAAGCACTGGGCCCAATGCCAACTCCGGCAGAACTTAGCCAAGCCCACCCGATTACGGATGAGGTTGCAGAGCGTATCGCCAACTCCCGTGGCCAAATTGAACGCATTCTTTCCGGTGAAGATGATCGCCTGATGGTGATTGTCGGACCTTGCTCTGTACACGACACCGAAGCGGCGATGGATTATGCGCGACGTCTGAGTGCCATTCAGGATCAATACGCTGACGAACTGTTTATCGTTATGCGCACCTATTTCGAGAAACCTCGTACGGTTGTCGGCTGGAAAGGCCTGATTACCGATCCAAACCTGGACGGCTCCTACGCACTGGAAACCGGCTTAAATAAAGCACGTCAACTGCTGCTGAACATCAATAAACTGGGTCTGGCAACCGCCACTGAGTTTCTGGATATGATTACCGGCCAGTACATTGCTGATCTTATCACCTGGGGCGCTATCGGTGCCCGCACCACAGAATCCCAGATCCACCGTGAAATGGCCTCTGCACTGTCGTGCCCGGTTGGCTTTAAAAACGGGACTAATGGTAACGTTAAAATTGCGATTGATGCGATTCGCGCAGCTCAGGCTTCACATTACTTCTACTCGCCGGATAAAAATGGTCGTATGACCGTCTACCGCACCAGCGGTAACCCATACGGACACGTGATTCTGCGCGGTGGCGATAATGGCACAAACTATGACGCGGATTCAGTCGACGAAGCGTGTGAAGCACTGGCTAAATTTGACCTGCCACAACGCCTGGTGGTTGATTTCAGCCACGCAAACTGTCAAAAACAGCATCGTAAGCAGCTTGATGTAGCCAAAGATATCTGTCAGCAAATTGAATCCGGCAGCCATAAGGTCGCTGGTGTGATGGCGGAAAGCTTCATTGTGGAAGGCAACCAGCCAATGGACGATCTTGACAACCTGACCTATGGTCAATCGATTACCGATCCGTGCCTGAGCTGGGAAGACACCACAAACATGCTTGATATGCTGGCTCAATCTATTAAAGTGCGCCGTGCCGGCTAATCCGCCGCATCGGTTAATTTATTAAGGAAAAACTAACATGCCTTCTTTCGATATTGTTTCGGAAATCGATACTGTTGAACTGCGTAACGCGGTCGATAACTCAAATCGTGAACTTGCAACCCGCTTTGACTTTCGCAACGTTGACGCCAGCTTTGAAATGAAAGATGAAACAGTAAAACTGGCCGCTGAAGGTGATTTCCAGCTGCAACAGCTCATGGATATTCTGCGTAGTAACCTGGCTAAACGCGGTGTGGATCCACGTTCAATGGAAGTGAAAGAGTCAGTCCATTCTGGTAAGAAACTGGTATAAAGATGTCCTGTTCAAGCAAGGCATCGAGACTGACCTGGCGAAAAAAGTAGTCAAATTGATCAAAGACGCCAAGCTGAAAGTTCAAGCTTCAATTCAAGGTGATAAAGTTCGTGTCACCGGGAAAAAGCGTGATGATTTGCAAGCTGTAATGGCGCTGCTGCGTGGTAGTGATCTGGACCATCCTTTCCAGTTCAACAACTTCCGCGACTAACTCGCTGCCCAATAAAAAATCCAGCCTCAGAGCTGGATTTTTTATTGGCTGGCGTTGCTTTACACTAACTAAGCATGGCACATGACTCTGCATGAAACATCAACCCTGCATCAATTCACTGCGCATCTAATCAGACTGCTTCTCTATCGCCACGGCATTGACGCAATAGCGCAGGCCACTTGGCGGCGGACCATCAGGAAATACATGGCCTAGATGAGCATCACAACTGTTGCAGCGCACTTCTACCCTTGGCGTCGCAAGCTGAGTGTCGATATGATACGAAATCGCATTCTTTACCGCTGGCTGTGAAAATGATGGCCAGCCGGTGTGAGAATCAAATTTCGTCTCCGAATCAAACAATAGCGTCTGACAACAAACACAATGATAGATACCCGGCTCAAACTGCACACACATGTCTGAAGAAAACGGCCGTTCGGTACCATGTTCTCTGGTTACATAGTACTGCTCTTCCGTCAGTTCATCGCGCCACTGCTGTGGCGTTTTCTCAACCCGGTGCGAAGGAGCAAGGTTCCCCTGCTGGGCTAACTCCACTACATCTTTCCAATTCAGCATTGAATCCCCCTTCACTTGGTAAGCAGCTTCCCTGAGTTAAGGGAAGCCATTAATCAGAGGCCAATCTCTTCCGACAGCGCTTTAATCTGTTCCAGATCCATACGGCGTACACGAATCATTTGATCAATCTCGCTCACGCGAGAATTCGCTTCATCCTGCTTATCACACGAATCAGATTTCGCATCCCAGGACGCTCCCTCAAGATAGGCATCACAATCATTCTTAAGCGTTTTGATTTTCGGCACTAAATCATCACGCTCTTTTTGCAGAGATTCCAGTTCCTGTTTAATTTTCAACTCTTTCTGGAACAATTCGCGCGAACGTTCAAACATCGTGGCCTGCATATCTGCCTGGCGATTTAACTTGTCGTTCTTTTCGTCCGCTTTAACCAGAGCCTGCTTGCGGTTAGACAACTCCGCTTCCAACGAAGCATTGACTTTTTCCAGCTCAGTCACTTCTTTCTGCAACTTGCTCAGCTCTGCTTTGTTTTGTTCACTCTGCTCGTCCAGCGCGGCCTGCAACTTCTCCTGCCAGTCCTGGTTGAGTTTTTCTGTGTTGTCTTCGACCTGGACTTTCTGATCTGCGCCGTCCTGCTGTGCCTGTTTGTACTGAGCTTCCAGCGCCTGATACGTGGCTTCCCATTTTGAAGCCGTCAGCGACGAGCCGACCAATCCGCCCAGAGCCAAGCCCAGTACTGCGGCAATGCCGATATAGAGATAACTGCGTTTGTCGCGCTCTTCAATCACGACCACATCGTCGTTATCGTCTGAATGTTTTTGGTTCAAGTTTTACTCCTAAATCCCCATCAGCGAATGAGTTCAGTCACCACAACCGAGATCGTATAAATTACCAAAGCAGCGACCAGTGTCACGACAATTCCTTTCTGTGCTTTTTCGCTGGTGCCGTAGCGAATCAGAAAAAAAGCCAAGGCAATCAATACTCCGATAGTGATCAGTCTGATCATAACTCACCCCCTTATCCACTTCTCTTTATACCACTTATAGCGTATCAAAGGTCAGAGAAAAGTTTATTCCGGCACATCTTGACCAAGAATGACGCATTCGATTGAATTTGTAGATGACATCACACTTTGTTTTGGCTAATATTCTCGGGCAAATTATCTAATCATATAGATAATTGTTCCAATGAAGACTGCAGGAGAGAGGTTGTTAACCTATTTATAACAAATAGGTCAGACATACCCGCCGAAGAAGTAAATCTTTCAGGTGCTTTATTCTTCCCCAAAGAAGAATAGCGAGGACTGTAGTTGGAGGAACCTCTGGAGAGAACCGTTTAATCGGTCGCCGAAGGAGCAAGTTCTGCTTATCCACTAAGCAGAGTGAAACTCTCAGGCAAAAGGACAGAGGAGTGAAAGGTTATCCGGGACAGTTGTACTGTTACTGGCTATTTGCATTTTGATCGATGGGATCCGCCCTTTCTCTCTTCTCCTTAGATGTTGTTTATTAAGGGGAAAACATGACCAACCTTCTTTCATTATTACAAACTATTGATAGCTTCGTATGGGGCCCGCCTCTACTTATTCTGCTGGTTGGTACCGGCGTTTATTTCACTTTTCGTTTGGGCCTGTTGCAATTCCGCCACCTTCCGACTGCACTGAAAATGGTGTTCAGCCGTGATAAAAACCAGTCCGCACAGGGCGACGTGTCCAGCTTCGCAGCATTGTGTACCGCTTTATCAGCGACTATCGGCACCGGTAATATCGTTGGTGTCGCAACGGCAATCAAACTCGGTGGCCCGGGCGCACTATTCTGGATGTGGCTGGCTGCTTTGTTCGGTATGGCAACCAAATACGCAGAATGCCTTCTGGCGGTAAAATACCGCAAAACCGATGCCAACGGTCAGATGATCGGTGGCCCGATGTACTATCTGCAATACGGTGTAGGCTCAAAAGTACTGGCGGTGCTGTTTGCTGTGTTTGCCCTCGGTGTGGCGTGCTTTGGTATCGGTACTTTCCCGCAGGTTAACGCGATTCTCGATGCCACTGAGATTTCATTTGGCGCCTCCCGCGAGGCCTCCGCTATCGTTTCTGACCCTGCTGGTCGCATTTGTGACCATTGGCGGTATTAAATCGATTTCCCGCGTTGCCGGCAAAGTCGTACCAGCTATGGCAGTGTTTTATGTCATCGCCTGTCTGAGTGTGATTGTCACCAACGCCGACCAGCTGTTAAACGCTCTGCAACTGGTACTGACGTCAGCATTCAGTTCATCTGCAGCAACTGGCGGCTTCCTGGGCGCAAGCATCATGCTGGCCATTCAGTCCGGTATTGCGCGTGGAGTCTTCTCCAACGAATCTGGCCTTGGCAGTGCCCCAATGGCCGCAGCAGCAGCCAAAACCGACTCTTGTGTAAAACAGGGGCTGATCTCGATGACCGGTACCTTCTTCGATACCATCATTATCTGTACCATGACCGGCCTGGCTCTGATCCTGACCGGAGCGTGGCAAAGCGAGTTCTCCGGTGCAGCCATGACCACTCATGCGTTTGCCGTCGGCCTCAACTCAGAAGCCATCGGCCCGATGCTGGTTTCGGTTGGTCTGATGTTTTTTGCTTTCACGACCATTCTTGGCTGGAACTACTATGGTGAGCGTTGTGTCGTCTTCCTCTTTGGCACCAAAGCGGTACTGCCATACAAAGTGGTGTTTATCGCTCTGGTCGCATCAGGCGCGTTCCTGAAACTGGATATGATCTGGGTAATTGCCGATATCGTAAACGGGCTGATGGCGATTCCAAACCTGATCGGTCTGATTGCACTGCGTCACGTCGTGGTTGAAGAAACCAAGGTATTCTTTGCCCGACATGCCCGCGCAGAGCAAACTTCACTCGCCTCACAGCAATCATAATCCTGCTGCGGCATCGTAAAAGATGCGATTGCAAACGATCAAAAAAGCGCCCGTTCGGGCGCTTTTTCATATCTGACTCAGAGCTAAATTATGCTGCATCTTTTTCCAGCAGTAATTTCACGCCAAGTGCTACCAAAACCAAACCGGTCGTGCCTTCCATCCAGCGCATAAAAGAGGCATTTTTAAGCAGGTTCTTGGCTGAACTTAACGCGCCCGCCAAACCGCATTGCCACACCATCGCAATCACAAAGTGAATTGCCGCCATCAACAGAGACTGCAGTAAAGGCGAATGTTCCGGATTGATAAACTGCGGCAGAAACGCAAGATAGAACACCGCAGTTTTCGGATTCAGTACATTTGACAGAAAGCCCTCACGCAGCGAGCGTTTTACACTCAGTTCGGTGTGTGACAACGTCGCAACGTTCATGCCCTGCCCGGTTTTGATCAGTGATCGCAGGCTGGAAATACCCAGCCAGATTAAATAAGCGGCACCAATCATTTTCATAATGTGAAACAGTTCAGCGGACTGAGCCAGAATCGCGGAAATTCCGATCGCGGAAAACGTCGCATGCACGAACAAGCCGGCACAAATCCCCAGGCTGGTGACACATCCGTCGACCATACCGGCGCGAGAGGTATTACGAATCACCAATGCCGTATCCAGGCCCGGAGTTAAAGTAAGAATAGTTATTGCGATAAGAAACGCTTCAATGTTCTGGATGTACATATCAATCCCTGAAAAGTCACAAGAAAGAACCTTATACCGGAAAGCGTGATGTATGTCTGCAACAGATTACCGCTCAGTAAGAAAACACCCGGCTGCAAGACCGGGCGTCAATACACTTTTGATAAATCTGACGAAACACTATCTCCCTGGGGTTTGCTCCAAAGAGATTTAACCGTCAGCAACATCAGCTAACGTTACCGGCAGAGTGGCCGCCTCGCCGCTAAATCCGCTGCCACTGCCAGCGCTGCCGCCTGAGTTGAGGTTAACGCCTGCGCCGGAGAGATGAACACCTGCCGGATCGACTTTGACAAAACTGCCGCCCGCTTTAACTGTGATTTCACTGCCCGCTTCAATCACCACTTTTTGACCAGCTTTAATATGAACTTCACTGCCTGAATCATTAACCCAGACACTGCCAGCCTTAATGTGTAAAGAACCATCGATGATCAAAGTTCGGT
Source organism: Vibrio sp. CDRSL-10 TSBA (assembly GCA_039696685.1). Taxonomy (NCBI): domain Bacteria; kingdom Pseudomonadati; phylum Pseudomonadota; class Gammaproteobacteria; order Vibrionales; family Vibrionaceae; genus Vibrio; species Vibrio sp. CDRSL-10 TSBA. The sequence goes on along the minus strand of CP155566.1, from coordinate 1,647,993 downwards.
TGCCGGTTACTGCTTCGCGCTGTTCATTGCCAACGGTCAAGTGTTGATTATTTTTGACCTGGCTGAAGCTATCGTTTTCCACCGTCAGATGCTGATCGTGCTTCACCACAGTGGTACTGTCGTTTTCCACTATCGCGTCAAAATCTTTCTGGGCATGCAGATAAATCTGCTCACTGCCCGCCTGGTCTTCGAAACTGAGTTCGTTATAGCCTTCACCCTGGTGCGTTTCACTACGCAGGATAGTTTTAGTCTTATGATCCGGTAACAAGTAAGGGGCGGTATTAGTCGCATGGTAAGTCCGCCCGGTCACAATCGGCTGATCCGGGTCACCATTGAGAAACGAGACAATAACTTCGTGGCCGATACGCGGTATCGCCACCATACCGTATTGGCTGCCTGCCCATCCTTGAGATACGCGAACCCAACATGAACTGTGTTCATCGCCATTCGAGTAGCGATCCCACGGGAAATGTAATTTTACCCGGCCGTGTTCATCACAGAAGATCTCTTCCCCTTCCGGCCCCACGACCATCGCCATCATCGGACCGTCCACCTGAGGTTTAGGCTCTGGTCGCGCGCGCCAGGTAATATGACCCGGGATCAGAGTAAACTGGTTGGTGTACGTGGTCGCGCCGGAGCCCGAGGCTTCTTCCAGCGCCTGAGGCTGAGTTCCCTGATGACACACACTGACCACCAGCCAATCCCGGTTCATTGCATCATCCGGATGGTCCTCGAGCTCAAACCGGTATCCGGCACGCAGCAATGGTTGATTGCTATTGCCACTGACCACACGAGCATCGCGGCGCAGGTACTCGAGACGAATTTGACTGAATGCTTTACCGTTGGAGTCGTCTTTGAAGCGTCCAGGCGCATCAAAATGCTCATACCCCGCCTGCTGATATTCCATCTCCGTACCACTGGCATTTTGCGCAAACGAATAAGCCGGCTTTTTAAAGCTGTAATCCTGCATCATCACTTGGCTGACTTCACTTTGCGTGTGCTGATTCAAGCCGGAAATATACGGGCTGTCCATCACGCCACCAGCCAGAGTATTGTACGGAACCGCCTCATTGAGTTTGGCCAGACTCTCCGTTGCGTCACTAAACAACAACGTGTGTTTGCCCTCTTCATGAATGAAGCTGTAAACCAGCCCCTCTTCAGCAGCGAGGCGCAGTAAAAAGTCGAGGTCTGATTCTCGATACTGAACACAGAACTCGCGCTGGCTGCATTCGCGGGTCAAAGCGAAGGCATAATCATTGATGCCCATTTCCTGTAATAATACTGACAAGATCTCAGGCACGGTCTGCAGCTGGAAAATACGACTGTTATGGCGTAAAGAAAGCCGTTCCAGTGCCGGAACCAGGGTCAATCCATAAAAACTATGATGATGTCCGGTATCGCCCTGGGTGAAATCACGCACAATACCATTGACCCGCTGCACCAACTCTCCGTCCCGATACATTCGCAGCTCGGCATTCTGGTCAACAATCATCTCCGCGGTCAGATTCGATTGTCGGCTGGCCAGTTCGAGATTAAAACGAAAACCATGGCAACTCTCACCATTAATCAGCTCACTCGATAAGGTTTCCTGTCCGTCAAAAGCACGCACAACCAGTGTGTCTTCTTCCAGCCCCTCTATATGAATCTGATACTTTAATGTTGCCATTCTGCCATTCCTTGATACCGGGTAAAAACCATCGAGAAAATTCTACAAACCCTAAACGCAAAACACCCGACGGCTATATTTACAGCGCAGTTCGGGGTGTGTGCTTTGTGCTTAAGGCTCAAAAGTTGCCCGCAAGTGAGGGCAACTTTCTTCAGTCATCACTTAATTCGAGCGCAGCTTACGCTTCGATTGGCTTACGCCAGTCATCAGAACCAGAAGTACCTGCATTGACGTGATCCCAGGTAATCTTGCGGTAAGACATTGCTACAGTCAGATTCTGAGTGAAATCTGATTTTGCCGCATCCTGACAGTGAGGCATTTCACAATGGATATCGACGATAGAAGCGTTTCTCCAGTTTCGTCGTGAAGAATTTCTCTTGCTTACCTTCGATGGAAGTGCGGTACCATTTCAGCTCAACCGTCGTCATCTTCTCACCTGATGCCAGTGCGTTGTAAAGCAGAGGAACGGCTTTATTGAGCGACACGGTGAAAGTAAATGGTTTGTGGACACGCTGGCCTGAAGGTTGGCCAGATTGTGGATCAGTTGGTACTGTTACGTTATGGTCGAAGTACTGAACCAGCATTTCATCTTCATGACCTTCAACGAACGAATCGCCGATTGAATCTGCAGTACATGCGCCTGCAGTAATAAGACCCTGGGTTTGACCTTCAATTGAGATATAACATGGAGTTGGCATTGCTCATTCCTTTCTTACGATATGTTTAAAAGCTTACGGTATGTTTAAAAGCTATTGCTCATGAGCAAGTGATGGTGCAAAGCCAGTACTTATTCATAAACAAGCATAATAGTTTCATAGACATGTCTTATCTTTTCAGGAACATGAATATGGTTTCGCTGCCGCACATTGCTGCTCGCGGTGCCGATTCAAGGAATAAAGAGCAAGGTCGATGCCAGAATTGAGTCCTTTAAAAATCAGCATGTTATAATGAACCCAATAACAATAGAGCAATAAACTGCCCCTAACTAAGCAACTTCTTGCTCAGCGGGTAAATTTTGTCTGTGTCAAACACCGACCTGAATCACTTGTTAATCTGTTGCACGTTGATACACTTCCTTCACATTTTCGTCTCACAAGGCCATTTCTATGAGCGCATTCAATAAGTTAGTAAAGCATTCCAAAAAGGTTTCTCATTTTAATCATCTGTCCGCGATTTGCGGCTGGGATCAAGCTGCGGTAATGCCGACCGGGGGTGCAAAAGCCCGTTCTGAAGCAATGGCTGAACTGTCTGTACACATTCACGGTCTGATGACTCAACCTCAACTGGAAGATTGGTTTGCTGAAGCTGAAACCGAGTCGCTTAATCAGGAACAACATGCCACGCTGCGTGAGATGAAACGCCAGTGGCAACAAGCCAATGTGTTGCCAGAAGCATTAGTCGAAGCTAAATCACTTGCCGGTTCTAAATGTGAGCACGCCTGGCGTACACAACGTAAAGAAAATGACTGGCAAGGTTTTGAGAAAAACTGGGCCGAAGTGGTCAAACTCTCGCAGGAGGAAGCGCAGATTCGTGCCGAATCCACTGGTACAACACCTTATGATGCCATGTTGGATATTTATGAGCCGGGAAACCACCAGTGAGTCGCTGGATCGCGTATTTGCTGACGTAAAAACCTGGTTACCGGGCATGATCGATGATGCGATTGAAAAGCAGCGCGGCGATCTGGTTCTGGAACCAAACGGGTTCTACCCGACTGAGCGTCAGAAAGCGCTGGGGCTGGATGTGATGAAACTACTTCAGTTTGATTTTAACCATGGCCGCCTCGATGAAAGTGTCCATCCGTTTTGTGGCGGCGTCCCTTCGGATGTACGCATTACTACCCGTTACAGTCAGGATGAATTCATTCAGTCACTGATGGGGATCGTCCATGAAACCGGCCACGCACGTTATGAACAAGGGTTACCGCGTCACTTAGCGGGAACGCCAGCCGGTGAAGCACGCTCAATGGGGATCCATGAATCCCAGTCGCTGTTTTTTGAAATGCAGCTGGGCCGTACGCCAGCCTTTATTGATCATCTGGCCAACTTGTCTGCCGAGCATTTTGCAGCTCACAATGACCGCGTATTCCAGGTTGCGAATATTCAAAAACTGTATACCCGGGTGAAGAAAGACTTTATCCGCGTTGACGCCGATGAACTCACCTACCCGGCGCATGTCATTTTACGCTACGAAATAGAGCGTGATCTGATGAACGGCAATATCCAACACACCGATGTGCCGGAGCTATGGGATGAAAAGATGCGTGCCTCGCTTGGCCTGAGTACCAAGGGCAACTACAAAAACGGCTGTATGCAGGACATCCACTGGACAGACGGCGCATTTGGTTACTTCCCGAGTTATACCCTGGGCGCGATGTACGCGGCGCAGTTTATGGCCGCAATGAAACAAGCCGTGGACGTTGATGCTACGATTCATAGCGGCGATCTGACTCCAGTCTTTTCCTGGCTGTCTGATAATATCTGGAGCAAGGGCAGCACACTGACTACCGATGAACTGGTGAAGCAAGCAACCGGTGAGACCCTGAATGCCGAGCATTTCCGCACTCACCTGACCCAGCGTTATCTGGGCTAAAGCCAAGCGACTCGGGTAACTCGATATCGGTTACCCGAGTCATGTATTTTTCGTCAGAGCATACGTCGGCTGAATCACCCCAACCGCTTATTCCACTTACCGCCGTGTTGAAGGCGGCAATTCTCTTCGCTGTCGAACCGTACTTGTTTGGCAATATCTTTGACTTGAACCTTGATGGCGGCTAACTCACTTTTCAGCACCTGCAACAGACTGGCTTTGTCAGCGTCATTTAAGTGCTGATTGGTATCGAATACGCAGATAATTGTCAGTGAACGCGGAAAATCAGCGTAGTTGACTAAGTGAGTCAACCACTCAAAGCCTTGATGGCTTTGTTTGAGGCTTTCACAAGCATCAGTCAGGGCAATACGCAGTGCGTTGTCTAGCTTCTTATCGGTTTTTTTCATAAAGATTTGGCTTGTCCTTCTCGCTTCACAACGCCGCGTGACAAATAGCAGCGCAGACTGAAAGCGAGCCTTTTATACAAAGGCCGCATTTTAAGCGATTCAGAACTCGGGGTAAAATTACCAGTTTTACTCAAAGTACCGTTTCACCTCATATCGCCCAATATTCAGCTATAAAAAAACCAGCCATCACAGGCTGGTTTTTCAAAGCAGTACTTCTTACAGGAAGTGGAAGGTGGCGTTCAGGCTGAACGTGTCGATGCTGCCGTTATCCACATCATATTTGTGGTAGCTGGCACCGACTGAAACTGGCCCCATAAGGAAATATTCAGCGCCAACACCGTACATGATATCGATATCGTCATCTTTGTTGCCATTCACTTCTGTTTCCCAACGATGCAGACCGCCACGCGCATAAACGTGCAGAGGGCCGAAATCGATGCTTGGTTTCAGAGCAACATACACCGTTGAGGCATCAAAGCTGTTGCCGTCAACATCGAAGTCGCCAAAATCGGTGTAACCCGCTTCCAGACCAACGATTGGCAGGATGCCGGTACCAACGTGGATGTTGTAAGACGTACTTTCATCGCCTTTATATTCGGCCTGACCCACAGAAGCACCGCCGTAGATCCAAGAGTCAGCCAGCGCTGTTGAAGATGCACCCAGTAAAGCAAGTGCCAGTAAAGTCTTTTTCATGATTAACCTTCTCATTGTTATTAGGCAATGCTCCCTGCGGTGATTCATTGCCACGTTGCGCCAAATTATAGTGATACTGATAATCTATGCAAATAATATGCCCGGCTTTCAACAACTTTTAGCAAGCATCAATGGCATTTTTGACCCGTTTATCAGAAACCGGATACGGCGTGCCTAATTGTTGAGCAAAGAAACTGACCCGCAGCTCTTCCAGCATCCAGCGAATTTCCTTCACGTTATCCGGAATCGCCACACCTTTTGGAATCTTATTGAGCAGCTCTTTGTAATCCTGAGTCACCGATTCAATCTTCAGCATATGCAGGCGGTCTTTATTCGGATCAATCGGCAGTTTCTCCATCCGGCGTTCAATGGCTTTCATGTAACGCAGAATATCCGGCAGACGTTGCCAGCCACATTCAGTGGCGAACCCTTTAAAGATAAGCCCTTCAATTTGCGCTTTGATGTCAGACAGCGCAAACGCCATGGTAAAGTCAATTTTGCCTTTCAGACGCTTATTGATGTTGTACGCCGTGGTAAGGATGGTCTCGACCTGCTGCGCAATATCGACAACGGTATCGCCCAGCTCGGCACGGACGAAACTCTTTCAGCGCTTCAAACTCTTCCGGCTGCCACGCCATACCACCACGCTGCTCAATCAGCTTATCAATACCACAGGCAATACAGTCATCGATCAGGTCCATCACCTTACCGTACGGGTTAAAGTACAAGCCAAGCTTGGACTTGTTCGGTAAGTTCGCATGCAGATACTTAATCGGTGACGGCACGTTGAGAAGGATCAGGCGGCGCTGACCTTCACGCATCGCATTGTGCTGCTCCTGCTCCGTTTCAAACAGCTTGATCTCGACACTGTCTTTGTTGTCGACCAGCGCCGGGTAAGCTTTCACTTCAAAGCCGCCACGTTTTTGCTGATAGACGCGTGGCAGTTCACCGAACGACCAAGTGTGCAGATCTTTCTGCTCAATATCGTCGTCGGCCACTTGCGACAGCGTTTCCTGCACCTTCTCTTTCAGGCTCTCTTTCAGCTCATGCAGATCCTGGTGCTCTTTCAGTTTACGGTTGCGATGGTCAACAGCACGGAACGTCATGCGCAGGTGTTGCGGCACTTGCTCCCAGTTCCAGTCTTCACGCAGTACTTCCACACCAGTCATACGACGCAGTTCGCGTTCCAGAGCGCCCAATAACGGCCCTTCCATCGCTTTAGCCCGCGCCAAAAAGGCGTCGGCATAGTTAGGCGCCGGCACAAAGTTTTTGCGCAGTGATTTCGGCAATGACTTAATAAGGCTCATGACCAGTTCATGACGCAGCCCCGGGATCTGCCAGTCGAACCCTTCCGGTTCAATCTGATTCAGGATCGGCAACGGAATATGTACCGTGACACCGTCACTATTTTCGCCCGGCTCAAACTGATAACTCAGCTTGAGCTTGATGCCGTTTCTGATGCCAGAAATTAGGATAATCCAGCTCAGTAATGTGGCTGGCATCGCCTTTAAACAGCATCTCTTTTTCAAAGTTGAGCAGATCCGGTTTTGCTTTGCCTGCCTGTTTCCACCAGGTGTCAAAATGACGTCCTGACACAACTTCGGTATCGACCCGTTGGTCGTAGAACTGAAACAGCTCTTCATCATCAACCAGAATATCGCGACGACGTGATTTATGCTCCAGCTCTTCCACTTCCTGTAACAAGGCGCGGTTTTGCTTAAAGAAGGCATGTTTGGTTTCCCATTCCCCCTCCACCAGCGCACTGCGAATAAAGATCTCGCGGCTCAGCGGCGCATCAATGTTACCGTAGTTCACCAGACGCTTAGGCACGATCGGAATTCCGTACAACATCACTTTTTCGTACGCCATCACCGCTGCGCGCTTCTTCGACCAGTGCGGCTCGCTGTAGCTGCGTTTAATCAGGTGCTTAGCCAGCGGCTCAATCCATTCTGGTTGGATCTTGGCCACCATGCGTGCCCACAGCTTGGACGTTTCCACCAGTTCGGCCGACATAACCCACTTCGGCTGCTTCTTAAACAGACCGGAGGCCGGGAAAATATTAAAGCGAGCGTTACGCGCGCCCTGATATTCGTTTTTCTCCTGATCTTTCATACCGATGTGAGACAGCAAGCCCACCAGAATCGCACTGTGTACGCCCTGATAGCTGGCCGGTTCATCATTCAGTTTGAAGTCCATCTCGCGCATCGACTGATGAAGCTGGAAATAAACATCCTGCCATTCACGAATACGCAGATAATTGAGGTAATCCTGCTTACACTGACGACGGAACTGATTGCTGCTGTGTGCTTTCTGCTCTTTCTTAATGTGTTCCCACAGATTAACCAGAGTCAGAAAATCCGATTCTTCGTGGAAGAAACGGCGATGCTTGTCATCGGCCGATTGCTGTTTGTCACTAGGACGCTCACGCGGATCCTGAATCGACAAACCGGATGCAATCACCATCACTTCTTTCAGACAGCCAAAACGCGGCGCTTCAATCACCATACGGGCCAGGCGCGGGTCAATCGGCAGACGAGCCAGTTTACGACCGATCTCAGTCAGACGTTTTTTCGGATCCTGGGCTTTATCATTAATCGCGCCCAGCTCTTCAAGCAGACGTACACCATCCTGGATGTTACGTTTATCCGGCGCTTCCACAAACGGGAACGCTTCAATGTCACCCAGACCCAATGCGGTCATCTGCAGAATGACGGACGCCAGGTTGGTGCGCAGAATTTCCGGATCGGTAAACTCCGGACGGGACAGGAAATCGTCCTCCGAATAGAGGCGAATACAGATCCCCTCTTCGACACGGCCACAACGACCTTTACGCTGGTTGGCGCTGGCTTGGGAGATCGGCTCGATCGGCAAGCGCTGTACCTTAGTGCGGTAACTGTAGCGGCTGATTCTTGCCGTCCCCGGGTCAATCACGTATTTGATGCCCGGTACCGTCAGTGACGTTTCCGCCACGTTGGTCGCCAGCACAATACGACGTCCGGCGTGGGGCTGGAAAATCTTGTTCTGTTCACCCGCGGATAAACGGGCATACAGCGGGACAATTTCGGTGTCGCGCAGCTTACGTTTGCTCAGTGCATCAGCAGTATCGCGAATTTCTCGTTCACCGTTCATGAAGATCAGGATATCGCCCAGGCCTTCATCGCACAGTTCATCCACCGCCTCGAAAATGCCTTGCAGCTGGTCACGATCGCTTTCATCTTCGCCGGCCAGCGGGCGGTAACGGGTTTCCACCGGATAGGTCCGGCCGGAGACTTCGATGATAGGCGCACCACTGAAGTGGTTAGAAAAACGCTCAGGATCGATGGTCGCCGAGGTAATAATAACTTTCAGATCAGGGCGACGCGGCAGAAGCTCTTTGAGGTAACCCAAAATAAAATCGATATTGAGGCTGCGTTTCGTGCGCCTCATCGATAATGATGGTGTCATACTGATTGAGAAAACGGTCGTGCTGGATTTCCGCCAGCAGAATACCGTCCGTCATCAGTTTGATTTGCGTATCATCAGAGATCTGGTCGTTAAATCGCACCTTATAACCGACAAAGCCACCCAGCTCGGTTTCCATCTCTTCGGCGATACGATTCGCCACCGAGCGAGCAGCCAGACGTCGTGGCTGGGTGTGGCCGATCAGGCCAAATTTACCGCGCCCCAGCTCAGCACAAATTTTCGGCAGCTGAGTGGTTTTACCTGAACCGGTTTCACCGGCGACAATCACCACCTGGTGCTGTTCAATCGCTTTGGCGATATCTTCACGTTTCTGGCTGACCGGCAGAATTTCGGGATAGTCGATTTTTACTTTATATGCGCTGCGCTGCTGCACCACCATCATCGACTGGGCAATATCCAGGGCAATTTCGTCAAAGACCGCATCTCGTGCCTGTTCATTTTTAATCTTACTGGCACCGGAAATACGTTTATTGAAGCGAAAACGGTCTTTAATAAGGCACTGATTCAATGCCTTTTTCAGCGATTGCGCATTATTAGACTTCGCAACCGCGTTCTTTTCTGTATTGGGCTGTGACTGAGTCAAAGCAGGTCCTATTCATTTTTCACTTAAAACTGCGCGGATTGTATCACAGAGTTTTGCCGACGCAGGCATTTGCACTCGTTCAAATTTTTCGAATGACTTCAGCAAAACCACCTACTTAAGATGTGGCGGGCTTCTCATTACTATGGCGTCTCTGATGTGTTACCTCCAATTAAGGAACTTCTTATGTCTCGTGTACTTGCACTCAAATCCAGCATCCTTGGCGAATATTCTCAATCAAGCAAACTGCTTGATGCTTACCTGACCAAGTTTGACCAAAACGAACTGACTGTCCGTGACCTGGCTGCTGAACCTCTGCCTGTACTGGACTTCTCAGTAGCAACCGCTCTGCGCTCTACAGAAGATCTGTCTGACGATCAACAAGCTATCGTTGCTCTTTCTAATGCGTTAATCGCAGAAGTGAACGCAGCGGACACTCTGGTTATTGCCGCGCCAATGTATAACTTCACTATCCCGACTCAGCTGAAGAACTGGATCGACCTGATTGCTCGTGCCGGCGTAACATTCAAATACACTGAATCAGGTGTCGTTGGTCTGTTCGAAAACAAAAAAGCAGTGGTTATCACCACTCGTGGCGGCATCCATAAAGATTCAGCGACTGACGTAGTAACACCTTACCTGAAAACAGTTCTGGGTTTTGTTGGTATCAGCGAAGTTGAATTCGTGTACGCAGAAGCGCTGAACATGGGTGAAGAGCCGGCAGCAAAAGGCATCGAATCAGCGAAATCTCAACTGGACGCCATTGCTCTGTAATTTTAGGACCTGTAATTTTAAGGCTCTGTAATTTTTGCCCGGCCATTTGGCCGAGCACCGGCGCCTGAATACTTCAGGTAGAATACCTCGCATTCAGGCGCATAAGGAAAAGTGAAGCCCAAGAAACTATTCACTTGACCGACTAAAAGGCAGCGTAGTCATACGCTGCCTTTTTATTTCTCCGTTTCCAGCTTTCGAATTCTGCCTCCGGACAAACCGGGTTAATGCTGCCGATTCACTCTGCTTTTTCTCACTATTTACGCTCAATCACTCAGTTATTGTACAACTGATGAAAATAACTCTTAGTTTTCAAGCAAATTGGCCGCTAAAATAGTACCTAAACACATTTTTCAACTGACAACACTGTGAAAGTATCTGAATTCAAAGCCCTGTTAGACGCCTTACCCGCAGACTGCGACCCCGATATCGTGATGGGAGAAGTTTGGCTGCCTGAACAATTAGTGGCGGCACAGCTGGATCAAAAGCTGCTGTTTCTGGAGTTTGATAATGCGCCGGAAGAAGGTCAGGGTGACGAGGAAGGACGCGGATTTGTCGAGCATGAAATCGACTTGATCCGCGAACAAATTACACAGCTTTTACAGGAAGATAGTTCACAGCACGATAGAATAGAGGCAATGTTAGGCTTGCTTCTGGTCGCGCATGAACGTACTAGCTCGGAATTCATCGAAATGCTGGGGACATTGCAAGAGGAACAGTTGCAAAAAGAGCTTTAGGAGCCGGATTTGACCCGATACCATCATCGCCGCTTACCCTTTGTCCTGGCAGGCCCCATCGTCAGAAAAGCGACTGCAAAAGAGCTGGTTATCTGGCTTGCCACCAGTCAGGCGCCCGAGGGCGAACTGCAACTTTACGATGAGCGCGCGAGCTCTGTACTCTCCCACTCGCTGACTTCCGGCGACAGTTATCAAATCGGCGCTCATGCATGGGTCACTCTTCTCCACATCCGACACGATTTTAACGTACCGGCCAAATACCAGTACGACATCACCACGCCGGACGGTCAGCTCAGCGAAACTGTGTGCCGAGCTGCTTTATGACGATGAAACCCGCTTTACTTTGTGGCTGAGTGGTCAGGCTGATTATGTGCTGCACGGCTCATGCCGCAACCCGCATCACTTCGCCAAAGACGCCCTGATTGTCGCCGATGAAAAAGTTGCCGCGCAGTTACCTGAGGAGCGTCCTCATTTACTGATGATGAGCGGCGATCAAATCTACGCCGATCACGTCGCCGGACCGACCCTTTTCGCGGTGCACAGCGTCATTGAGCGGCTGGGTCTTTATCACGAGAGCTTTGAGCCGTCATCGGTTAAAGATGGTAACGCACCCGTTAAAGACAGTCATGAGCTTTATCAGCATCCACACTGTTTCTACCAGCGCGATAAGCTGCTGCCCCATTCGATCGGCGAACAGCGCTTTTTTGACCGGGTGCTGCCACGTAAGCCCACCCCAATTTTCAGCTCTACCGATAACGATAATCACCTGATTAGCCTGGCCGAGTTCTTTGCCATGTATCTGCTGACCTGGTCACCGGTGTTATGGCAGGACATCGATTTTGATGAGGGCTCACGGCTGCAACTGGCCGAGACGGAGCATCAGATTCCGGCCGACAAACAACAGGAATGGCAATACGAACTGAAAAATATCCGGGTTTTCTATGCTGGACTGACACATACCAGGCGATTGCTGGCACACATTCCAACCTACATGATCTTTGATGATCATGATGTCACGGATGACTGGAATCTGACCGTCGGCTGGGAGCAAGCGGCCTACAGCAATGCGTTTTCCAAACGCATTATCGGTAACGCGCTGATCAGTTACTGGCTGTTCCAGGGCTGGGGCAACGAACCGGATAATTTTAATGACGAATTCCGTCAACTGGCACAGAAGTATTGTGCCCAGCCGGACAGCCGGCATCAGGATGAGTGGATTGATCATCTCTATCCGTTCGAAAAATGGCACTACACCACCGACACCACACCCAAAATGGTGGTGCTGGATACCCGCACCCGTCGCTGGCGCTCGGAGTCGCGCATGAACAAGCCTTCCGGCCTAATGGACTGGGAAGCCATGATGGAATTTCAGCAGGCGCTGCTCGATGAAGAAAAAGTGATTATTGTCTCCGCCGCCCCCATGTTCGGGGTGAAATTCATCGAGGCGCTGCAAAGGCTGATGACCTGGCTGGGTAAACCATTGGTGATTGACGCCGAAAACTGGATGGCGCACCCGGGCAGTGCCAATACACTGGTGAGTATTTTTACCCACACCAAAACACCATCCAATTACGTCATTTTGTCCGGTGATGTGCACTATTCGTTTGCGTATGATATCCAGCTGCGCTCACGCAAATCGAGCCCGAATATTTTCCAAATCACCTGCAGCGGTATTAAAAACCAATTCCCGGAACCCTTACTGTCGTTTTGTGACACGATGGACCGCGTACTGTACAGTCCGCGCTCACCGCTGAACTGGCTCACCAAACGTAAACGTCTCAAAATCAGGAAGCGAGCGCCAAGTACAGAAAAAATCAAACGATTAGTGAACTCAGCAGCCCTCGGGGAACTCAAACTAGATGAAAGTGGCAAACCGAGTTTGGTCTCTATCCTGACCAGCAGCGGCGAATCAATTGAGTTTGTACCGACCAAAGGCCGTCAAAAATAACTTATGTGCTCATCAACCCATCTCCAGGCACGACGGTTTACGTACAAAAGTTTATGGAGAAAGGTTTACGGACAAAAAATGTACGAACCCAATGTTGAAGTACGTACTCAATGTTGAAGGTTGAGAAAGAAAATCAGGTGTTTTATGGTCAAATCATCAAGACTCAGATAGTCAGACTCGAACCACCATCATCAAATCACAGCAAGATAAAAGGCTTCACTATGTTTAATGCGATCACATCCATGTTCAAACAACTGCTCGAAGGGCAGGATCTCAGCCAGCAGAAAACCAGCCCGAATCTGGCGATTGCCTGCCTGCTGAGTGAAGTGGCCGGTGCCGATCATCAAATTGACGAACAAGAGCAGCAAGCCAAACTGACGTTGTTAAAACGTTTACTCGATTTAGATCAGGAAGAAGCACAGCAACTTTTGACCCGTGCGGACGAGCAGATTAGCCACTCGGCATCGCTGTATGACTTTACCTCTCAATTACGTGAACTGACTCAGGATACGCGTTTTGAATTGATCAAAGCGATGTGGGAAGTGGCGCATGCCGATGGAGAAATCGACCCGTTAGAAGATGCGGTCATTCGCAAAGCGGCTGAACTGCTGTACGTTGATCACAGCCAGTTTATTCGAGCCAAGCTGATAGTAACCGGCGAGTAAGCGGATGACTCAGCCCTGATAAAAAAGCGCAGTGCCGAAGCACTGCGCTTTTGAGCTTTCTATTTTGTGTATCGGTTGATGCCCATCAAACCAAATAACGTTGTCAGCCTGAACTAACTGTAATCACCTTAGCGGCCAGCTATGACAATGCAATGACAAATGCATGAAAGCCTGGTTACACAGGAACAAGCATGGCCAAGAAACGGGTTACAGCATGACTAAGGCCAGCTTGGCCAGATTATAAGCATCAACGTAACCGGAGTGCTGGCGCCCTTCCCATTCAATGCCTTTCGCTTCCTGCGCAGCGCGGTGACCAATGCGTTTGTCTTTAAGACGATTCTGCATCCGGTACAAGGTTGCCAGATTGACAAATTCCTTAAACGGAACTTCAATGCCTTTTGCACGGCACTCGTTGATCAAAATCTGATCATCCCGGCCCCAGGAAGCATAGATCTTGTTGGTGCCGCCGAAATTTTTCACCATCGACTGGATTACAGCCGCCAGAGGACGTCCCTGCTTTTCAATTTTACGCGGGGTAATTCCGGTCAGTTCGACACAAAATAACGACACTTCGTCGTGCTCAGGTTTGACGTAATACTGCGCGCGTTTCACAATTTCACCGGCAGTCAAATCGATTTCAGCCAAACCGACTTCAATGATCTCACCCGTTGTACCGACTCCGTTTTCATTCCAACAGCACATTTCCAAATCGAAGCACACTACACGGTTATAGTTCATTGCCACATCTAGTCCCCAGTCGAAAATTCAAAGCGCGCTATGTTACCCAAGTCTGAGGTAAAACTCGACGCTCAATCGGCAATTTAATCTGCAATTGAGAGCCCGGCAGCCGCTCATGGCGAGTTTTTATACCAACTTGGTGGCCAATAGATCATCTTTCCGGTCGATACGCTCCCGCACAGTGACCTAAAATGGGTCATCACAACGTTGCGTTAAAGCTATGGAGGAACATCCAAGCCTTAGCGTGTCGCAATTAGCATCGCTTTGAGCATAAGTTTTGGTTAAAATTTAAGCCATCAAACCGGGAGGAAACGGAGATTCCGGCTTTTGTGCAAGCCTTATCCCTTGAATATGGTAATATCCGCCCTTATTTTTTACTAAATTCTGACTATTCTGTGCAATGAATATTGCAATCGTTCATTGCCTATACACATCTACAGAGATTTCATCATGAACTTCGATTTAAATATGATTCCAACGACCTTCGATATGCTTCATGCTGGTTTAACTGCCACAAGCGTTTTGCTGTTAATTGTGGCGGTAGCACGCAAGTCTAAAGTGATTGAAAAAGTGGTTGAAAAACCGGTTGAGAAGATCGTTGAAGTCGAGAAACCAGTCGAAAAGATTGTCGAAGTAGAGAAAGTGGTTGAAGTTGAAAAAGTGGTTGAGAAAGTGGTTGAGGTCGAGTCCAAACTGGCTACTGCGTCTACCGATTCGGCCATGCAGCTGCTCTCTCTGTTCCAGCAGGAAGCTCGCCTGATCGATTTCCTTCAAGAAGACGTTACCAGCTTCTCTGATGAAGAAGTGGGCGCTGCAGCTCGCGTGATCCACTCTGGCGGCCAAAAAGTACTGAAAGAATACGTGACCTTGTCACCTGTTCGTAGTGAAGAAGAAGAGTCACGCATAACTATCGCTGAAGGCTTCAACCCACAAGAAGTTCGTCTGACCGGCAATGTTACCGGCAATGCACCATTTACCGGTACTCTGGTTCACAAAGGCTGGAAAGCCGACGCGATGAGCCTGCCAAAACTGGCGCAAAACTACGATGCTTCAATCATTGCACCGGCAGAGGTGGAGCTGTAATGGAACATAATCAAGCCTCACAAGCACCAAAATACAGTGTTGGTATTGACCTGGGGACCACGCACTGCGTGTTGTCTTATGTCGATACCCAAAACGAAGACGCCCGCGTTGAAGTGATGGCGATTCCGCAAATGACCGCACCAGGCACAGTAGAAAACCGCATGCAGCTCGGTTCATTTTTGTACCAGCCGCATGAGCATGAAATGGCGCCTAATGCCCGCCGTCTGCCGTGGACAGAAGAGCCAAAAGCTCTGGTCGGTGCGATTGCCCGCAACCTGGGTGCCAAAACACCGATTCGCCTGGTTTCCAGCGCAAAATCCTGGTTGTGCCATGGCGGAGTAAACCGCCGTGACGCATTCCTGCCACAGGGGAGCCCGGAAGATGTGGCCAAGGTTTCGCCGCTACGCGCAACAGAGCTGTATCTTGCCCATCTGAAAGATGCGTGGAATCACCTGCATCCGCAACATGACCTGTCTGACCAGGACGTCACCATCACCGTACCGGCCTCTTTTGACCCGGCGGCGCGAGATTTAACTGCTGAGGCAGCACGCAATATCGGCCTCGCCCATCTGACCCTGCTGGAAGAGCCGCAAGCGGCGCTGTACAGTTGGATTGATAACAGCCAGGACAAATGGCGTGATCAAGTCAATGTCGGCGACGTCGTACTGGTGGTCGATATCGGCGGCGGTACCACTGACCTTTCGCTGGTCGAAGTCACAGAAGACGAAGGCAACCTGACCCTGAACCGTATCGCGGTCGGTGAGCACATCCTGCTTGGCGGTGACAACATGGATCTGGCGCTGGCCTATCGTCTGAAGATGAAACTGGCTCAGGAAGGCAAAGAGCTGCAACCGTGGCAGGTGCAGGCAATGACACACGCGTGTCGTGATGCCAAAGAAGCTCTGCTCAACGATGCTGAATTGCAGGCTGTACCGATTGTGGTACCTAGCCGTGGCTCAAAACTGATGGGGTCGACCCTGAAAACGGAACTGACTAAACAAGAAGTGCAGCAGACTCTGGTTGACGGCTTCTTCCCTCAGGTCAGCGTTGCCGACCATCCGGTACAACGCTCTCGCGGCGCTCTGACCCAGATGGGTCTGCCGTACGCGCAAGATGCCGGTATTACCCGTCACATCGCCGCGTTTCCTGGCCAAACAAGCCAATGCGCAAGGTCAGGCAAATTCAGAAGCCGCACCGTTTAACATGGCAGGTATTCCGGGTATGCCGGCAGCCAGTGCCAGTGTCGAGTTTATCAAACCGACTGCCATTCTGTTCAACGGCGGGGTATTGAAATCTGACCTGCTGGCACAACGTCTGCTCGGCACCATCAACCAATGGCTGGCCGATGCGGGCACTGCAGACGCTAAACGCCTGACCGGTCTGGACCTTGATTTGGCGGTTGCCAGTGGCGCGGCGTACTACGGCGCAGTGCGTCGTGGCCAGGGCGTACGTATCCGCGGCGGTATTGCCTCGGCTTATTACGTAGGTATTGAAAGCGCGATGCCGGCGATTCCGGGCATGGCGCCTCCGATGGAAGCACTGTGTGTGGCACCGTTCGGGATGGAAGAAGGGTCCGGCGCCGCTGTACCAGGTCAGGAATTTGGACTGGTGATCGGTCAGCCGGTCCACTTCCAGTTCTTTGGTTCCACCACTCGTCGCGAAGATGTGGCCGGGACTCACCTCGATTACTGGGCACCGGAAGAGCTTGAAGAGCTGCCTGAAATTCAGGTCACTCTGCCAGTTTCCGAAGGACGCCGCGAAGGCGAAGTTGTGCCGGTAACTCTGGCATCACGCGTCACCGAACTGGGTACCTTGTATCTGGAAGCCATCGCCTCTGACAATGGTCAGAAATGGCACGTTGAATTTGATGTGCGTGAAGGAAACGACGCGCAAGAGAGCAACGCGCAGAGTAGCGACGCTCAGCAGCAATAATGACAAACGGCACCTTTGCGGGTGCCGTTCATCTATCTCATACCCGCCCTTGAAAGTGGTCAGCCGTTAAGCGTATTCCCGCCGGCTGCCTTGAGTGTCCGCCTTCACCGTGCCGGGTCTACACGAGGTTAATCATGACAACTCCAAGTTTTCTTGTCGGGATCGATTTAGGCACCACCAATACGGTCGTGGCTTTTTGTGAACTTAGCGACGATCTCGAAAATGCGCCAGTCGAACTGTTTCCGATTGATCAGCTGATCGGCCCGGGTGAAGTCGTTCGTAAACCGCTGTTACCCTCTTTCCGCTATCATCCGGCACCGGGCCAGGTAGCCGGCAGCGATCAAACTCTGCCATGGGAACACGAACCGGTCGCCGGTGATTTCAACAACGTGATTGTCGGCGAATGGGCACGCGATCTGGGTGCTAAAGTCGAAGGCCGTCAGGTTTCCAGTGCCAAAAGCTGGCTGTCACATCAGGCTGTCGACCGTGAGCAGGAGATCCTGCCATGGGCTGGTGCCAGCGATGTCGATAAGGTATCGCCTGTCGTTGCCAGTGCCAGCTATCTTAATCATATTCGCCAAGCCTGGAATTATCGTCACCCCAGTAACCGCCTCGAGCATCAGGACGTCGTCGTGACCGTACCGGCCTCGTTTGATGAAACCGCGCGTAACCTGACTCTGCAAGCAGCAAAACTCGCCGGCCTGCATAATATCGTCCTGCTTGAGGAGCCTCAGGCGGTCTGTTACGACTGGTACGCGCGCCACAAAGCAACTGCCGCACAGCAGCTGGCCAATCTGCCGCTGATCCTGGTATGCGATGTCGGTGGGGGGACCACCGATCTCAGCCTGATTGAAGCCAAATTTGTCGAGGGCGAGCTAGCACTCAATCGTATCGGTGTTGGTGAGCACCTGATGCTTGGTGGTGACAACCTCGATCTGGCTTTGGCCCATCTGGCAGAATCACGCTTTAATCAGGGCAAAAAACTGACGGCTTCTGCACTGACTAAATTGATTCAGCAGACCCGCCAGGCCAAAGAAAACCTGCTGTCCTCCCGCGCACCGGAAACAGTTAAAATCACAATGCTGGGCAGTGGCTCTAAACTGCTCGGCGGCACGAAAAGCATTGCGTTAAGCAAGCAAGAAGTGCATCAGATTGCTCTGGACGGATTTTTTCCGATTTCCGATTTTGCCGAGTTGCCGGATAAGCGCCGCAGCGCGGTAGTCGAGTTCGGACTACCTTACGTTTCCGATCCGGCGATAAGCAAACATGTCGCGGAATTCCTGACTCAGCATCAGGCCGTCTCTTATGCTGCTCTGGGTGAGGCCGATACCCATTCACCCGCAATCCCGGTTGGCGTGCTGCTTAACGGTGGTGTGTTTAACAGCGAGCTGATTACCGGGCGTATGTTGCAGCTGTTGGAGCACTGGCGTGGTGAAGTCGTAACTCAACTGGATAACCCGCACCCCGACTGGTCTGTCGCGCTGGGAGCCGTTGCCTTCGGTAAGGCGCGACGCGGAGCCCAGCTTAAGATCGGCGGCGGTTCTGCCCGCTCCTATTTCCTGCACTTGCAAGAAAAGAACAACATGGGTAAAGCACTTTGTCTGCTTGCCAAAGGGACGGAAGAAGGTCAGGAAATCCGCCTGACCAGCCGCCGTTTTTCCCTCACACTGGGAGAAACCGGTGCGTTTTAATCTGCTGACCTCAACCCATGATGCGCTGACGGACAGCGTGGCGGTACAGAACGGGGTTTTGGTGGCAGTGAATCCGGATAAATTCCAGCCACTGCCCCCGTACATTACTACGTTACAGGGTGACGAAAGCATTCAATTGCACGCGAACCAGAAACAGCGGGTGGAAGTTCAGTTAGCCTGTCAGCTGACAGAGGTCGGGACACTGAAAATAGAATGTGTTTCGGTCGAAGACGAACAGCAGCGCTGGCTGATGGAGTTTGAAGTTCGCCACAGTAACCATGACGGCGACGATAATACACCGAAAACTAACCCACGCCTCGAGCAGGCACAGCAGTTGATCACAAAGACCTACAGCGGTAATAAGAGCAGTGCCGATGGCAACGCGATTAAAACCCTGAGCAAAGATCTCGATAAGTTGCTCGGCAAACGTGATGAGTGGGATTTTTACACACTGCGCAGTGTGTTTGATACCCTGGCACAGGGCCGTAAACGTCGCCGCCGTTCAGAGCAACATGAGAAAAACTGGCTGCGCCTGGCCGGATATACGCTGCGCCCGGGATTTGGTGACGTGACCGACAGCTGGCGCGTTGATCAAATCTGGAACCTGTACCAACAAGGTATTCAGTTCGCCAACCACCAGGGTTGGACCGACTGGTGGGTATTCTGGCGCCGTATCGCCGGCGGGCTCAATCAAGAACAACAGGAAACAATATTGGCGGATATCGCCAAATACCTCCATCCTGGTGCAGCCCGCAATCCGAAATCCGCAAAAGAAGCACAGGATAAAGGCTATGAAGCCATGGTGCGTCTGGCTGCGTCACTGGAACATCTGGATGTTGAGGACAAGGTGCTGTTGTGTACCTGGTTTATCAACAAAGCGCTGAATCAGACCCAGTTTGTCTCTGCCCACTGGTGGGCCGTGGGTCGTCTTGCTGCGCGTACTTTGTTGTACGGCAGTGCGCATAACGTTGTTTCCCGTGAGCAGGCCCAGCAATGGTTGCCAAAACTTCTGGCTGAAAACTGGCTGAAAGAACCGATGATAGCGTTTGCCGCGGTGATGATGTGCCGCAAGACCGGAGACCGGACACTGGATATTGCCGATGATTTACGTCATCAGGTACTGGATAAACTCAAGCAAAGCAAAGTGCCAGACTCCTGGATACATCTGGTAGAGGAAGTGACCGAGTTGGATGAAAATGAATCCAAACGGGTCTTTGGCGATGCGCTGCCAAGCGGTCTGACCCTGCTGCCGCACTGACCAGCAACAGGTAGAATCTGCAACGGTTAAACACCGGTGCAAATACAATAAAGCCGGAGCGGTATAACCCGTTCCGGCTTTATTGATCCCCAGGAGTTATCTATCTCATCCGGGCAATGCGAGTTTTAAGCACTAAACCAAAGAAACCAATCGGTTACGTCCGGTTTCTTTAGCATCATACAGCGCAATATCCGCCATCTTCAATGCACGTTGTAACTCACTCGAACGGCTGACTTCCGCAATCCCGATACTGACCGTCATCGCGATATCCAGATCACCCGCAATCAGATGATTCCAGCTCACTTCTCGGTGGAAATGCTCCAGCCGAAACTGATTGGTTGCCTGACGACCCGACAACATAATAATGAATTCCTCGCCGCCATAGCGTGCGACTAAATCACCTTTAAACTCGCGCGACAGAATGTCGGCAATGTGGCTCAGGGCCAGGTCACCGGCATCATGACCATAGCTGTCATTAACTTGTTTAAAGTGATCGACATCAACCAGGGCGATAGTCCAGGTTACTTGTACAATTATCCAGCTCACTGGTCGCCTGCTCCATGAAATAGCGCCGGTTATACAAACCGGTAAGCTCATCATGCACTGCGCGATAATGGTGCCACTCAATTTCGTCATAAAAGAAAAGAGATAAAATAGAACCGAGGCTGACAATGGTCAGCAAATTTTGGCCGACCAGAACACCACTTAGAAAATGAATTGTCGAATCAAACAGTTGATACAGTGTCGCCGGCAAAAAGACAAATAAACTGGAAAGAACCAAACAAAAAGTCAGCAGCTTTTCACCACCACTCTTTTTGTTCATATGGCGAAATGCAAACCAGGCACTGTAGAGATGGACCACAGAATAACTGGCAGCTGCAAGATTGACCCGCCACTCAAAATGTTGCGGGAAATTCTTCAGCAGCCAGAACTGAAATGCGGTGTACACGAAAGTATGCAACGCGGCAAATACAAACCATTTGCGGTTAGCCGGGTACTTAAACCAACTCATTACACCAAACAGCAGCATATAAGTGACGGCCTGGTAAAGAAAGTTGTTGCTTAATACAACCAGTTCAATCGAGACCCAGCCTCGCATTATGGTGGTACCGAAAGCAATTGAAAAACATAAAAAATAGGCGGCAAACCACCCTGCCGTCGACACTTTATGATTATTGAGCTTTCGTCTTGATAACAAAAGAAACAGACAAGCAATAACACTGCAAATGGTATTATTTAAAATGCTCGCCAGTTTTAGCACGTCAATATCGAGCAAAGTTATTCACTTCCATTTTTTACGAGACCAGGCTCGCAGTCATCAGTTTTAGCGTTGTTTTAATCGTTGGAACCGCACAAAAGCTGACTTTGGTAACAAAGTACCGACGTTAAGATTGCCCGCTAATATTAACCCATTTAATATGTATTGATAGTAATATTTTATTCAACAAGTCTGTTTTTTGTGCAATTAAGCCTCGCAATCCTGGTACAAAGCGTTGTAGAATATGCGCCCTCGCTTCATCACACAGTACAAAAAGTCGACGATTTACATACAGTATATGAAGCGGTATAACAGTTATTTCGTCTTGGCAGGAAAAATAATCAAGGCTTTGTCCTGGCTCAAGTTACCCGAGCTGAAAACGTTTTAATTTAAATTATGGCCTATCAGAAATACGGTGTGATGTTATCTGACGTCACAACCGCGGCAGATATGCCACAGTTATCTCTTCACTCGTTAGATTATTGTACAGTCAATGAATCAAGATAAATTTACTCATATCTATCGTCTGCCCGGATCGTTGCAAATCCGGATTGCCAAGTGGCAAGCGACGTTTAGAGGAACATCAGACATCGTTTCTGCATCATGCGCTGATTGAGCGTAATAAGCAGTATCAAAAACCGGGCTTTCTGCCCCGGGGATGGTGTTTGTCTCCGTTTTCTGAAGACGACATTTCAATTACCCATCACGGTAGTTATATTCAAACCACCATATTGACTATGCTGGATCGAAAAGTGGCCTATAAGCGAGTCTATTTATCACGTATGCCACTTGAACAAGCTGAACCTGCACTGCGTGCATTTAAGCTGGAATGGATGCACAAATACAATCGTGTTTTGAAAAAATACAACCAGATTAAAAAGAAAGAATTTCTCCAATTTGCACGCGAGGAAGTGGAAACACTCTACCCCTCTTTGCCGAAGGGAGAATTTGACCGTAACTTGTGGAATCGGTTGGTGATATCTGAGCTCGGACCGGAGAAAAAATTCTCTAATCCTTATTATGTTGTTAAAGCAGATTTTTGATCATCCGAGTTGAGAGCCATCGAAATTACGGTCGCACTTCAGTTGCGGACAAAAAAAATGGCTTCCGCTGGTTAATTTCGCCTGATACATAGCTTCATCGGCTAAACGTAACAGGTCAGCGATATCCTGGCTTTGGTCAGGATAGAGGCTGATACCGATACTCACACCAACCGATAGGCTTTCTCCGCCGATATCCATAGGCGCACTCAACTGCTTAATCAGCCGTTGTGTTTTTTCCGCAACACCCTCAAAGTCTTTGATTAAATTCAGACAAACCACGAATTCATCACCGCCCAGTCTGCCACTAAAATCAGACTCACGAATATTCGCTTCCAACCTGGTCGCGATTTGCGTCAGTACTTCGTCACCGACATCATGCCCTTTGCTGTCATTAATCTCTTTAAATTTATCCAGATCGATAAACAGCACCGCCAGTTTAACTTGTGTACGCTGGGCATGCACGATGGCCTCGTGCAGATGCTCCTTGAACGCTCTGCGGTTCAACATACCGGTCAGCGGATCTTTTTCCGAAAGGAATCGCAGCTGCTCTTTTTGTTGTTCAAGCTTAGCTGTCTGTCTGGCGACCTCTTGCTGCAACTCCTCACGCGTGACAATCGAATTTCGCAAAGATTCTTTCATTCTGTTAAAGAAATGCGCCAGGGCAACAAACTCAGAATCTTGCTGTTTTAACACCAGTTGACTGGACAAATCCCCTTGCGCCAGCTCAGTAATGCCCTCTTTAAACGCTGCAAAACCCGCTTTCACCCGTTTGAGAATTAAAAATGCAACGACACAGACCACGATGCCAAACACCAATAAATGAATCGCACTGAGCATTAATGATGAATGTTGATTATCGGCACTTTGAGTAAGCACGACCTTTTGCAAGTAAAGCAGCTCTTCCGTCATATCCTGCACCAACATGTTGTACCTGGAATGAAGAAGCTCACTGGAACCAATAAAAGATGCACTACTCCTGTGCTGTTCACTAAGACCCAGGCCCAGAGCGCGTTCTTTCTCCAGTAACGCCGCCAGGCTGTCATTCATGCGCGTCAGATTATTGATGTTAGTGGAGAGCCCGGACTGACTGGCTAATTTTTGCGCCAGATTTTGCTGAGCAATGTAAACTTGCTCCAGACTGTTTGCGTCATCGTACTGCAGAAATATCCATAACTGGCTGCGAAGCATGTCTACGCTGCGTTGGATCCGCATTATCTGTTTCAGTTCTTCATGGGTGTTATCTTGCTCCTGATGCAGATTGTCGAGTGAAACTGCAATTAAAACCACCAGCATGGCCGTGGCACAAAATAATAAAGTCAGTTTACGCGAGACAGAATTAATCATTTAAAAGACACCTCTGTCTGCAACACCCGCTCAAGTGGTTCAGATGAAAAATATTTCCGGTAATCGGGAAGGGTCCCTTTGACCAGCTTATTTTCAATCGCCCATCGAGCCTGAAGCTGAATATTAGACAATAGCGCGTTCCCTAAAGAAAGTCGGAACGCATAATCCTGCCATGACCATTCAAGCTGGTGAATGGGCACATTCAAATCTTTAGCCACCCACTGCCTTGATTCGGCTGGATTGTCATGTATCCAGGCTATCGCTTGTTTAAGCGCTTGCAGCAAAGCGACTGAATGCGCCGCTGAGTGTTGAGCACTCTCCTTCATCGCCATCAGGTTAAAAGAAAGGTTATAAATTCCTACAACACCTAAATTTATTAAGTCAGAAGCAGAGGTCATTTCTGTGCGATAACCCCACGGTTTCCCAAACCGAGATGGCATCGACATTAAAACCAAACAGAGCCTGATTCAGTTGATCGGGGCTCAAATACACTTTTTCCAGCGGCATTTCTTTAAGATTATTAGCAATCAGGATGGAGTCAAAATAAAACTCGCTCGCGCTGGCCTTTACCAAACCAACCCTTTTACCGGCTAAATCACTGAGCTTGGACACTCCACGGTTGGGAACCGTCAGCAACTTTAAATCGTTATCGGAGCTGACGAAACTGGCCAGCAAAACAAAGTCACTGCGTTCAAAGCTTTTGAACATAGCAACCGATTCTGATGCTGTCGCATAATCGACTGCTCCGGAAAACAGTGCCTCAGCACATTGCACGCCGCCACTGCAGGGTACCAGCACAACATTCAGCCCCTGTTGCTCAAATAAGTTCAACTGGTCGGCGATAAAAAATGGTGCAGACAGAGGTGTTTGAGAAACCGCAATGGTTATAGTCGGCATCTGAGCAGATGACGAGACTTTGCCATCACGCCAAAAGAAATAGGCAAACCCAACGATGATAAACGACGCGCATGTGCAGACTAAAATAAGCGACTTTAAGCCTGAAAATTTACTACTCATCCAACCCTGCCTCTGACAAATTTTGTTTTTAGTTATGTTGGCCCTAAGTAGCAGTGTAGCTGGTTATTTGTGAACTGTGAGCAATAATCTTCACAAACATTTGCAGTTTTTTGTCGCATTAATATAACGTCAATAATGTTTATTCAGGTTATTGAAAAATAGATAAAAAAAAGCGCCACTTATAGTATGGCGCTCTATATATCTTTAATTTTCATCATCTTAAATAGATGATTTATTTATCAAATTAACAAAATACTTCATCATACAGGTATCAATCATTAATGCTGTACGTCATTTGAGTGATTACCAAATTCAACCTGTTGATAAATATCTGCGAACGTTTTCGAGCTTGATGAGACATGTTTACGACGTCGTTGCGGCTCAAACTCCTGTTCAACCTGTTTGAGCGTTTGTTCATGCTCTTTTGCTGACTCAATAAATTCAGGATCGGACATCGCCTTTTGGCGCAGGCGGTTGACGCGTTCGAGTGTATCCCAAAACATAAACACCTCCTTTACCACTGTGTATACATACAGACTAGTAAAGCAGTATGGGAAGTCAAGAAGCACTGTTCATTTAAACAGTGATGCAGCTGTAAGGTTTTCAATACAAAAGACAAAAACTGTAAATTTTCGCAAAAATTGAAGACAGCACAGACTCGACTAACTATCTACTCACACCATAACCTACTGTGCACATTTATCTAGTGGACATAATTACCTAATAAACATAATTGCCTAATGAACACAATTACGACCGCTGGCTTTGCCACGATACAGCGCACGATCCGCCTCTTTCAACAACTCAAACGAATCCTGAACGCCGCTGCTACTGGTCGCGACACCCAGTGTGATGGTAATTTTAATTTCTTGCCCGTGATAACGTACCGTAAAGCCTTGCACCAGCTTCCTTAACTTGTTGGCTATCGACAGCGCAGACGCATAATCAGTGTTAGGCAACATAATATTGAACTCTTCCCCACCCATTCTGGCCAGAGTGTCATAAGGGCGAATGTGCTGTCTCAGGTGCCCAGTGACCTGTTGCAACACAGCATCCCCGGCATCATGACCATATTTATCATTAACCTGTTTAAAGAAATCAAAGTCGACAGCCAAAATCGAAACAGGTTGCTTCTCGCGCACACTACGTTGCAGTTCATCATGTAATTCTTGAATGAAATAACGCCGATTGTACGCCCCGGTCAATGCATCAGTCGTCGATTCTTTTTTAAGCTGTAGCTCGAGCTCCTTTTTCTCAGAAATATCGATAATTTGGCCAGACCAAATCACTTTACCTTCACTGGAGGGTGTCGGAATAGAATGGCCATACAACCAATGCAATTTACCGTCAATCTCTACCCTGAATTCGCATTTCCAATCTTCCAGAGTCTCTTTAGATTGCAAAGCACTGGCACGCACCCTCTCTACATCTTCCGGATAAATAGCATCAAAAACAGCGGTAGAATCAACCGCAGCTTCCTCTGGAGTAACGCCAAACATATCCTTCAATTTCTGGCTGGCATATGGAAAACGACTGGTTTCCATCCGGCAAGTATTCAAATTGGTATAAGACAGCAGGTGATACTTTCGCTAACGACTGAAGATGGTTGTTTAATGATACAAAGTCCGTGATATCAATGATTGACCCCAATACGGACGGACCGCGACTATAATGAGAGTTCATGATTCGCGCGCGATCGGCAAGCCAGATGTAGCGACCATCAGCACAACGGAAACGATACTCACATTCCAGAATCGAATCATCACCCCGGGAACGCCATTCTGCAACTCTTTGATTATAGTCAGAAACATCTTCAGGGTGAATATGATTACGCCACCAATACGCCCGGTTCATAATCTCCTCATGGCGGTAGTTCAGTAACCCCTCGACGCCCTGGGTGATGAACTGAACCTGTTCATCATCATCTGCAGACATCTTGTAAATAACTGCCGGACACAAGTCCATGATCATGTTGAGATCATGACTGAGCAGTTCATTCTGAGTCTGAATCAATTTATAACCGGTGATATCTATGTGTGCGCCAAGTATCCATTCAGGTTCACCTTGCGTCGTGAAAGAAACGATTCGCCCGTAATCGCGTACCCAGACCCAGTGACCGTCTTTGTGACGCATGCGGACTTCGCATTCATAAAAAGGAATCTCGCCGTTAAAATGCGCCTCAAGTGCCTGTTGAGACAATTTAAGGTCATCAGAGTGAGCCAGTTTGGTCCAGGTATCGATATCTGTCGGTTCAAGCTCAGGAAGGTGATAACCAACAATTTCCGCCCAGCGGTCATTAAACCGGGTCTCACCGGTTTGTACATTCCACTCCCAACTGGCTATCTGGGCACAATCCAGCACGTGTTTCATGCGCTGGATACGCAAAACAGAGGGGTGTGCCGTATCTTCGAAACTGAAGCAGAAATTGAGGATGACTTTGAAACTCTGTGCTTTTAAGAGTTGAAATGATCCCGGTATAGAAAATGCCATCAATCACTGATGTCACCTGCAAGGGTTCAACAGAAGGAAAATAAGCCTGTATCTCTTCAATAGCCAACGGCTCTTCACTACCAGTGGCAGTGAGATTGAGTTGGGACAAAGGCCCGCATGAGCCAAATTCGTTGGGAGAAAAACTCAGCAAATCTCCCGTCCAAGTGAACAGCAGCGTTATTGTTCCTTTCACAGCAAGGTTCCTACTTAGCCACTTATTGTTACTTTTATCTATAGTAGTGTAGAAACCTGTAAAACTCATACGAATGCTGTGCTGAATGATGCTAATTTTGCCAACTCTTTCACATTCTCATATTGGAAACAAAGTCACATCTTCTATCAACAAACCATGCAAAAAATTCAAACCAAAAACAACGGGCCGATACCTTGCCTGCAAAGATATCAGCCCGTTACTGTGTTTAAATTGTCTTGCGACTTGCCGACGCAGTTTACCTGCTGCTTCTGCTTACTGATCCTGTTTACTTAGTCTTCTGTTTACTGACCAGAGCCGCCATGACCGCGTTACGATTTTCAAGGTAATCATTCAGTCCCGCTTTACGCAGATGACAAGACGGGCAATCACCACAGCCGTCACCGATAATACCGTTGTAGCACGTCAGTGTTTCATTGCGTACCAGTTCCAGCGCGTCATTCTGGTCGGCCATCGCCCAGGTTTCCGCCTTATTTAGCCACATCAGAGGCGTGCGGATCTCCAGCTCACGATCCATGCCCTGCACTAATGCGCTGTTCATCGCTTTAACGAAATCGTTACGGCAATCAGGGTAACCAGAAAAATCAGTCTCACACACGCCGGTGATCACGGTTTGTGCGCCGATTTGATAAGCATAGATGCCCGCTAAAGTGAGAAACAGGATGTTGCGACCTGGCACAAACGAGTTTGGCAGACCATTTTCCTGCAATTCATGGGACACCGGAATATCATCGCGGGTCAGGGAGCTGATCGCCAGTTCATTGAGCAAACCCACATCCATGACTTTATGTGCGGCGACACCCAGTTTCTTTGCCAGTGCCTGAGCAACTTCAATCTCCAGCTTATGGCGCTGACCATAATCAAAGGTAATCGCATGGACTTCATCGAATTCCTTAAGTGCCTGGACCAGACAAGTCGTTGAATCCTGACCACCACTAAAGACGACAACTGCTTTTTTCATGAAATTCACCTTATGCAATGCTGAGATATTTGTGAGTTTGAACAGATAACCGCCAGTTCCGCGCAATACAGGCGTCGATACACAGTTGGGTTGCGCGTGGTTTCTGGCTGATCGGCTGCAGTGCAATCACTGTTGATGACGGAAACGTCAGCACGTGCAAGCAGCTCTTCGAGATTGGTGATGTCTTTTTCAGTCGCCACCGGATGCTTAATTTCATTGGCACGCAGCAGCGCCGAATCCACGACCGGAAGTTTACCTTTCATCGCTACTTTAGGTGACACTGTCACCCAGGTATCAGCACTAGCTTGGACTTCAAACGTACCGCTGGTTTCAATCTGGCAACGACAACCAATCTGCTCAAACGCCTGTGTTAAAGGCACCAGATCGTAAATGCAAGGCTCGCCGCCGGTGATAACGATATGTTTAGCCGAGTACCCCTGTGAACGATAACGCTCGATGATCTGCTGAGCTGATGCGCTGCACCAGGTAGGATTGTCTTCGGTTTTTACCAAAATTTCATCAAAGGAACGCTCTTCGACAGGCGTTGCATCCCAAGTCTGTTTGGTATCACACCAAGCACAACCCACAGGACATTCTTGCAGACGAACAAATACTGCAGGAACGCCGGTGAATACACCTTCGCCCTGGATCGTCTCAAACATTTCATTCACTTTATACAAGGTAATTTTGCCTAAACTTGCTAACTAAAAATTGCAGGTCGCTGACCTTAAAGTATGCGTCGATGAAGGTCAATTCAAAACACTGCTGCGATCACAAAAATCATGGGATTAACTGGAGTGGTTTATGCTCAGCAATCCATATCAAGGGTTCAAAAAACAGACTGAGTTTCGCGGTTCATTTTCATTCAAAACGCGCATTATGTCATATTTTAGGTATAATCTGGCGTTTGGACAGGTAAAGAATTTAGGTAAGACATGTATAAACTGATTGCGCTCGATATGGATGGCACCCTTCTTAACAGCCAGAAGCAAATTTCCCCACGTACCAAACAGGTGATCACTCAGGCTCGTGAGCAAGGCATTCGTGTTGTGCTGGCGTCAGGCCGTCCAATTGATGGTATCCGTAGCAAACTTGAAGAGCTGGACATCCGTTCCGAGGACGACTATGTCCTGCATTATAACGGCTCGATCGTTGAAAACGTGGCGACTGGTGAGGTTATTTATCAGCAAATCCTGACTGGAAAAGACGCTAAAGCGGTTGCTCGCCTGGCTAAAGAAATGGGCGTAAACACGCATGCATTCAGTAAGGTACATGGCCTTATTACGCCGAAGAACAGCAAATTCACTGAAGTGGAAGCCGAAATTAATGGTGTCACTATCACTGAGATGGATTTCGAACTACTGGAAGATGATCACCCGATCATCAAAACCATGATCGTCGCTGAGCCTGAGCTGCTCAACAAAACCATTGCGAATCTGCCGCCGCAAATGCGCGAGCAGTATACTGTCGTGCAGAGCGCAGCCTACTTCCTGGAGTTTCCTCAACACCGCCAGCAACAAAGGCGTGGGCGTGAAAGCGATTGCCGACCATATTGGCATCCCTGCAGAACAGGTGATTTGTATGGGTGATGCAGAAAATGATCACCATATGCTTAAATATGCCGGCCTGGGAATCGCGATGGCTAACGCAATGGAAGAGACCAAAAAAATCGCCGACTATATCACTCTGAGCAACGATGAAGATGGTGTTGCAGCAGCGATTGAGAAGTTTGCGCTTAACAAAGAAGTCTGCGAAGCATAAGGCTATCAACGGCTGTCTCAAAACCAGAAAAATTAAGGCGGGGTGATTCCCCGCCTTTTTATTCGGCCTTCAGCCTGTGCTGTTAACTTTTCTCGCTACCTTCACCAAGGACGCGCTGCTGCCCTTGCAGTAAAGAGTATTGCTGCGTCCCCTTAGGAATCAGTACACAGACCCGTAGCTGTTGCTGATGTGCTTGTTGCAGACGCTCTCCGAGTTGCGCCGCACTGGCAAATGCTTCCCTCTCCGCATCACGACGACACAAATCGATGAACTCAAAAGCACAGCTTGGCGTATGCAGTACCAATTCAGCTTGTTGCATATAACGTAAAGCTTTCAGCGGCAATAGTTCTACATCAGACCCGCATTCAATCCAGGTCACTTCGCCTTGCTGTGGCATTGGCTGTCTGATCAGTTGGGTATAGGCACTTTCCAGAGCTTCACGACTCTTGGCATTTTTTACCTCTGGCAGCGCAAAAAATTGCTCCCAGAACTTGCGTCGTTCATCAACCGTCGGTAACGCACTTTTGATCGAGTTGCGTTTAGAGGCACCGAAGTCTGCCAGCAGGCTCAGATTTTGCGGCAGTACGGCTTCCAATGTTTCACGCACGTTGCGAATCAGCACCGGCGAGGCACCACCACTGGAAATGGCCAGTTGAATTCGCCCTCTCTCAATCATCGATGGCGTGATGAAATCGCAATATGGCTGATCGTCAACAACGTTGACTAAAACACCGATCGATTTGGCATCTTTATGCACTTGATGGTTAAGGTCAGGATTATCGGTCGTTGCCCATACCTGAATGTACTCTTGAGTGAGTATTTTCGAGGTATAGAAGTTTTGAATCCATTGGCATTTCCCCTCATCGACTAAGGACTGCAGAGTCGGGGCAATTTGCGGGGATACAATGGTCACTTTGGCTCCGGCACGTACCAGGGCATCAATCTTGCGGCACGCAACTTCCCCTCCGCCCACCACAAGTACCGGTTTATTTGCTAAGTCCAGAAAAAGAGGAAAATATCGCATTTTATTTTGACCACAATCTAAATAACTATTCGTTTTATGCTACCAAAAACGGTGCAAAAAAATCACTACCATCAGGAGATGAAAAAATTTATAACCAAATTTTCTAACAAAACCAGTGTTTAACTCCAAATTAACCTACCATTTATGTGTGTTAATATTAAGTTAACAGTCAATAACATATAACCATCCTGATGCACTATCAGTGTGCTCGGTTGCACTATTTACAACCGTGCAACATTTAGCCATTCTAACTACAGCTCGGTAAGCACTCTCAAACCAAATTCTTTTCTAAATTATACATTTGAGAAAATTCAATTCCTTACCTACGCTTATAAACGGTTGATTTTTAAACAGGCGATCATCGCCAGAATACAACCGAAATCTAATAAAAAACACTACATTTTGTGAACCCAACTTGCGGGCTCACTTGGTCAAATATGGATCATACAGGAAGGATACAAATGGCAAATAAACTAACACTTCTCGCTTCCGTCGTAGCGGCATCTACTGCCATGATGGCGAACACCGCATCAGCTGCTGAAAGCACCCTGGATAAGGTCTTAGAGCAAGGCGTCCTGACTTGTGGTGTAAGTACTGGTCTACCGGGCTTCTCAAACCCTAACTCCAAAGGTGAATGGGAAGGGATCGATGTTGAATATTGTCAGGCTTTGGCCGCTGCTGTGCTAGGTGACAAAACTAAAGTTAAATACGTACCTCTGACCGCAAAAGAACGCTTCACTGCTCTGCAGTCAGGCGAAATCGACGTGCTGTCCCGCAATACGACCTGGACTCTGCATCGCGACAGCGCCTTGGGTCTTAACTTTGTTGGCGTCAACTACTACGACGGCCAAGGTTTTATGGTTAAGAAAGAGCTGGGCATCAGCAGTGCTAAGGAACTCGACGGTGCATCAGTTTGTGTTCAGTCAGGCACGACTACTGAGCTGAAACCTGGCTGACTACTTCCGTAACCAGGGTATGAGCTACAAGCCAGTGGTATTTGATACTGCAGCGCAAACATCGAAAGGTTTCGATGCCGGTCGCTGTGACGTGCTGACCACCGACCAATCCGGTCTGTACGCACTACGTCTGAACCTGCAATCTCCAGATGCAGCCATGGTACTGCCAGAGATCATCTCTAAAGAACCTCTGGGTCCGGTTGTGCGTCAGGACGATGACAAATGGTTCAACGTAGCCAAGTGGACACTGTTTGCTATGGTTAACGCAGAAGAATACGGCATCACTTCGCAAAACGCTGATGCAATGCTGAAATCAGATAACCCTGAAATCAAACGTATTCTGGGTGTAGATGGTCCAAAAGGTTCAGGCCTGGGTATTCGTGACGACTGGGGCTACCAGATCGTTAAACAAGTCGGTAACTACGGTGAAAGCTTTGAGCGCACAGTAGGTAAAGGTTCGCCTCTGCAGATCTCCCGTGGTGTCAACGCACTGTGGAATGCTGGCGGCTTTATGTACGCGCCACCTATCCGTTAATACAGAGTGTCCGTAAATAGACATTGACAACCTATGGGCGGTGTAAAGCGCCGCCCTCAGTCAAAAATGGATATGAGGTTATCGCTGTATGAAACCTACGAATACTTCTGTGCCGAAGTCAGCGGCCCCTGCTGCGGCTAAGAGCACAAGCTTACTCTACAATCCCACTTTCCGCTCGGTCGTGTTTCAGATTCTTGCTGTGTCCGTGCTGGTCCTTTTTTTCTACACCATTATCAGTAATACCTTACACAACCTGGAATCACGCGGTATCGCGACCGGTTTCGCGTTCCTTGATCAACCGGCTGGCTTCGGGATTGGCCTCAGTCTGATCGACTATGACGAAACATACTCCTACGGGCGTACATTCGTTGTGGGCCTGCTCAACACCGCGTTAGTGTCGATTCTGGGTATTATTTTCGCTACTGTCATCGGATTCATTCTGGGTATCGCCCGTTTGTCATCCAACTGGCTGGTCAGCCGACTGGCAGCGGTATACATTGAGACGTTTCGTAATATTCCTCTTCTGCTTCAGATCTTCTTCTGGTACTTCGCTGTGTTACAGGCTCTGCCGTCACCGCGTCAGAGTATGAGTCTGGGTGAAGCGATTTTTCTGAACGTTCGGGGGCTGTACTTCCCGGCACCGGTTTTTGAACCCGGATCCAATGTAGTGGTGATTGCGTTTGTTTTGGGCATTATTGCCACATTCGCTATCGGGGTTTGGGCTAAAAACAAACAGAAACTGACCGGTCAGCAAACGCCGATGGGGCGCATCGCGCTGCTGCTGTGTATCGGCCTGCCAGTGATTGCCTACTTTATTATGGGTATGCCAATTTCTGCGCAATATCCAGAGTTAAAGGGTTTTAACTTCCGTGGTGGTATCAGCATCATTCCTGAACTGGCTGCTTTATTGGTTGCTTTAAGCGTTTATACCGCCGCCTTTATCGCAGAAATTGTCCGTTCCGGTATCAACGCAGTCAGCCATGGTCAGACCGAAGCGGCCATGTCTCTTGGCTTACCACGCGCTAAAACCTTGAAACTGGTCGTCATTCCACAGGCACTGCGCATCATCATACCGCCACTCACCAGCCAATATCTTAACCTGACCAAAAACTCATCCCTGGCGATGGCGATTGGTTATCCGGATTTGGTGTCTGTGTTCGCCGGTACCACACTGAACCAGACAGGTCAGGCTATTGAGATCATCGCCATGACCATGGGTGTATATTTGGCACTTAGCCTTATCACATCAGCGCTGATGAACCTGTATAACCGTAAAGTTGCTTTGGTGGAGAGATAAGATGAAAACACATCAGTTTCAACCTAGCTTGCCGCCACCAGCAAATACCACAGGTCTGGTCGGCTGGCTGAAGAAAAATCTGTTCAATGGTCCGGTCAATTCGGTTGTCACCCTGATTCTGGCTTACGTTGCCATCTCAGGAATCTGGTCCGTACTGGACTGGGCAATCATCAAGGCTGACTGGATCGGTACGACACGTGATGCTTGTAGCCGGGATGGCGCGTGCTGGGTTTTCATCAGCGTGCGCTGGGATCAGTTTATGTACGGCTTCTACCCGACGGAAGAATTATGGCGCCCTCGCCTGTTCTTCGCCACGCTGGCTATCTTCGTCGCATTACTTGCGTACGAAAAAACGCCAAAGCGTAGCTGGTTATGGCTGTTCTTTATCTTCGTCTACCCGTTCATCATGGCCACATTACTGTACGGTGGCGTCATGGGACTACCAGTGGTTGACACCCACAACTGGGGGGGTCTGCTGGTCACGCTCATCATCGCCTTGGTCGGTATTATTGCCTCTTTACCAATCGGTATCGTGCTGGCACTCGGCCGTCGTTCAGACATGCCGGTTATTCGCAGCCTGAGCACGGTTTATATCGAAGCCTGGCGCGGTGTACCGCTTATTACCGTGCTGTTCATGGCATCGGTCATGTTGCCGCTGTTTCCTGTCTGAGGGTTCAGAGACAGATAAACTGCTGCGTGCTCTGATTGGTGTGGTGATGTTCAGCTCCGCCTACATGGCCGAGGTTATCCGCGGTGGTTTGCAGGCGATACCGAAAGGTCAGTACGAAGCGGCTGATGCTCTGGGTCTGAGCTACTGGAAGAAAATCGGCCTGATTATCATGCCTCAGGCATTAAAAATCACCATTCCGTCGATTGTGAACACTTTCATTGGTCTGTTCAAAGACACCAGTCTGGTGCTGATCATTGGGATGTTCGATGTGTTGGGCATCGGCCAGGCCGCCAATACCGATCCCGACTGGTTAGGTTTTGCTACGGAAAGTTATGTATTTGTCGCGTTAGTGTTCTGGGTGTTCTGTTTCGGCATGTCGAGATATTCGATTTGGCTCGAAGGTAAACTCCACACCGGCCACAAACGATAAGCAATGATTCAAGGAACGTATTATGACGCCACAAAACTCAAATGAAACCATGATCTCCATTAAAGACATGAACAAGTGGTACGGCGAATTTCACGTACTGAAAAACATCAACCTGGAAGTTAAGAAAGGCGAACGTATCGTTATTTGTGGTCCATCCGGTTCAGGAAAATCGACCATGATTCGCTGTATCAACCGCCTGGAAGAACACCAGAAAGGACAGATCGTTGTCTCCGGCAACGAACTGACTGAAGATTTGAAAAACATCGAAGCGGTACGTCGTGAAGTCGGTATGTGTTTCCAGCACTTCAACCTCTTCCCGCATCTGACGGTACTGGAAAACTGCACCCTTGCGCCTATCTGGGTAAAGAAAATGCCGAAAGATGAAGCCGAAGCGATTGCGATGAAATACCTGAAACGGGTAAAAATCCCTGATCAGGCAGACAAATACCCGGGCCAGCTTTCCGGTGGTCAACAACAACGCGTAGCCATTGCGCGCTCGTTGTGCATGAATCCGCAAGTAATGCTGTTCGATGAACCGACATCAGCACTCGACCCAGAAATGGTGCGCGAAGTGCTGGACGTTATGGTTGAGTTAGCAGAAGAAGGCATGACCATGTTGTGTGTGACCCACGAAATGGGCTTTGCCAAAGAAGTGGCTGACCGGGTGATATTCATGGATGCCGGCGAAATTATCGAAGAGAACAATCCAAAAGATTTCTTCGAAAATCCGCAATCTGACCGGACACAGGCATTCCTTGCGCAGATTCTGCATCACTAAGTTGCTGACATGACTGGTTTGTAATCAACCACGTATGCAAGTCACACACTGATGCAAGTCAACCTGATGTAAATACCACTCAAAGAGGCGAATCATCGCCTCTTTATTTTTTGCGGCTATATCCATTTACCGTCACATACACTTGGCATATCGTACTACCTGCCCCATCACTTTATTCCGGCTGAGAATCACAATGCTGTATTAGTGTGATTGCTAACATTCATTTAAAAACAACCATTTTTTAAAATAGTATTATCAATCATGCAATTA
Source organism: Vibrio sp. CDRSL-10 TSBA (assembly GCA_039696685.1). Classification (NCBI taxonomy): domain Bacteria; kingdom Pseudomonadati; phylum Pseudomonadota; class Gammaproteobacteria; order Vibrionales; family Vibrionaceae; genus Vibrio; species Vibrio sp. CDRSL-10 TSBA. The sequence continues at coordinate 1,611,728 of CP155566.1, read as the reverse complement.
GTGATACTAAGCCAACCACGGTGGTAATAGTGTGTTACAATTTGAACCCACAACAAATCGCCGTTTTTGGTTAAAATTTACGGTACGTGGATGCGGCAGAGACTTGAAAAATGGAACTTTTGCCCGCATAAATGGCCATATAAATATCACAACCTTTCTATGAGGAAGAGTATGAACAGTCCTATGTATTCACGCACCTCGTCTTATGACAGTGCATTACAAACTAACAAGGTGCTGAGAAACACTTACGCACTGCTTTCAATGACACTGCTATGGTCTGCGGTTGTGGCTGGTATCTCAATGGCGATGAACCTTCCTCGCCCGGGAATCATCATTATGCTGGTCGGTTTCTATGGCCTGCTATTCCTGACTGAGAAAAACCGCAACAACGGTATGGGCCTTGTTTTCACATTCCTGTTCACCGGTTTCCTGGGTTACACCATAGGTCCAATCCTGAACATGTACATTGGTGCAGGTATGGGCGATGTGGTTCTGACCGCACTGGGCGGTACAGCTCTGGCCTTCATGGGTGCGTCTGCTTATGCACTGACCACTAAACGTGACCTGTCATTCCTGGGTGGCGTACTGATGGCCGGTTTTGTGGTTCTGCTGATCGGTATGGTCGCAAACATCTTCCTGCAAATGCCTATGCTTCACCTGGCAATGAGCGGCATGTTTGTACTGTTCTCAACTGGCGTAATCCTGCTGACAACTCAGCAGATCGTACGTGGTGGTGAGACAAACTACATCTCAGCGACAGTGTCACTGTACGTATCGATCTACAACCTGTTCATCAGCCTGCTAAGTATCCTTGGCATCATGAACGACGACTAAGTCTTAGCTGGCGAAGTTGCCACAGACAACCTAAGTTGCGGTAGATAAATATCGCTAACTTAATGTCTATCAAGCCCGGGAGCTCTGCTCTCGGGCTTTTTGTTTTACTTAAGGCTGAACCACCGTAAAAATGGAACAGCTGATGAGCGTTTGCCGAGGCTCATAACACTGCATGATAACAAGCCGATATTAGAGCTTGAGCAAATTCATTCCCTTCGCTACCCTTAGCGCAAATCGTTCACTGGATAATAATATGTTTGAATACAACGGCAAAACTATCGACACCGATGCCCAGGGCTACCTGCTTGATTACACGGTGTGGGAAGAAGGGATGATTGACATTCTGGCCAAGGAAGAAGGCATTGCGCTGACCGATGCTCATCTTGAGGTTGTGCATTTCGTGCGTCGCTTCTACGAAGAATTTAACACGTCGCCGGCCATTCGTATGTTGGTGAAAGCAATGGAAAAAGAGCACGGTCCGGAAAAAGGTAACAGCAAATATCTGTTTAAGTTGTTCCCTAAAGGTCCGGCCAAACAAGCAACCAAGCTCGCCGGTCTGCCAAAACCGGCCAAGTGCTTATAAGCGCCAATCTCCAAGCCGTGAAATCCTGTAAGCCAATTTACAGGATTTCAAAACCACGATAGTTTTTATCGGTGACACACTCAGTGCGCTCTACCCGCTCAACACTGGCGGTTCTTGGGCCTTCCTGCAGCCATTGATATAACTCTTCGACCTTATCGTGGTCACCACATGCAATCACTTCCACGTCACCACTAAACAGATTTTTAGCATAACCGGTTAAACCTAGTACCAATCCCTGGTGCGCGGTGTGATAGCGAAATCCCACCCCCTGGACAACGCCCGACACAATAAACTTATCGCATTTGATCGACATGTTGTTCTCTTCCCGTTCCGATTCCAAATCCGGCTGCTTGCCACCATCCCTGGTGAATAGCCGTTTTAATATCTTCATTATCATACTGCTACGCCATGCACACTGAAGTTAATCTGCGAGCTAATTATTCAACCTATTCAAGGATAGACAATTTTATCCTGCTCCACCGTGCTTAATCTCAAAGACTATTTTTCATCTATGTTTGCTTTTCTGCAGCAGTTCCATGAAAATACCCGCCCTTTTCTAATAATCATTTGAGTAACGCAATGACTCCTGCAATCTATCTGGTCAAAGGTCGTGAGAAATCTTTACGCCGCAAACACCCTTGGGTGTTTTCTCGTGGTATCAGCAAAATCGAAGGCGAACCTGGCCTGGGTGAAACCGTTGATGTCTATACCCACGAAGGCCAATGGCTTGCCAAAGCTGCATACTCTCCGCATTCTCAAATCCGTGCCCGTGTCTGGAGTTTTGAAAAAGAAGCCATCGACCGTGCATTTTTCGTCAAACGCATTCAGCAGGCACAACTGCTGCGTGAAGACATCATTGAACGCGACGGTCTGACCGGTTACCGCCTGATTGCCGCTGAATCTGATGGTCTGCCAGGAATCACCATCGACAAATACCAGGATTACCTGGTATGCCAACTGTTGAGTGCCGGCGCTGAACATCAGAAAGAAGACTTGGTTGCCGCACTGGTAGAATGTTTCCCGCAATGCAATATCTATGAGCGCTCAGACGTAGCAGTTCGCAAAAAAGAAGGGTTGCAGGAGCGCGTCGGCGTGCTGCATGGCGAAGAGCCGCCTAAATCCGTGGTTATTGAAGAGAAACGGAGTCAAGATCAGCGTCGATATCGTTGGTGGTCATAAAACGGGTTTCTACCTGGACCAGCGTGACAGCCGTCAGCAATCAATGAAATACGTGAAGAATAAAGAAGTGTTGAACTGCTTCTCATACACTGGCGGTTTTGGCTTGTATGCCCTCAAAGGCGGAGCGAAGCGCGTTATCAACGCCGATGTATCTCAGCCTGCTCTGGATACCGCCAAATTCAATGCTGAACTGAACGAGTTCGATATCAGTAAAAAACGCGCCGTGTTCCTCAACGCCGATGTATTTAAACTGCTGCGTGAATACCGTGATCAGGGTACCCAGTTTGACGTCGTCATCATGGATCCACCAAAATTTGCTGAATCAAAAGCTCAGCTCAACGGTGCGTGCCGCGGCTACAAAGACATCAACATGCTGGCGATGCAAATCCTGAAACCAGGCGGTACGCTGCTGACCTACTCTTGCTCGGGTTTAATGGATCAGGTGCTGTTCCAAAAAATCATTGCCGATGCGGCGCTGGATGCCGGTCGTGACGTGAAGTTTATTGAACGCTTCGAGCAAGCGGCCGATCACCCGACCGATACCGCTTACCCGGAAGGTTTCTACCTGAAAGGTTTTGCCTGTAAAGTGCTCTAATTCCCGCTCTTCAGCGACTAAGCATAATTTTCAGCGACCCAACGTAAAAGGCTTCCCACACGGGAAGCCTTTTCTTTAGCGCGGTGCTTTATGGCCTTACTACGCCATTCAACACAGTTCAATTTAGTGCACATACTCCAAAACAGTGCATTGAAAACAAAATAGTTTTAATAAAATACATGCGATACTGGCGGTAAAGTTGACCACAGAAACAGATGCCAGACCAGATGTAACAAGGTATGTCACCACCGTATATTTAACTCAATAGAAATAAAATAAATACATGGCATAAACATTGCCATTTAAAGAATGATTTCTTAAAACGAAAAGGATCATTCAATGAGAAAAACTGTACTAGGCGCGTTATTTATCAGCGGCTTAATCTTCCTTCCAACGTCATATGCAGCGACGCAATTCAAACCAGAACATGTCTCAGTAGAGAAAGAAATTAAACCAGGGCCGAACGTATTCGTCATCGACCAAAGTTGGTCTGGTGCCAGTATGATCACCGTGCTTGGTTCTGAGGAACTGCAAACCAAAGGTAGCATCTCCACTGGTCTGATTGCACAGTTTGGCCTGTCTAAAGACAAGTCCCAACTGTACACCGCATCCGTTTACCCAAAACGCATCGTTTGGGGTGATATCGATGCTGTAGTGCAGAAGTTCAATGTGAACTCACTCAGCCTGGATAAAGAGATTGAATCATCGCCTAAAATGGCGCAATCCGCAGCTTATGTGAATTCGTTCCAGCTATCCGCCAGCGACAAATACGCTTTTGTGCAAAACGCGACACCCGCCGCTTCAGTCTCTGTGGTTGATATTGCCAACGGCAAAGAGCTGCTCGAAATACCGACTCCGGGCTGCTGGGGTATCTATGCCTCTCAGAATGACAACAAATTCAGTTCAGCCTGTGGCGACGGCACCTTTTCCACCTATGTGATCAGCAGCGATGCTAAAGATTATACCGCCCACAAAAGCGAGAAAATCTTCGATACCGACGACGATGCCCTGTTCATTACCGCTCAACGCGATGGCAACCAACTGATGTTCACATCGTTTAAAGGCAATATGTATGTCCTGGACGATAAAGCAGACAGCGTTAAGCTCACTGAAAAATTCAACTATACCCAGAACATCGAGGGTGAATGGTTACCTGGCGGGTATGAAGTAATTGGCTACAACCAGCCGAATAAACTGATGTTTGTCACCATGCATCCAGAAGGCCACGAAGGCAGCCACAAAGATGGCGCTGAGGAGATCTGGGGCATCGACATGAAGACCCATAAAGTCGTGACCCGAATTGAAGCGGATGAACCCATTTCACTGGCGGTATCTCAAACTCAATCACCGGATGTGTACACACTGACCGATGAAGGCAGCGTGGTGAAATACACCTTTAGCGGCGACAAGTTTACAGGCAGCAAAGTACACGAAGTCGAAGAAATCGGCGGATTTACTCAAATGCTGATGGTGGACTATTAATATGCTCACTTCCTGGATAACCCAATATCACCTGACCATCATGACTTTCTTCGTGCTGGTGTTTATTCAGGCTGCATTGCACAAAGGCTCGGATTTACGCCGATTCTCCGGCTATATCAGTCACTATTCCCGTCATTTCGAAAAACCCGCCTTCGCTCTGGCACTGTTGCTGTTTAGTGCCGAAGTTACCGCGATAGTACTCAGCATCTTTCCCGCCACCAACCAGATTGGCGAAGGTTTGATGCTGGCTTTACTGTGCGGTTACACCGCAGCGATGGCTCATCAAATGAGAACCGGTCAACGGGAAATAGACTGTGGCTGCGGCGGCACACCCATTGTGGTCTCCCGCCGTACTCTGCTACGCAATGCAACACTGATTGTTCTGGCAGCTTCCATGCTGATGACAGCGACTCAGCCTATCAGCAGCCTGAGTCTGGCCATGGCTATCGCCGGTGGAATCATCCTCTGGTTTGGTTATTACCTTCTGGAACAACTGATGCACAACCACGATTTGATTTTGAAAATCGCTCAACACGATCAGGAAAAGGACATCTAATGAATACTGTATTACTGTTCGCAGTCGGCTTTCTAACATTGCTTGTCGCACTGCTTTTCGTTGCGTTTATCGCACTCTCCCGGCAGGTCGGGATTTTGTTCGAACGCATTACCCCGGTTGGTGCCATGATCAATAATAACGGTCCACAACTGGGAGAAAAACCGCAACCGATGACGCTGATGTCTCTTAACCAAGGTGAAGTGACTTTAGGCGGCCAGCAGGCTAAGAGCACACTGGTGCTGTTTGTTGCCCCATCCTGCCCTATCTGTAAAGTACTGTTACCACTTATTAACAGCCTGCAAAAAGCCGAAGCGTCCTGGCTAAATGTAGTTCTCGCCAGCGATGGTGACGAAACCGGCTCAACGGGCTCTGATCACCAAACATAAACTCGAGCACATTCCTTATGTGCTGTCACAAGAATTGGGTATGGCTTATCGCGTCGCCAAACTGCCATTTTCAGTACTGATGGACGAGAAAGGTCAAATCATTTCAAAAGGTCTGATCAACAGCCGTGAACAGTTGGAAAGTCTGTTCAACGCTAAAGAGAGCGGCTTCGCCTCACTCCAAGATTTTTCTCAAAAACAGACCATGACGGTTAATCACTAAGCAGGAGACAGTGACAATGAAAAAATTCAGCGAAATGTTATTGAATGCCATGGACAGGCTCTCAGAAAAAACCGTGCGTCATTCAGCACGCCAAATCGGGCGACGTAACTTCCTCGCCAAAGCTGGTGTGTTCATGGTCGGTACCGGCATGATGCCGCTGTTACCATTCGATCGCTCCAGCGGTAAAGTATTTGCGGCGGAAGGACCGGGCGATGATCCCAACAGTTGTGATTACTGGCGCTACTGCGCACTGGATGGCAACTTATGTACGTCATCCGGCGGTAGTGAAACCACCTGCCCAGCAGGCTCTGAAGCATCAAAAGTCGCCTGGGTCGGCACCTGTCTTAACCCGCATGACAACAAAAACTACCTGGTTTCTTATAACGACTGCTGTGGTAAAGCCAGCGTTTACAGCTCTGAGGCTTGCCTGAACAGCGATCGCGAACGTCCCGGATACCGTATGGGTCTGCACAATGATATCAACTGGTGTATGGCGAATACTAACAAAGGCTATCACTGTACTGTTGCTGCTCTTGTGGGGTTAGCCAATGAGTAAATCGTTACGCTCTGTTTTGACGACTGCAATATTGCTTGGCATGTGTTCCGGCGCCAACGCAAGCTCAGGACAAGAAAAATTTGCGACCAACTGCTCCGGTTGTCATGGACTGGACGCCAAAGGCATTGTTGGTCTTGCTCCGTCTCTGGACAATCCCGAGCTTTGGAAACGATTGGGGAGTCACCGTGACCAATACATCGCCGGCGTAGTAACCGGTGGTATGAGCGGCAAAATCGAGTCTTTAGGTAACACTTATCAGGGATTTGCTATGCCTCCGCAAAACTATCTTGAAACTGCTGATCTGGTTGAAATCACTCACTATATCTTAAGTGATATCAACCATCTGAGCGGTGGCCCGGATGCCAACTTAATTGACAAATATAAGGAGAATCCACTCTCTCATCCGGAGCTTCATCAGTTACGCGACGGAGAATAGGTTATGAAAATCAGGCATTACCGACGTTGGTTGCAATGTGGAGTGCTGAGCTTAAGCGTGATGAGCGGTATGTTATTCGCCACCAGCAATACACCTCAGCAGAACTACATCCTGAAATGTTCCGGATGCCATGACAGCGATGGCTCAGGTTCCGTCCCGGGAGGTATTCCTCCCTTACCCGGCTATCTGGGGGCTTTTATGGATGATGACCAAGGGCGCATCTACCTGATGAATGTACCCGGGGTGGTCGCTTCCGGACTGAACAATCATGACCTCGCGGTTTTGATGAACTATCTCAATGATAAATGGGGAGATAAAGTCAACGCACGGCCCTACACCGCAGAAGAAATCGCGCAGATTCGCTCTGCCCCTCTGCAAGATGTGGTGAAATACCGTCGCCAGATAGTGGAGCGCTTTAACCTGTCAGGTATCGAAACCGGCAGTTATCCATGGCCTTAGCGTTTCTGGTAACAAAACCTATCCGTTGCATTCAAACTGTCTCTTGAGATAAAAACAGAGCAGAAAACCAGCAAAGGCCTGCATTGCAGGCCTTTTTTCATCGACGTTTGGGCATTACTTGAGCCATTACTAATTGGGAAATGTGCAGGCAAACGTATTCAAATCGCCACGCATCGATTAATTAACATGCAGCAACTGAGAGTCTGAGTCAGGTAAGACACTGCTATTACGCACCTGAATCATCAGACAAAGACAAATTAAACCAATCCCAACCCATCCGATAAACGGGATGATTTCACCGACCACCACAACGGCAAGCACAGCGGCGACAACAGGTTCAAACAAAGTAAGTAAAGTAGCGCTGCTGGCAGACACAGAACGTAAGCCGTAGCCAAACGCCAGATAGCCGATAAACATCGGGACAAAAGCCATATAGCTGATGACTAAAATATTCCGCACGCTGGTGAAAAGGTGATCACCGGTAAACCATAACGACGGTAACAATATAAGTGCCGCTACACAGAAACAGACTGCCCATCGCCGCATCGGAACGAATTCCCTGGTCGATCATTTTTTTAGCCACCCATGAATAGTAGGCATACGAAGCACCCGCAACTAGGCCAAGTCCAATCCCGATGTATTTATCAAGGTCAAAATTAACGCGACCGTCGCTGACCGGGTTTGAGAACCCTAAGTTGGAGAAACCCAAGCTGGAAAAACAAAGCAACGTCATGCCGACCACTCCCAGTAACAAACTGAGTAACCAACGGCGGTCGATGGTCTGTGTTTGGCTAAGGAAACGTTCAAACAGAGCCGAGATGAACGGAGCTGAAGCAATGGTAATAACTGTGCCGATGGCGACACCTGCCATTCGCATTGACGAATAAAACGCCAGTGGATAAATAGCGACCGCAATCCCGCCTGAAACTAACAAGGGTTTGTCTGCCAGCAGATCCCGCCAACTGCGGCGCAACGGCTTGCGCGCCAACAATGCTTGTAACAGTCCACCGATCCCCATCGCAAATGCACCAATCGCCAGTGCTCCTATCTGCGGTGCAAAACTGGCAACCGTGCCTGTCGTTCCCCATAACAGTGCTGCCAGCAGTACTGCCCAATGTCCACTTTGCTTCACTTACCCGCCTTTTTATCTGTTTGATCTGTTTTATCTGTTCGTCTGTTTTAGTTGATAAATCCAACCGTTGGCTTTGCGTTATCGGATGATTACCGAACAATTTAAACCAAATATGCAAAGTATGATTTCACATATCGCAACAAAACTTATTGTCGATTCAACCTGGCTTCATCCGTCTAAATGTCCAGACAAACGTTATCATGCTAAACGCATGATAACTATCAACAATTAATAGTGAACACCATGTTGCAACTCATTGATTTAATTTCACTTTACTTTCAGTCGATTAATTAACTAAAAGTTAGTTATGCACTCGGTATAGTAAAAAATCGTGATGCAATTCACACCCTGAATTTGATCATCCGCGTCTCTCATTAGCAGAGCGGTTCCTTTCTATCACAATAATTCTACGAATACAGGCTTAAACATGATTGGTCCATTCATCAACGCAGTGGCAATCGTCTCAGGAAGTATACTGGGCGATTTATTTGGCAATAAAATTCCCGAAGGCATGAAAGAGCGAATGCCGATGGTCTTTGGCCTTGGTTTCTATGGGAATTGGGATTTCACTGACCATGAAAGTGCAGTTGTTACCGGCAGTCGTGTTATCCTTGATTCTCGGCGCTGTGATCGGTGAACTGATTGACCTGGATTTGCAAATTAAACGCTTTGCAAACCTGCTCAAATCTTTAATTGCACGTTTTGTCTCGCCACCGAATAGCTCAATGGATCAAAACGCCTATATGGACCGTTTTATCTCAATCATGATTCTGTTCTGTGTCAGCGGTACCGGTATTTTCGGTGCGATGAACGAAGGAATTACCGGTGACCCGGCATTACTGATCGCGAAATCATTCCTCGACTTTTTCACTGCGGCTATTTTTGCCATTTCACTGGGATTACCGGTTGCCGCACTGGCCGTACCGCAAGTCATCGTGCAGAGCATCCTGTATTTCTCAGCGGCAGCGATTATGCCACTCACCACACCAACCATGATTGGCGACTTTTCTGCTGTCGGTGGACTACTGGTATTCGCAACCGGATTTAAAATCTGCGGCACCATCCATTTCCCGCTTGCCAACCTGCTGCCAGCCGTCGTGATCGCAATGCCGGTATCCGCGATGTGGCTGCACTTTTTTGGCTGATATACCGATTATCTGTATGCAAGTTATATGCATGCCAGCCATATGCAAAAAGAAGACTCCCAACCGGGAGTCTTCTTTGCTTTAGAGCCAAATTTTAAGTCTGATTCTGTTTGATGATATAACCATTCACACCAAGTCAAACCGGTCTGCGTTCATCACTTTGGTCCATGCGGCCACAAAGTCATTGATGAACTTCGCCTGGTTATCATCCTGAGCATACACCTCGGCATAAGCACGTAAGATGGAGTTGGAACCAAACACCAGATCCACACGGGTTGCTGTCCATTTGGTTGTGCCACTCTTACGCTCGACAATATCGTATGAGTTACGACCGGTCGGTTTCCAGCTGTATGACATGTCAGTCAGATTGACGAAAAAGTCATTGGTCAACGTGCCGACACGGTCAGTAAACACGCCGTGTGCACTGCCTGCATGGTTGGTACCCAGTACTCGCATACCACCAATCAGCACCGTCATTTCAGGTGCAGTCAGGCCCATCAGTTGCGCGCGGTCCAGCAGCAGCTCTTCCGGCTTCACTACATAATGCTGTTTCTGCCAGTTACGGAAACCATCCGCCACAGGCTCCAGCACATCAAAAGACTCAACATCAGTCATGTCTGCCGTTGCATCACCACGGCCAGGGCTGAACGGGACTTTAACGTCAAAGCCAGCCGCTTTGATGGCCTGTTCGATGCCGACGTTACCGGCCAGAACAATAGTATCCGCCACACTGATGCCTGCGTCTGCAGCAATGCCTTCCAGCACAGCCAGTACTTTGTTCAGACGCTGAGGTTCATTACCTGCCCAGTCTTTTTGCGGAGCCAGTCGGATACGTGCGCCATTCGCACCACCACGATTGTCCGAACCACGGAACGTGCGGGCACTGTCCCAGGCAGTTGAAACCATGTCACTCACGCTCAAACCGCTCGCGGCGATTTTGGCTTTGACAGCATCCACATCGTAGTCACTGCGGCCAGCCGGAATCGGGTCTTGCCAAATCAGGTCTTCCGCCGGTACATCCGGACCAACATAGCGAGATTTTGGCCCCAGGTCACGGTGAGTCAGCTTGAACCAGGCTCGGGCAAAGACTTCGTTGAAGTAGTCCTGATCTTTGTAAAAACGCTCAGAAATCTTGCGGTATTCCGGGTCTTCTTTCAGGGCCATATCCGCATCCGTCATCATCGGATTACAACGAATTGAGGCATCTTCCACATCAACCGGTTTATCTTGCTCTGCGATATCAACCGGTTCCCATTGCCAGGCACCTGCCGGGCTCTTGGTCTGTTTCCACTCATGCTCGAGCAGCATTTTGAAGTAACCGTTGTCCCACTGAGTTGGGTGCGTGGTCCACGCGCCTTCCAGACCACTGGTTACTGTGTTTCGGCCAATACCACGTGATTTATGGTTAATCCAGCCCAGGCCCTGCTCTTCAACATCAGCGCCTTCCGGATCCGGGCCCAGTTCAGCAGCATCACCGTTACCGTGCGTTTTACCCACGGTGTGGCCGCCGGCTGTCAGTGCCACCGTCTCTTCATCATTCATCGCCATGCGGGCAAAAGTCACTCGCATGTCCTGTGCGGTTTTGAGCGGGTCTGGATTACCATCAACGCCTTCAGGGTTTACATAGATAAGGCCCATCATTACCGCCGCCAGCGGGTTTTCCAGATCACGTTCACCAGAGTAACGCGTACCTTCACTGCCACTTGGCGCCAGCCACTCTTTTTCTGAACCCCAGTAGGTATCTTTTTCCGGATGCCAGATGTCTTCGCGACCAAAACCAAAACCAAAGGTCTTAAAGCCCATTGACTCATACGCCATGTTGCCCGCCAGCAGGATCAAATCTGCCCAGCTTATTTTGTTGCCGTATTTTTTCTTCAGCGGCCACAGCAGACGGCGTGCTTTGTCAAGGTTGCCATTGTCCGGCCATGAGTTAAGAGGAGCAAAACGTTGGTTGCCTGTTGCACCGCCCCCGCGACCATCAGTAGTACGATAACTGCCGGCTGCGTGCCAGGCCATGCGAATCATCAGGCCACCATAATGGCCCCAGTCTGCCGGCCACCATTCCTGACTGTCGGTCATCAAAGCTTTAAGGTCAGCTTTCAGTCCTTCAACGTCGAGTTTCTTTAGCTCATCACGGTAATTGAAGTCGGCTCCGAGCGGATTGGTCTTGGTATCGTGCTGATGAAGAATATCGAGGTTAAGAGCATTCGGCCACCAATCCATATTGGACTTGCCCGCAGAAGTCATACCGCCGTGCATTACCGGACACTGACCCGCAGAGTGACTGTCATGATTTGCCATACATTGTCCCTTTTTCGTGTTATTGGTTTCAGTAATTTTTGTCAGCCTTCCCACCGTTTGAGTCAGCTAACTGCAAGAAATATCAAAATATTTAATGACTATGACTCTGAGTCTAGTAGCTAACTAACCATTATTCATATTATTTGTATCAATCAATTTGATAGTCTAAATCTATTGATAAAAATAAAACTATCGAACTATGGCGGGCTATTAAGCACAAATGCGGTTTGAGAGACGGAAAGCGCTCAGGCGGACAAAATGTACGCTGTAAAGAAGAAAGAATGGAAGCGCAACTGGCAGGTAAAACGTGTCAATAAAGCGCCGTTTATGGCAGTTCGTGATGAAGATAGTAAAGTAGAAAAAGCCCATCACAAGGATGGGCTCACAGTCAGGAATCAGTCGACCAGATCAATGGTCACGGTTGGCGAACGTTCTGCAGTAAAACGCTCCAGGCCACCTTCCAGTTTACCCAGATTGATCCGGCCAGACGCATGACCAAAATCTTTGTAAAAGATAACCAGGTTACCCCAAGGTGCATAATAAGAAATATCACCGGCTTTCGATTTAGTGCCGTTCGGAGCACCTTCGCGAGTCAGTTTACTGGGCAGGTAAGCAATTTTTTCCGTACTGGCGTAATCTTCCAGTTCCATGGTTAGAGGCAGTTGGCTGACAAAATCACGCACACTTGGCGTATCTTTCAGGGTTGCAGTCAAGCTGCGGTCATCAAAAACGAAACGAATTTTCATTGTATTATCTCCATGATTTAGCCCGGAAAGATTCGTATCGTCCGCAGCTAAACTGGTATGAGCGGTAAACAGTGCCAAACTCACTCTTTAACCTTGGGTGAATTGCTTGTAGCCGAGGAAAGAAAGAATAATATTCAACACGAATCGTTGATTTTATTCTGCCGAGTTTTCAGGACAAAAAAGGCCCTGGCCCCTTGCGCGGTGCCTGTAATAAATAAATTTAAATAGCTACGTTAATCTGTGCGTTAACGTCATTTTCATCTTGCTATCACGGCCTTCGGCACCACAAACTTGCGGGGAGCTGAAATCAACGTTGATAGCGTGCTAACAGAACCAATGAGAGGGTAAGGAATATTTGATCAATGCTCCTTATCCGGAACCGTTATTTCAGCACAGCGTCCAGAACCTGAGCGGCATTTGCAGCAATCTGATCGCCACAATCCTGGCTCAATATTTCTACGAAAGCACGCAGTTGCTCTGGTGTAATGTCGTTATTCAGGCTGATGTTGTAGTGCGCCTGAAGTTGGCTGTTTGCGCCCGGCAAATTCGCCAATGCTGCGATAGTAGCCAATTCACGGACTCTCCAGCTCAGAACATCACGCTGAAAAATGTCACCGAACAAGTGTGCTTTCAGATATTGATCCACTTCCGGAGCAAAATCGAACAAAGGACCAGACACTGGCTGACCAATCAACTTAGTTTGGTTTTCAGTACCAAATTCCAGGCTGGTTATATCTGTTGGCAGCGGAGAAGCGGTTGGCCCTTCAGGATCATTGATACCGTCGGCCTTACGCTGAGTCATGATACCCATAAAAGTGCCCATTGCGTTCAGACTGCGCGGAAAACCAGTGTATGCATACAACTGTGTCAGAACTTCTTTGATTTCATTAACGGTTAAACCGACGTTCAAGCCTTTGACCAGACTGGTTTTCAGCTGCTCAATGTCTCCGCTGGCGGTAAACGCCGCGATAGGTACGATGGCTTGTTCTTTCTGGTTAAACTCTGTTTGCATAATCAACTCTCCGACATTTTGGGTTGAGGAAAACTTCTTAAAGTTTGGGAAAAATGCGGTGTCTGTCAGAAGTATTTACACTCATTTCATCAAAGCCTGTTTTATCCCATGACTTCTTCAAGCTTCCAAACTGTAGTGCCAATTTACTCCCTGTCTGCGATTTTGCGTTAGCCTAATCATTGCCAATACTTGCCTGATTGTACAAAACATCAAACAACAACCAAGTAAACACCTGAGCACGCACACACAGAGCCGACTATTGAAAACAAACTTAATAATATGTTTAGAAACAAATAATCTTTTAAAAAACGAAGCAAGAACCAACGAGAACACCCAAACCTCCGTTCTTCACAACCCTTTAAAGCTGGCAACAATCTTGCCTAATACTCTTTACATAGAGAAAGTTGCTGTTATAACTATTCTATCTTTATCTATCACATCACCATTAAGGTCATCTGTGGAGTACCTATGAGCAGTGAACAACGTATGGTCAGCGCTTCACAAAAACTGGCCAGGCAAATTGAGAACTGGACAACCACAAATACTCAGTTTGAGACAGACATTCCCGGCCTGAAACTCAGCCGATGGAACGCGCCTACTCCGCCAACAAGTTATACCCTCAACCCAAGCATCTGCTTGATTGCTCAGGGCACCAAACGGGTAATCGTTGGTGATGAAGCCCACACTTATGACGCGAACCACTTCCTGATCTCATCGGTTGATTTACCGGTCATCGCTAACATTATTGAAGCCAGTGAAGACGCACCCTACCTGGGCTTGATTATGGAACTCGATTTGCAAGAGATCTCCCAATTAATCGTAGACAGTGAGTTTTCCTTTAACCACGGTAAAGGAGCCCAGAGCGGTATTGCCGTTGGTGAACTGTCTGACAGCCTGCTCAACGCATTCATTCGTCTGATGGCACTGCTGGACGAACCCGAAACGATAAAAATTCTGGCTCCTGTCATCAAACGTGAAATCTTTTATCGTCTGCTGATGACTGAGCAAGGCGTTCGCCTCAACCAACTGGTCACCGCTGGCAGCCACAGCCACCAGATTTCTAAAGCCATTGACTGGCTTAAAAACAACTTCGTCAAACCACTCAGTGTCGGTGATTTAGCGTCTTACAGCGGCATGAGCAAATCCGCGTTTTATACCCATTTCCGCTCGATGACGTCGATGACACCGCTGCAGTTCCAGAAAAAGCTGCGCCTGAATGAAGCTCGCCGCCTGATGCTGACGGAAAACCTCGATGCAATGGCTACGACATTTAAAGTGGGTTACGAAAGCCCGTCTCAGTTCAGCCGAGAATACAGCCGCCTGTTCGGCGCGCCGCCGTCAAAAGACATCAAAGCGTTGCGCGAAGCCGACTCGGCTTGATCCGGCAAAGCGCCAGCTGTCCGACATCCACGACAAACAGCTTAGCCTGACCGAATCTGGCTATGCAGTGTTGAAAAAGGCAGAGCAAATGGTCGATTTGATGGAGAGCATCAAAGAGAAACTCAGTCAGGGCTTGCTGGATTTGGGGCTGCAGCTTGAACCGGTGGAGATAGATCAATACCAGTTTATTCGTATGCCGGAAAAAGAGCGTAGGGGTTTACTTGCACCCACGGACTATACTTGACCCAGCGGACAATGCCCTGGCAGAAAAACACGACATCAGTAAAGAATAGTTGTTGGAACTGCTGCTGATGATAGCGCAACGTCCATCGCTACAGAAATAGCTGCTCAACTGGATGAATGTCGAGATCAGCCAGGAACCAACCGGTAAAACAGCCCATTCCCGAACGGGACTGCCGATGCAAAAGAGCACACCACACGGAGTGCTCTTTTGCATTTTGAGCTGTGCTCTCGAATTAAAGCGCAGCCTCTTCCTCAAGATGCTCGTCTTCAATCTGAGCACCAGATTTAGGAATACGGATTGTGACCATCAGCGTCAGTGGTTCAGGTAGGGTAAAGCTCAAATCATAGCGATGCTGCTGACAAATATTATTTATAATAGAAAGCCCTAAACCAAAGCGTTCATTGTTGGTCCGCGAATCATCAATCTGAAACAGTGGCTGAACCATTTTATCCAACTGCTCCTGAGAAATGGTATGGTTGAGGTGATTGGAAATACTCAGCTCGTAGTCACCCTCCAACTCACGCCAACGCACTTCTACCCTGGTTTGCGCCGGACTATAGTAAAGCGCATTATCAAGCAAATTGATCAGTATGGTTTCCAGGCTGAAGCGGTCGGTCAGGAACCATTCATCGGTTTCACAGCGTTGCTCAAGGCGTTGTTCCACATTCGGGTATTTGAATTCAATATCATGTTTGACCTGGGCAAACACTGAGCGGATCGACAAGGCTTCTTTACTCAGATTCAGTGACGGAGAGGCGGTGCGTTGCAGCAGCAGCAGTTTTTCGACAATCGACTTCATCCGCTTGGCAATGGCCAGAATATCATCCGGATAGGTTTTACTGATGCGTTCATCATCCGGATAACGGATATGGACCTCACTCAGTGTAATCATCTCTGCCAGCGGGGTTTTCAGTTCGTGGGCAATATCGCCGGTGATGCGCTGCTCATTTTTAATCAGTTGCTGGTTACTGCGGATAAATCGGTTCAATTCTTTACGAATCGGCTCAATTTCGACTACTTGCGTATCAGGAATAATCAATTCAAGCGCCGAGAACTGATCAGCAAGACTCAGTGTTTTCAACTCTTCATTCAGTTTATCCAGCGGCGCCAGGCCGCGGCGGATGATGGTTTTGGTCACAAAACGCATCACCATGATCGCCAACAGAAAACTGCCGATCAGTAACCCGTCCACCAGCCACAGCAGGCTATCCAGGCCGCCGGCTGACTCATAAATCGTCATGGACACCGCTTCGATACTGCCATCATCACTTTGCGGCACAAAATTCGACAAGGTTGCTTTGCCCAGTTCTCCGTTTGGCATCACCACATCAATAATGCGCAATTCACCAATCGCGATGTCCGGCTCAATCAGATTCACATTTGGATAGGCTGTCAAAGTTGGCGAGCGACCGATGGTTTGACCGTCGTGCCAGATCTGGAAATAGTGCGGATCGTCTTCAGAGCTGTATTCAGGTAAAAAACGCAGATCAGCGGTAAATTCGACTTTATCGTGATTAAAACTGATTTCGGATTTGAGGTAGTTGGCCTTATTCAGCATTGCCTGATTGAATTGATCTTCTACCCAGTCATCAAGGCCAATATCAACCGACAGAAATACCGCGAACAGAAAGAATCCAAACACCAGAGAAACAGAGTTGATCAGTTTACGTTCTATCGAAGTAAAACTCGCACCCTGACCAGAGGCTAATTGCTGATACACTGATTTGACTGACATGTTAACCCTCAGCTGATTTTTCCATCACGTAGCCAAAGCCGCGCTTATTCTTCAGCGGCAGCGAACCCTGCGCATCGCGCACTTTTTTACGAATCGAAGAAATGTGCGCTTCGATGGTGTTTTTCGATAAATAATCAAAATTTCCCACCACCGCTTCACTGATTTGCTCGACGCTGAGGACCCGGTTCGGCGCACTAAACAAACAGTGCAGTATTTTGTACTCGTTCGGCGTCAGTTCAATACTCTTCTCTGCGTAATAGAAGGTTTTATCCTGTTGATTGAGGCGAAAATCGTCCACCACCAGATTATGATCCACCTGATCCAGCGAACCACGTCGCATCAGGGTCAGAATCCGGGCATGCAGCTCTTCAAACGAAAACGGTTTGGTGAGATAGTCATCCGCGCCGAGCATCAGCCCCTCTACCCTTTCTTCGGTCTTGGTTTTGGCCGATAAAATTAACACCCGAGTCTGCTTTTTCTGTTTACGCAGGGCGCGCAAAATATCCAGGCCACTGACGTTTGGCAGCATGAGATCGAGAATAATTAAATCATAGTCATGATGCGTGGCCAGACTGAGCGCCTCCTGGCCATCCCCTGTATCATCAATGGTAAAGCCAAGATGATTGAGACCGACCACCAAACTGCGGCGCAGCGTTTCTGAGTCTTCGATAATAAGTAATTTCACGCTGATATCCGTTGTTACTCTGTATCTTTGGTTAAGATAGAAGGCGTTAGCTTACTTGAAATCAGCCCAAATGTGGACATCCTTGAGCTCGTCGCCACAAAGCAAAGCGCTGAATCGCCCGAACAAAACACAGTGTTTAAGATTGGGTTTAAAGAGTAATACCAAGCACTGCCGCAAAACAAAAAGCTCCCACCGGAGTGAGAGCTTAATAAGTGGGTCTCTGTAGCGTCATTGAGACGCCCAGATGTTAGCCGATCATGCGTTCGCAGTTGGCCACTTGCTCGTTAAACACGACGGTTTGTGCGCGTTTAAAGAAGTTAAAGTCGGTTGCTGTTGCACTGGTGTAAGCACCCATCATGCGACCGATGATCAAATCACCGTTGTCCAGTTTAGGCAGCATGATGTTTTCAGCAATCACGTCGATACTGTCACAAGTCGGTCCTGCCAGTACGCTTGGTGCGCACTCGCCGCCTTGTTTCAGAGTCACCAGCGGATACTGGGCATCATCAAAGATCAGGCCGCTGAACGAACCGTAAACACCGTCATCCAGGTAGTACCAGGTCTGACCGTCACGCTCTGCCTGACCCATCACTGAAGCGACGCTCATCATACACTGAGCCACAATGAAACGACCCGGTTCAGCAATCACTTGTACAGTTTCTGGCAACAGGCTCAGTGCTTCGTTGATCGGCACACAGAACTGATCAATCGGCATCACTTGTTTGGTGTAGTTCACAGGGAAACCACCACCAATATCCAACGTGCTCAATGCTGGCAGGCCACGTTCTACTGCCTGTTCCATCACTACACGACAAGTATTGATCGCTTCCACATATTTTTGCGGGTTCATGGTTTGAGAACCTACGTGGAATGACAAACCTTTAATGTGGATATTCCACTCTTTCGCCGTTTCGATGATGGTCAGAGCCTGCTCAGGAGTACAGCCGAATTTCTTCGACAGGTCCGCAAACGCTTCTGAGTTACGGAAACTCAGACGCACCAGCAGTTCAACCTGATCGTTATACGCTTTGAACTTAGCCAGTTCATTCAGGTTATCCACCACGAACACATTACAGCCGTACGCCAGTGCATCACGGATGTCGGCATCGCGTTTAATCGGGTGAGTATGAATAGTACGTTCTGCCGGTACGCCTTCTTGCGCCACCAGCTCAACTTCACCACTGGTTGCCAGGTCAAAGCTCGCGCCTTCTTGCAGCAGGGTTCTGACCACAGCCGGGTGCGGCAGCGGTTTCAGTGCAAAGTGCAGAGTCACGTTTGGCAGTGCATTGCTCAGGGCACGGTATTGCTGACGGATAATATCGCAATCCAGCATCAGTAATGGTGCACCAAACTGCTCAACAGACGTTTCGATAAGTTGAACGTCATCAGCAGACAGAGCTTGAGAAGTGAAAGATTGAAAATTAAGAACAGAACGAGAACTAGCCATGGCAAACCTCCAATGTGGTTATGACACTTTTCATTTGTTGTTGGCGGTAATAATGAAAAGTGGAGCGTCAATAAAAGCGCGTAAATGCGCTGTCAAAGTCACTCTTGGATAGTTGCTCTATCGCCTTGCCACAAAACAGACTGTGATGTACTCGGATTGGCTATCATCAAGAAGCGAGGCGATAATAGGGTCATAAGAAACGGAGCGCAATAAAAAATGCGGCTTTGAAAGCAAAAGGTTTTTGTGGTTAAGATTCGATTTATTAATCGTTATTTGCAGCCTCGATTTCAGGGTTTTATGCACAAGAATTGAGGTTAAATTCGCGCCGCTGAGAACTCATCATATACATCGCACCGATAACCTGTTAAAACGCTGTTAGAGCTATCAATGAGTTAACGCTTAACCGCCACAGCAGGTAAGCTGGTGTGGTGAGTGAGATAAAAATTCAGCGCCTTTGTAACCAGCAGTGAACTTAATTCCCTATGTCCGAGATCGTAACTACTTCGAATCCATCCCAGTCCGTTCCGGTAAATATCGGCTTTATTCTGCAGCCCAACTTTTCTCTGATGGCGTTTACCGCTGCGATGGATGCCTTGATTACGGCGAAACCTGGTGCACGAACGTCCGCTTTACCAAATTCATACCTTTGGTATAGATTCGCGCAAGGTGCTGAGTGACATCGGCATCGACATCGCAACCGATGCAACAGTGGAATCACTGAACCTGCACAATCGCGGCTCGATGGACTGGCTGTTCGTGTGTGGCGGCTATCGTTGTGATACAGCCTCAGCCGATGAACTTACTTACTGCCTCAGAGCGGCTTACAACCAGCAGATCAATCTCGGCAGTATCTGGAACGGCACCATTGCCCTCGCCCATGCGCAGGCCATCGATGAAGATGTGGTTTCAGCGGTGCATCCCAACAGTCACCACTATATTCGTACCACTTTTCCAAACCTGAAACTGGCCACTCACACCTACGAGGTCGGAGAGCACAGCGCGAGCTGCTCCGGACCTAACAGCGCGATGGAAATGATGCTGAATATGATTGAAGGTCAGTTTGACCGTCAGTTAGTGCGGGCAATTCGCGAAATCCTCAGCTGCGATCAGGCTTCGGAAGGTCGTCAGGCTATCCTGCATGGCTCCGCACCTGAGCCGGCCGCACCGGTACAGGCACGCCCGGCCGCTTTGCAGGAAGCCATCTCACTGATGGAATCAAATATTGAAGAGCCGCTGACCCCGGAAGAGCTGGCGCGCTGTCTGGCGATGTCACGCCGTCAGCTCGAGCGTTTGTTCCAGACTCACCTCGATACTTCACCATCGCGTTACTACCTCAAGCTGCGCCTCGCGTTTGCTCACAAACAGCTGGAAGAGAGCCGCGAGTCGATTATTCAGGTTGGCCTCGGCTGCGGTTTCGTCAGCAGCAGCCACTTCAGTAACTGCTTTAAAGATCACTTCGGTTATTCACCCACGCAGCTCAGACAGGGCCTCAGTCGCAAGCACTAATACTTAAGTGACGCTACCGCCAATACAAAAGCCCCCGCATCACTGTGGGGGCTTGCTTTATCAGATCCGGTCACCGATGACTCACTCTGACCAAATTACGGCGGATTACTCCGCAGCCGCACTCTGATCGCGGCTGCTGGAGTAAATAAAATAGAGCGCGATGCCAAGACACACCACCGCCGCCAGGCGATAAGGTGAAAACGCCATTTCGCTATTGTTCATCCAGCCAAAATTATCAATCAGCAGGCTCATCAGCAGCTGACCAAAAATCACCGCCACCGTGGCAACCGCCACGCCGATACGCTGCACCGCCAGCACCATAATCACAATATACGGCACGCCGCACATCGCTCCGAGCAGCTGCCATTTCGGCACATCCAGCAAGGTCATACTGTGTTTCGGTTCAAAGTAGAAGATCAGCAACGCCGTCACTAAAGCACCGATAGAAAAGGTGAGAAACGCGCAGCGAAACACACCGACTTTATTACCAAGCTGGCCGTTAATCGCCGCTTGAATACTCAGTAACGCGCCACCCAGCACCGCCATTACAATCATTAACAGGGTCATAGTGTCTCCTTAGCTTTTGGCAATCAGCAGCAGTGCTGCAACGATAAACAGAAGCGCAATCAGACGCTTGCGATCAATTTTACGATGCGGCGTCCCCAGCAAACCGAAATGGTCAATGATCAGGCTTTTTGATACCTGACCGGCTAAGATGCCAATCATGGTCATCGCGATCCCAATAACCGGTGTGGTCATGGTTAGGATCACCACATAGCCGGTCCCCAGAATACCCCCCAGCAACTGCCACGAAGGCTGCTCAAAGAACGACGGACTGTTGCGCGGGCTGAAAAACAGCATCAACAAAAACGTCAGCGCTGCACCGACGCCAAAAATACTGAAAGTGGCCCACAGATGGCCGACCTGCTCACCGAGCGGACCGAGAATACCCGCTTCAACCGACAGCCCCATCCCGCCGACAATCACGAGTAGGATTAACAATAACTGCATATACAAGGCTCCTAATAAATCAGGCGCGCATGATATAGTGGTGAATTGCAAAGAAAAACGACATAATCTGGCAATCACCTTTGCAGATATTGCACAAATGAACCGAACCAATAACATTGATATCCGCGCATTGCGGTTTTTTGTCAGCGTGTTTGATGCACAGAACTTCTCTGTGGTCGCGCGGCGCGAAGACGTTTCCGCCTCGATGATTTCACGTACTATCCATAATCTGGAAGATGCACTCGGCCAACAGCTGTTCTACCGCAACACCCGTGCAGTGGTGCCGACCGAAGCCGGTAAACTGTTTTTCAGTTATGCCAAAACCGTGATTGAACAGCTTGATGAAGCACAGGAGCAGCTGCAGGATCGCGCAGCGGAGCCGTCCGGGTTAGTCCGGCTCAATGCACCGGTGTTTTTTGGTGAGCGCCATATCGCGCCCTGGCTGCAGCAGTTATCCGAACGCTACCCCAATTTGGCGATAGACCTGACCCTGACCGATGAATATATTGATCCGCTTAAAGACGGCACCGACATCATTTTTCGTATCGGCACACTGACCGACTCATCGTTTCACGCCCGCATTCTCGGCAATCAGCGCTACCATCTGGCGGCTTCACCCGCCTATATCGCTAAGTACGGTATGCCGACCAACGGACATGACCTGCAGCAGCATCGCTGCCTGGTGTACAAAGGATTTGAAGGGGCCAACCGCTGGTTTCTGCGCCGCGCAGATGAAGAATGGGTGCACTACCCGCTGACGCCGCGCCTTAGCTCCAACAACGCGCAAAGCCTGCTGACCGCCGCACTTGATGGTATGGGGATTGTGTTATTTCCCGACTGGTTAATCGGCCAGGAAACTGCAGCACGGTACACTGGTCCAACTGATGCCGGAGTATGAAGCGGCGATCAATACTCAGCCGCAGCACATCGCTGCGATTTATCCGCATGTGCGCCACCCGCCGCTGAATGTGCGCGCGGTGATTGATTATTTTACCCAGATGTACGGCAATCCCTTATACTGGCAATCATAGTATCCGTATGGGCAGTGTCATCCGCATCTGATCCTGCCCGACACAAGCGAGGCCTGTTATGTTAATAACCTTCCGATGTAAAGCGTACGCCAACGTCACCATGTTTGGCTCTATCGGCCTGCAGATGATCAAAATGATGGGTCACAGTGGCACGGTTCCCGGTGCCATCGGTGCTGAAGAGATTCCCCACGCGTTAAGCCTGCTTAAATCGGCGGTAACGGTAGAGAAAAAACGTGCCGATCAGCAAGAACATGATCAGGATGACGACGATGAACGTGACGATCCGCCGGTCAGTATTTCCAACCGCGCCCTGCCACTGATTGATATGCTTAACGCGGCCATCAGCGAAGAGTGTGGCATCATGTGGGACAACGAATAACGATACGCTTTAGGTGACAGCGTCACCTAAACTATTCCGATAAACCCCGTTAAGAAAAGCCAACCGGGTTTATCATCGAAAAATCAATACACTGCCCTCACCGGCCCGTCTTTATTTGCGCGGCGTGAGCCAGTAGAATACCCAGATAGACAGCAATCCGAGAACAACATGGCAAAACTGACACTCCAAGAGCAAATGCTGAAAGCAGGCTTGGTAAATGAAAAAAAGCTGAAAAAAGCAAAGAAAGGCTCGAAAAAATCACGTGTTCAGGCACGTGAAGTAAAAGAAGCGGTTGAAGAGAAAAAACGCCAGCAGGTTGAGCGCGATAAAGCACTAAGCGCACAGCAAAACGAAGAGCGCCAGAGCAAAGAGATTCAGGCGCAAATCAAACAGCTGATCGCGATGAACAAGCTTGACCTGGGTGACGGCGACATCAAATACAACTTCACCGACGGCACGCTGGTAAAATCACTCTACGTTGAGTCACTGGTGCGTGAACAACTGAGCAAAGGCATCCTGGCGATTGCCCGCTTTGAAGAAGGTTACGCCGTGATCCCAAGCGTAGTAGCCAACAAAATTGCCCAGCGCGACGAGCAAGCCATCATCGATCAGAAAGAGCCGGAATCAGACGCGATCGACGAAGACGATCCGTACGCCGACTTCGTGGTACCAGACGATCTGATGTGGTAATCAGCTCGGTATGAGCACAACCACATGTCACTCCCATGCCCAGCATGGGAGTGTTCACCCAATCAGCGCCGCACCAGATACATTGGCCAAACTTCTCCGTTATTCTCCCTTAGCACGCATTTTCTGCCTGCTCAATCTGAATCGCCACTGATTTCCTAGACGCCTTTTAGTTAGATAAACTAGCTAAAAAAGAGGTGTCCATGAGCCATAAACGTTACCCCGAACAATTCAAAATCGAAGCAGTGAAACAAGTCACTGTTGCCGGCCATTCTGTTGCTGATGTTGCTCAGCGTTTAGGTACCACCACACACAGTCTTTACGCCTGGATTAAGCGCTATGGTCCTGACTCTGAGGAACACCTTCAGCAGTCTGCTGAGTCCGCAGAAATTCGACGATTACAAAAAGAGCTTAAGCGTGTTACTGAAGAAACGTGACCTGTTAAAAAAAGCCGCAGCGTACTTCGCAAGCCACCCCGAGTAAGATTCGCCTTTATCCAAGAGCATCATCACAGTCACTCTGTGCGACATCTGTGTCAGTTGTTTGATGTTCATCCGAGCGGGTATTACGCGTGGAGGAGTTGCGCAAAGTCGAAGCGACAACGTGACAATGAACGACTAACAGGCCAACTCAAACAATGTTGGCTTGAGTCTGGTGGCGTCTATGGATACCGCAAACTCCATCGAGATCTGCGTGATCTTGGCGAGCAATGCGGTATTAATCGTGTGCATCGCCTGATGCAGAGAGCAGGATTGCGAGCGCAAGTTGGCTATCGAAAACCGAGAGCTCCTAGTGGTGAGCAACACGTTGTTACGCCAAATCGTTTAGAGCGGCAATTCGATCCATTAGCGCCCAACACGGCTTGGGTAACGGATATTACGTACATCAAAACGCATGAGGGCTGGCTCTATCTTGGCGCTGTAATGGACTTGTTCTCACGACGAATTATTGGTTGGTCAATGGGCAGTCGTATCACTAAAGAGCTTGCGTTAGATGCTTTATTAATGGCGGTATGGCGTCGTAAACCTGCTGGCAAAGTGCTGGTTCATTCAGATCAAGGAAGCCAATACACGAGCCATGATTGGAGTGAGTTTCTAAGCGCTCATGGTTTGGAAGGTAGCATGAGCCGTCGAGGCAACTGCCATGATAACGCAGTAGCAGAGAGTTTCTTCCAACTGCTGAAACGTGAACGAATTAAGCGAAAAATTTATGCGACCAGGGACGACGCAAAGATGGATGTGTTTAATTATATTGATACCAATCACACTAATTAACTGGTCAATATAGTCCAATCTCTAAAGCAGAGCGAAATGACTCTGCTTTTGTCTGCACAAAAACGATTCCAAGCACTACACAGCTTGTCGACAATATCGTCGTAACATTCAAAACACCTATTGGCTATTTCGTTCTGACGTAACCAACTCCATACTTGCTCTATTGGGTTGAGTTCCGGTGAATAGGGCGGTATATGAATGACAGTCAGGTTTCTTGAATGAATCAGCAAGATAACTTTGATGCCAACTGGCTTGATCCATGATGACGACAGCATGTTTGTCTGCGGGTGTGGATTGAGAAATGAGCCTGCGTTGCTCTTTCATTGCTTCCATGTTGCTCATCGGAACAACAATAGCTTCAGTTTCTCCGGTATTAATGCACACCGCTCCAAATAGGTACGCATACTCAAATTGCTGTTGTTGTACCGCTCTGGGACGAGTCCCTTTTTCTGCCCATATTCGGGTTGTTGTGTTGCGCTGGCCAAATCTGGCTTCATCTTGAAACCAGATTTGAACGTCTTTTAAAGCAACATGTCCTGGGATCTTAAGGATCGTTTCTATTGGGAATTTTTTTAAAAGCTTCTTGCGCTTCTGCAGATTGCTTTGGGTGCTTTGAACGCGTTGTTATCCAAACTAAATCAAGTTTTCTCAATATCTTATAGATGCCTGATAAGCTGTACGATAGGCCAAATTCCTCATGGATAAATTCAATAATATCTGTCCCCTGTAGTCTTCCACCTTCAGGCTTAATCGCATTGGAAGTGATGTACAGCTTTAACTGAGATAGCTGGTCTTCAGTCAGTCGTGGAGGACGGCCTGTATGCTGCTTTTCTACCAAGCCTTCAACACCATTCTTTAAATAAGCCGCAACCCAGTTATTGATACTGGTACGGCTGGCTTTTAAATATTTGGCGATCTGAGTGCGGCTTTTTCCATCCACGAAATGAGATATCGCAAGAAGTCTCGTACGCATCCTAGCATCGGATGTTTCACGAATAAGTTTAGGGAAGTCAGGGGTCGTCATATCAGCTCCTATTGAAGCTGATATTAGATCATAAAATTAGTGCGATTGGTATGAGATGTTTTACAACCCGAAACGACAGCATAGTTCCAATGACGGGCTGTCACCGTTAGAGTATGAACGTCAGTATTTTAATGAGGCTAAAAGTCGTCTACTGAAGTAGTGGCGATTCAATCCTCAGATTATCAATCACTTCCAGCGAATAAAAAGTGAATAATCAGCAAGATGCGATTTGAAGCCCCGATGCTATTTGAGTAAAATCACGACACTTTGAATTAACGAGAATCCGCACGTGGCGAAACGTTCCCCAATCACCGAAATGACTTCCTACGGCATTTATTCCCATTGGGATGCCAAATCCAAAGATCTACCTAAAATAAAGGAATTCACCCAGGTCGTTACCGCCGAGGAAGACGTCGAGTTCGGTTTTATCGTCAATATCAAAAAGGCCAAAGGCGAGCTGCTGCAGTTTTGCATTCATCATCCAGGCATCATCAATAAGAAAGGCAAAGTCCTCGCCCCATTTGACGGTGAAGTCTACGTGCGCAGCAATGACTGGGATTTTTATCTCGGTGATACCATCCAACTGCTATGCCCGGTCAACGGCCTGGAAAGTAATTTAGGCGAATGGCGTATGACGCTGGAAATGCAAGGCAGAACCATAGCCGAAAAGACGTTCAAAGTCGTGGGACGTGATGAGGGGCAGTTCTGGAAGTCGAGAGGGTTTTAGGTAATCCCGACGCCGAAAGACTAAAAGTCCGTTTTGAATTTTGTCCTTTTCTAAGATTTCAGTTGGACTTATAAAAACCTGTCAAATGTAACTCTTCAATTAGATCTGACTCACAGGCTTAAAGCGGCAAACTTTCAGTATGATCCAATGTTTTTAATAAACGATATCGCCTGACCGTCCCTTCTGTCTCGTCACTATAATCGCCAAGATATTCACCACCACACCTTTCAATCACTTTTTGTGAGGCTGGATTGTTGACTGAACAAGTCACAATCACTGAGTCGGAGATAACATGATCACGTACCCAGGCCAGCAAAAACGAAGCTATACCTCTACCTCGTTTCCGATGGCCTGGTTTCATAACCAATATGGCCAATCACATTCTCTACGTTACTATTACTACCTTTCCTAACTCGAATAGCTCCCAGGATTTTTTCACCAAAGAGACAATAGTAAGTCGTGCTCGGTAAATAACCATTAGCCAACTGAGAGGTGGCCTGAGAGCGTATTACCAAGCCCGATAAATAAGAATGCGGATCATATTCAACACCTGAGTATTTCTCGATACCAGATGCAGAACATTCTCGAGCATAACTGACTAACAACGGTGCTAAGGTAAGGTTTGCCTCTACTACTTCCATGTGAATTTCCTTGTTTGGCGGTAAGCCCTATGCGGATTATCAAATCAACATTTAATATGTGACCGACAATGATGACCAACGTGATCATTTAATGGTTGAAACTGTCGTCATTGCTATGCGAATTTTACCTGCATAGCACCTCCCACTCTGCTTCACTTGGCATAGTTTCAAATTGCGCTATACCATCGTTTATGAAACCCGCATCCCAATTAGCGCGAGAGCCTACATAAACATGCGCAATAACTTTTGTATCTACAGATTCCGTCAGCAGACCACAGTGATTACCATTCTCGATCGAGCACTTTGTCTTTTCTAATCAATATGCCGTGAGGAAAATATAAGTCCGATAGCCTACCGCTAAGCATAGCAGTCTAAAAAGTAAAACAATTCTACTGAGTAACAACTCAGTAGAATATGACAAGAACAGACTAAACAACGTGGTAGATGTCGCCCTTTATTTCCAAATAACCTAACTGAACTTGCTCAGACAGTATTGTTTCTGTCCTATCTCTCATCGCTTTACTTGTGCTAGAAAAACCGAGTACCTCCGTAATCGATTTAACTAAGTCATCACTAGATATAGAGAAAGTATCCTTAACAGTCTCTATTGCGGCCTTTGCGATTTCGCCATCATAGATCAAATCATACTTGCGCTCATTTGATGGGAGTTCAACTCGATTCCGAATCGTAAGTTCACCTTGGCTTTTCGCAATAATAAATTCACCGTCTAATTCGACTTTACCTTGCCGATTGAGTAAACCGATACCGTCTAGAACCGAGCGATTTATCCGAGCACCACTTCGAGAGCTGCCAACCGCGGACAAAAGACGAATAGTTAGATGTTTGACGTGAATTGGAGATTCAAGCTCTACAACTTTGAGAATATCCTGAGCTAAGACTGCCGTGCTTGTTTCTGGGATCGTATCACCATACCCAAGGTATAACTGCTCTGTAGGGAAAACTTGGTAAACAGCAGCAGATGCCTGAGGTTCAACCTCCACCCTTTCAATAGACGCTTTTGGCTTTGATTTTACAGGATCTACAACAATAGGCTCTGAATCAAAGGCTTCATAGTAAGCAATAGCTGACTTTATAGCATCATCTAACCTTTCCGTTTCTTTATGACTGTTACGGAACCAATCAGTACTCCAAATGCGGTGGAAACGCCAACCAAGTCCTTCAAGGACACTCTGACGAATACGGTCTCTATCACGTGCACTCTTTGAACTATGGTATGTCGCGCCATCACACTCGACTGCAAGTATATAGCGACCCGGTTTATTTGGATCTCGCACTGCAATATCAATGTAGAAACCTGCACAACCTACTTGTGGTTGAACTTGATAACCTAGAGAGCGAATTGAAGAAATCACCTCCTCTTCAAAAGGTGAATCAGGTGCTTTGCCTGTTTCTGAGCGCTTAACGAGATCACCTGTTTCAGCATAATGTAAGAAGTTCTTTAGCGCTCGAACACCAAACGGAGATGCATCAGTCGTTGGCATCTCATCACCTTTGAAGTTGCTAAATACCTCCATACACATACGAGCACGTGAGATAAGAAACGTTGAGTCTTCGTTCACCACCATCACTGTTTAGTGGACCGAAACTCATTGGCAAACGACCTTCGTTTGTCTTACCATAACCGATACTGATAAAAATAGTGTCACGCTCGTCACCCTGCACGTTTTCAAGGTTCTTAACGAAGAAGTCTTCCCCTTCCTCATGCTCTCCAAAGAAGTCCTCAAGATCTGGGTTCACTTTTCTTAGTCGTTCAATTTCCAAAAGGATTGCATCACGCTGAGCTGTACTAAATGCGACAACACCTAATGTTTGATTTGGCGTAGTCTTCGCGTGTTTAATTACTGCTTCTGCAACCTCTGTCGCCTCTCCCACGTTACTTCTTGAGCCACCACGATCGTATGTAGTATTCGGCAAGTAGTTAAAACTTAAACCTTTCGCATGAGGGTTAATGCCCGATGAAGGGAAAATCATCAGCTTATTGTCATAAAACTCCTGGTTAGAGACTGCAATCAATGACTCATGTCGACTACGGTAGTGCCATTTAAGCATTTTTTCTGGTGTACCTGACGCTAAGAACATACCTAGAATACTTTCCATATCCGCAGTTAGACTTTCTTCTGCATCTTCATCATCTAAAACTAATTGTTTGCCGAAGAAACTTGTTGGCGGCATCTGCTTGGTATCACCAACCACGACAACCTGTTTACCGCGCATAATAGCCCCAAGAGCATCAGCAACTTTAACCTGTGACGCTTCATCGAAGATTACCAAATCGAAATCAACCACACCTGGCTCTAAGTAAGTAGCTATCGACATTGGACTCATCATAAATACGGGCTTTATCTGCTGAATCACACGACCTGATTTATTAAGCAGTCGTCTAATTGGCATTTGACGACGCTTCTTATTGAACTCACGTCTTAGAGTTTCCACTTCACCTCTTGCTGATGGGTTGGGTAAATTATCGTAGAGCTGCTTAACCAATGACTCTTGAGCAAAGTGGAACAGTTGTCCGTCTATGGAGCTGAACTGCTCAATCTGCTTTTCATGCTCAACTCGATCGAAATAACGGATTTCATCTCTTGAACCATACTGGTGTTCAACAAGTGATCGATAAAACGTATATTTGAAGCAGTCACGGAAAAGTGTTGGCGTGTCACCCCAAGTAAATGCCTCCTGTGTCCATTCTGAAAGTCCTATTCGGTCTAACTCAGCTCCTAAGCGGTTAAAGCGCGTTAGAGGGTAGAACTTCTGTATATCTTTACCCAACGACTCAACCTCATCAATAGATAGCGAATCACAACAGTCGGTAAAGTTCGTCAGATCTAGCTGAAGTAATAAGGCTAATTCGTACAGCACACCTTTACGCTTACTGATTAGCTCTTTTACATGGTCAAGCTCTGTTGTAGTAAATCCAATTTCCGTTGAAGGATCTAAATACTGTGCAGCACTCGCATCAAGTGAACCAGACTTAATTCCTGAATGGCACTGGTGAACCCATTGAAGCGGTTTTAAGATCGCTATCCAGTCAGTACTCTCATTTTTAAAATGACTACCGATAGTATCTATTGCTAGTTGCGCAGAATCGATGAAGCGCTTTTGAGTCGAGCGATATTCCAATACGGCATCAATTTTTTCAATCCATTCACTTGCACTGCCAGCGAGTCCATTCCTACACATTCCAGCATAAGTACTTTTCGCTCTTCGATAATCACCTGATAAGAATCGCCACCATTTCTGACCAGTCGTCAGCAATGAGCCACGCACAGGCATCCAATCGTAATCTAAAGCATTATCGACAAAGTACTCTGATAACTCTGCCTTTTGATCTTGTAGAGTTGCACCTTGAAGAGCGAAACTCGAGTATCGCATCACCTTTAGACTCCCACGCGGAAGAATTCGCATCGACACTTTCAAGCTCGGGTCTGTCTGCAATAAGAGAAAGACCCTCTAAAACCGCGATACAGTCTGTGTAATTAGTGATAGGTGAAACATAACCAGCACAAGTATGAAGGCCTTCAATCTGGGTGATAATTTCTCGCTGTATCTGTTCTAATTCAGAGACAAGCTTTTGAGCCACCTTGTCATCAGACGGCGAATAATCTTTAAGGGGTGTTGATGAAAACAAATTAAGACTCGGCACATCGTGCTCACTTAAATAGTCAACAGCCTCAATTATCTTCGCCAGGGCAGATAAGTAATAACTCTTATCCCATACATTTAAATCAAAGTCGGTACTAGGTAGTTCATCCAAGTCAATTGAAGCGGCAGTAACGATTCGCTCAAGCTGCGAGCTATAACCTAGAGCATCATGATAACTCACTTCGGTATTAGCAATGCTTTCATTCACCGACAGACAGTAGTCATCCAACTTATTACGAAGAGATACCAAGCGGTCGATATCGTCACTTCTCTCTGGAGAGACAGGAGCATACTGCATGAGTGTACTTTCTAATGAAGAAAGTACTGATTTCTTGTTCGCTTTGTGGGAGTGTAACTCTAATACTGAATCGCCAATATGGCAGTTATCTAGTCGTCGTTTAACAACATCAAGTGCTGCCATTTTTTCAGCAACAAACAATACTTTTTTATTATCAGATAAAGCCTGAGATATGATGTTTGTGATAGTTTGTGATTTACCTGTACCAGGAGGACCTTGGATAACAAGATTAGCCCCTGATTTTGCTGCTAATACGGCTTCTGTTTGGCTCGAGTCCGAATCTAAAACCAATTGAACTTCTTCAACACGGTTGACGTCCATTGGTGTTGAATCAAGCAAAGTTGCATCACGTTCAAAACCTTCCGTAAACAGCTTTTTAATTAAACTATTTTCCGATGGTTTTTTACCTTCAGGCCACACTTCATCTGATAAGTCCTGATACATTTGAAACTTACCAAAAGAAAAGAAACTCAATACGATTTTATTACTTTCTACCGACCAACGCTTTTCACCTGAAATAGCATTCGCAACTGAATTTAAGTAGCCTTGGAAATCATAACCATCGTCTCCTTCTTCAAAGTCAGGTAAGACAATACCGAACTCCATTTTAAGCTTAGCGGCAAGGGTAAGGTTTGTTCCTAGTTCTGATTCTGTATAGCGAATTTTATGTGCGTCACCTGCATCAGCTCGGAAAATTTCGACAGGGATAAGAACTAAGGGAGCATGTCTCGGTTTATCAGAGTTATCGTCTTCAAACCACTTAACGAAACCAAGAGCAAGATAAAGTAGATCAACACCCTGTTTCTTGAACAAAAGTCGTAGCTTCCGTGCTCAATTTTAGTAAGCGCGTATCAAGTGATTTTCTAAATAGCTGAGTTTGCAGAGCGTTATCAGCGTGCCTTTTATCACCATTTTTTTCTTCAAGATGAGCTGTCAAATCAATTAAAGATATCGAATTTCTATCCTCTTTATCTAGAGAATCAGGAGCAGGAAGAAATGACATTGCCTTTGAATATTCAACCAAATGCTCAAACACTTGTTCAGACTTTTCGTCAACAATGTCTAGAATTTTGGCTCCCTTTCCGACATTAAGTAATGTATTTCCTCTGAGTCCCATATCAAGGAGCTCTTGACGGCTTTTATCAAAAATATCTTTAAGATTTGAGTTCATGTTGCAGTTAAAACCTTACAATATTATTAACCGTATTGTATCGAATCAGACTAAGCGATACATATAATATGGTTCAAAAACTTATTGTTTAACAAATTCGTAAAGAGTAATGAGATTATGTGCAGTAATAGCTATAGTACATCTACACTTTAGCTTTTGAATAACACAGGAGCTCGATTCTACAAACTTATATCATGACTATTCTGCTCCAATCCCTCAATTTCAGAAACGCTACCGCCATACCTTGTCGATAGCAAAGCCGATGAATGACAACAGAATGCATAAGTTTATATCAAATTACCGACCTCATTCCTACGGCAATATTAAAGAAAAGACAACCATTGTTATAAGTTACGTTGGAGGTACTGATAACAGAGGCGATCGGCCATGGAGAAGGCTTAGCTGAGCTTAGCACTTTGCGTTTGTATCACCATCGTTACAAACATCAGCTTGATGTGGTTCCGACTTTAGTATGCCCGAGTAGAAAAACCTCATTGATTCAGTCCCTTAAGCGTTTCTTAAGTTTCGTTGCGTAGCTTTGCTTGCAAGTTTTAATTAGATATTCAACGAGTTTTTTATGGAATCCTTTAACCACTGGCTATTTCTGCTGATTAACCCTTCTCATCAACCCAGCCCTGCGCTGTTGGAACTCGCAAAACTATGTGCAGAACTGCCGGTTTTTCTCATCCCGCTGTGTCTGGCACTGTTGTGGATGCGTGATAAACACTCTAAAACGGTGGCATTTAACGCCGGGTTAACGACCGTATTGGCGCTGGCGGTAAACTATGCCATTTCACTTGTCTGGTATCACAACCGTCCGTTTGTCGATCACTTAGGCATCAAGCTGATCAGCCATGCCAGTGATTCCTCGTTTCCAAGCGATCACATCACTTTGTTCGCCAGTGTTGCTTTCTACCTGTGCTTCGAAAAATCCTTGCGCAAGTTAGGGTTGGTGCTTTTAGCCTTGTCGTTAAGCACCGGCTGGGCACGGGTTTTTGTCGGCGTGCACTATCCTTTCGATATCTTGGGTGGATACTTGATTAGCGCGCTGACCGCATTGCTATTCAAGCAGTATTTAGCCGCTCAGTTTGCAGGGTTGGTGAACTTGATGATGGAGTTAAGTGGGCACATCGCTGGCTGGTTGGTCAGAATGAAGAAATCTGCTTTGTAAGCTTACCGCGCAAATACTCGCTGCCATTTTAAATTTATCGACACATCCCCCCCACCACACACAGGCTTTTGCTGTTCCTGACGGTAAAAGCCTGCTCTTTAACCTGGTTTCAGGTTCTCTGCCCTTGATATCCAACCAGTTTAAGTTGCCAGACCCCGCGCAATATTGTTATGTTGTAACACTAAATCAGAATAACAACTTCGCATCGCTGCAACTCAAGCCCTGGACTTAAGCAAAGAATCACTATGAATGAACAAGCAAAAACTATCCCGACCAACATCATCACCGGATTTCTCGGGGTCGGAAAAACCACAACCATCAACGCCCTGCTGGC
Organism: Vibrio sp. CDRSL-10 TSBA; assembly: GCA_039696685.1. NCBI lineage: Bacteria > Pseudomonadati > Pseudomonadota > Gammaproteobacteria > Vibrionales > Vibrionaceae > Vibrio > Vibrio sp. CDRSL-10 TSBA. The sequence continues at coordinate 1,577,698 of CP155566.1, read as the reverse complement.
GAAAAAGCCGCAAGGTGAATCGTGGGCAGTACTGGTCAATGAATTTGGTCAGGTAGGGATTGATCAGGAGATGATGCCGACCGAAGACGGCCTGCATATTAAAGAAACTGGCCGGTGGCTGCATTTGTTGTTCACTTGGCGCGTCGCTGGGTCAGACCGTCCGGGCGTTAATCGAACACGCCAATCCTGATCGTCTGATCATTGAACCGACGGGCATCGGCCACCCGGAAGGTATCATTGATACTCTGATGGGACCGGGTTTTAAAAACGTACTCGACCTGCGCGCCACAGTTTGCCTGCTCGACCCGCGCTGTCTGGCGCAGGAAGAAGTGCTGAGCAATCCGATTTTCCACGATCAGCTTAACCTGGCGGATGTGGTCCTGATCAACAAATGTGACCTGGCCGAAGAGCCACAAATTGAACTGGCAGAAAGTAGCTTAGGGAATATGTTCCCGCCGAAACAGCATCTGGGCCGGACAATTCGCGGCAGGATTGATCCTGCTCTGCTGGATCTGGTACGTAATGGACAACTCAAAGCGCAGTTCCCGGATGCTCATGCTCACAATCATGAACATGAACATGAACACCAACATCATGACCATCACCACGATCACACCCACGAACATCACCATGAGACTGCTCCTGAACCGGGTAAACCGGTGCGTAAAACCGGTCACGGCAGCGGTTTATACAGCTGCGGCTGGCTGTTCCACCGCGACGATTGCTTCGATTACTGGGCGCTGGAAGAGATATTAACCGGACTGACCGATGTACAACGTATCAAAGGCGTGATCCGCATCGGTAACGCCTGGGTCTTCTTTAACCGGGTTAATGACGAGCACGACTTCGATAAAGTCGCCTATCGCCGCGACAGCCGCATCGAAATCATCAGCACCCGGGAATTAGACTGGCAGCAGATCGAGCGCGATATGCTGGCGTGCCAGCTTAAAGCTTAAGCCCTCTTCCCATGAGTATCACGCTCTGGCCTTATCAACCGAATGAGACCAGGGCGAAACCTGACTACCAACCGTGCTCAGACATGCATTTCCAATTTGAGCAGACCGTCCGACACCCAACACCTGCAGACAAAACTTCCTACACAGTTCGAGGGCCGGATTTTAACTAAACACCATGAGTCTCAGACTGCTTAAACCCTCAGATTTCGCTTTGCGACGTGCATACCTTCCAATTCCCCGCTGTTGATACAGCGCTTGATATGTGCAAATCACACATATCAAGCGCACAGTTCTTAAAATTTCACACCCACACTTATTGCATTTTTAAATATAAAAATGCAATTATGCAGAAAGTGCATTTTACATCTAAAAAATGCAATTAATAACGATAAAAGTCAGCCATTCTGGTCTCAAGAAACAAGGAAGCTTTCTATGCCCTCTACCCAATCTATTGTTTTACTCTATAAAAATAGCTCAAGTATCCCTGACTTGGTCATCGAACAGATCAAAAGCAGTGTCCCTGCCGGATTTGCACTCCACCTTTGTGACGACACGACAAGTGATGAAGAGCGCCGTTCGAAACTGGCCAGTGCAGAATTCGTAATCATTTACAGCGTGCCGTTTAACGATTTCGACGTTCTGCACAATGTAAAACTGGTGCAACTACTTAGTGCCGGCTCCGATCTGCTCGATCTGGGCCGGTTCAGACAACTGGATATTCCGGTCGCTAATAACGGTAGTGTCAATTCATGGACCGTTGCCGAGCATGCCGTCCTGCTGATGCTGAGTCTGCTGAGAAAACTGCCTGCACACCACAACGGCATGCAAAACGGAGATTGGCTGGGCCATAAACATGCGCTGAGCCTGGGTGAGCTCAGAGATAAACAGGTCGGTATTATCGGTTTTGGCCACATCGGTCAGGCCGTGGCGCACATTGTTGCGGGATTTAAGGGCAAGGTGGCCTACTACTCGCGCTCCAGAATCGCCCCGGAGACAGAACAAAGCCTGAACGCCACATGGATGCCACTGGATCAACTGCTTAATACCTCTGACATCATTACCCTGCATACACCCTTGGTGACAGAAACCCGCCAGATGCTCAGTTTTGAGCAGTTTAGCCTGATGAAACGCAATGCCCTGCTCATCAATACCGCGCGCGGTGCCATTATTCATGAACCGGCCTTGATCGATGCGCTGGACCAGGGACTCATCGCCGGCGCCGCCCTCGATACTTTTGCTGTTGAACCACTCCCTGCTGATAACCCATTCATCAATCGGGACAACGTTATCCTGACTCCGCATATGGCGGGAACATCGATTGATAACTGGCAACGCAGAATCGATTACTGCTTTGCCAATATTCTGCGTTCTGTTCACGGTGAGGCGCTGCACAGCGTCATCAATGGTTAATGTCGGTTAAAAGGAGGTCCATCCAATGACAAAAGCGTCTGTTATTAATGATTTCCCATGGGATAACAAAAGCTACAAATATGTGGATTTGCCGTCCTTGTGCGGTCAACAGATCAGTTCTTTCCCTTATGTGCTGCGTTTGCTGCTGGAAAATACCGTACGTAATCACTCAGGCGACGAGCGTTTCTGCACTGATTGACACCATATTTGACTGGCTGCCGACCGCGAGCAGCGATAAGGAAATTCCCTACTATCCGGGACGGGTGTTAATGCACGATACCACCAGCACTCCTGCTTTGGTTGATATGGCGGCCCTGCGTGACTGTCTGGCGGAGCAAGGTATTGACCCGAACAAACTTAATCCTTCTCTGCAAGTCGATATTTCTGTTGATCACTCTCTGGCCGTTGAATATTACGCCGAGCCCAATGCGGCACCTAAGAATCTCGCTTTAGAGATGCAACGCAATGAAGAGCGCTATCGCTTTTTACGCTGGGCAAGCAAAGCATTTAACAATGTGCGTATTAATCCGCCGGGCACCGGCATTATGCACACAATTAACCTGGAACAGTTGGCGAGCGTGGTGACCACTTATCAATCCGGTCAGGAACATTGGCTGGCGCCGGATATGATGCTGGGTACAGACAGTCACACGCCTATGGTCAATGGCATTGGAGTGCTTGCCTGGGGCGTCGGCGGACTGGAAGCGCAAAGCGCAATGTTTGGTATTCCGACCATGCTGCGCATTCCTGACATTGTCGGGGTAAAACTGGTGGGTGAGCTCACCGGTACAGCGCAGGCGACTGACCTCGCCTTAGTGGTGACGCAGCGTTTACGTCATCTTGGCGTGACGGGAGATTTTGTCGAGTTTTTCGGACCTGGCGTGTCATCGCTCAGTGCCGACGACCGCTGCGTCATTGCCAATATGGCACCTGAGTATGGCGCAACCACCGGCTACTTTGCTGTCGACAGCCAGACTCTGGACTACCTGCGCAGAAACGGGCCGTACACCGCAACAAGTCCGCCTGATCGAGCATTATTGCAAAAACAACGGCCTATGGTTTGAGCCCGATCAGACACCTGAGTATTCGCGCACTCTTGTTATCGATTTGCGCCAGATTTCCACTCAGGTCGCCGGACCAAAACGGCCGCAAGATTTACTCGACTATCAACATATTCCGGCCTCACTGAATTTGCAGTGCATCAAACATACCGCCGGCGATGAGTTACCGAGTTATCCTGTCGCGATAGCGGCGATCACCAGTTGTACCAATACCACACATCCTGCCCTGCTGATTGCAGCCGGATTGCTGGCCCGTAAAGCCAATCACTATGGCATGACCATTCCCGATTGGGTTAAAACCTCGCTTGCACCCGGTTCACCAGCCGCGGCCAAATACCTGCAACGGGCCGGTCTGCTGGATGAACTGTCACAGCTCGGCTTTGATATTGTTGGCTATGGCTGCAGCACCTGCATAGGCAACTCCGGGCAACTACCGGAGAAAATTCAGCAAGCTCAGGCCAGAGGGGAAATCACTCCGGTGGCGGCGATTTCAGGCAACCGTAATTTTCCGGGCCGGATTCATCCGGATCTGGAGCTGGGCTATCTGATGTCGCCGGCTCTGGTGGTCGCGTTTGCCATCGCGGGCGATGCCCACATCAATCTCGAGTCGCAGCCTCTGCACATTACAGCGCAAGGAGAAGCGATATTTCTGCGTGATATCTGGCCAAGCCGGCAAGAAATCTCGGACAGCGTTAATTTTGCAATGGATGCGAACGATTTTAGCTCTGAATTTAAAAAAGCCAGTCAGCAACCTGGCTGGGATAAGCTCAGTGTGACGGATTCGCCGCTGTTTGCCTGGGACAGTAAGTCAACCACGATTCGTCGTCCGCCATTTGTGGATAGGGATGCACCAAGCAGCCTTGGCTCTTACAGTGCTTACCCGCTGATGATACTGGGTGATGATGTGACGACCGATCACATTTCCCCGGCCAGCGCGATTCCGCAACAAAGCTATATCGCCGATTTTCTGGTGCAACGGGGCGAAGATCGCGCGGATTTGAACGTGTTTTCCTCACGCCGCGGCAACTGGGAAGTGATGATGCGCGCGGCATTTTATAATAAAAGCCTAGTCAACCAGCTCGCAGCTAATCTCCCGGTCGGTCATACCCTGCACATCCCAAGCGGTGAGGTGGCGCCAGTCTGGCAGGTGGCGAACCGATATCGCGCCGAGAGCCAACCTACGGTGATTATTGCCGGAGAGCGGTATGGTATGGGCTCGTCCCGCGACTGGGCGGCAAAAGGGCAAAAACTGCTCAATGTCCATGCAGTGCTGGCACTGAGTTTCGAACGTATCCACCGTTCCAATTTGATTGGTATGGGGATTCTGCCTTTAGTGCTGTCACCTGCGCAATTAGCCGATTTAAACCTGCAACATGGCGATCAAATTGAAATTTGTGCCGAGCCACAACACATTCAGCCTCAGGCAAAGGTAACGGTTGCAGTGCGCAGAGCTAAATCAGATGAAGAGCGAATGACATTTAGAGTTAACGCAGCAATCGAAACCCGGCTGGAAGCTGAGCTGCTGCGTCAGGGCGGAGTTTTTCGCCACATTCTGAGCCAATATGCCTGTTATGAGCACGCAGATTCAATGGTAAGTTAATTCATATAATCAATAAGTTGTAACGGATAGCCCAGTCATTAACTCAATTGCGATTTGCCATCGACTGGGGTATCTTTGACAGCTGAACAGCCACTCCCTTTAACAGCATCCATATGTCAGACGAATATACAGTTCCCGCACAAATTATTGAGTATATCTGCGACCAGCAGTTGTCTGCGGGTGCCCATCTTTCGGCCCAGGTGATCGGTGACCATCTCTCTTTGTCCCGAACCCCGGTGACGAAAGCCCTGGCGATGCTTGAGAAAAAAGGCATTGTGGTGCGTCAGCCCAATAAAGGCTACTTCGTTAATCAAACCATAGAACAACCTGTTGAAGCGTTTTTATCCAGGCACAACCTGCAACAACAAGATTTGTTGGATAAGGTCTATTTCCAGATAGCGGAAGACCGCCTGGCTGGTGTTCTCGACGATGAATTTTCCGAGCAACAGATTAAAAAACGCTACGCTTTGACAGCTGCGCAGTTACAAAACGTTCTGAGCAGGATTGCAGAGGAAGGCTGGGCCAGCAAAAAACCAGGCTACGGCTGGGTATTTTCCACCATGCTGACCACGCCAGACAGCCTGATTCAGACTTATCGTCTGCGCTTAGCCCTTGAGCCGGCAGCCCTGCTTGAGCCCGGTTACCAACTTAATCCAGATGTTCTCAATCGGTGTCGGGAGGTGGAACTTGCTATCCTGGAAAATGGCACGGATCATTTCAGTATCGAACAACTTCATCAACGCGGTGTTCAATTTCACCAAGCTTTAATTGAAGCATCTGGCAACCCGTTTTTTATCGATACCCTGAACCGGATTCACCGTATTCGCCGCCTGCTGTCCTATCGCTCGATGCAGGACAGACAACGCTATCACGATCATGCTATTCAGCACCTGCACATTCTGGATTTACTCGAGCAAAATAAACAGCTTGAGGCCTCGCAAGCATTACGTGAACATTTACAGCATACGATCAGCAGTGTTGCTCAAATCAGTCATCTGCTGCGCTAAAGCAACATAGAAATGCAGCGAGGCAACGCAGTTTAAACTAACGCTATTGCTTAGTTTTTAACACTCAACTAACTGGGGCAGACATTCTAAAATCGCATCCAGCGGTGCGCTGTTTTGATGTGCACGGCACAAAACAATCGCTCCTTCGATACTGGCGATAATTCCCAGTGCTCTGGACTGCGCCACACTTTCTGTGTGACCTTTCGCTTGCAAATACTCGGCGATCAGCTGCTGCCAGTCGCCAAATACCCGGGAGACCGCCGCTTGTACTGACTCAGCCTCTGGTTTCTTGCGGCGCTTCAATCGCTGCAGCGACAATGGGACAACCGGCACGAAACTCGCTTTGACTGAGCCGCTCCCGCCATCGGCTCACAAATAACGTCAGCCCATTGTCTCTATCCAGGGTCAGACTACTTTTTAGTTGAGTTGATGCCTGATCTCCTGCCCAAAGAATGGCTTCTGTCACAATTTGATATTTTCCCTGCGGGAAATTGTGATAAGTCGAACCCAGGGGAGCCTGAGCAAATTTAACCACTTCCCGGATACTGATCGCCCGTAAACCGTGCAATGAGAGCATGGTAGCAGCAGCTTCGATCACCCGTTGTCGTCCTTTCTGAGCATCTGTTGCCATTTGTTAACCTCTTGTTATAACAATTGTCATAATATAACATCAAACCCAATTAGGACACTCGTTATAATTTGAGGGACTCATGATATCGACGTCGTTTCACACCGCAGATAACTATCTGCTTAGCGGACAAAGATACCCCGCAATTGGTAAGCTAAACGGCAAAGTGGTGGTCGCCGGAGCTACCGGTGTACCACAGGGCTTTTATCGCTGCTTTGCTCAGTTTGCCAGCCAACAAGGCTTTGAAACTTTGACCTTTGACTATCGCGGAATCGGTCAATCTAAACCCGATTCACTGAAGGGATTCAAAATGGACCTGCTCGATTGGGGCAAACATGATCTAGCGGCAGCAATCGATTTGATGGCACAAGATGACGTGCCGGTGTTCGTGATTGGCCATTCCTACGGTGGACACGCATTCGGTTTACTTCCCAATCATCATAAAGTCTCTGGATTTTATGTATTTGGCACAGGTGCTGGCTGGCACGGGTATATGCCGCTGGCTGAACAAGTGAAAGTACTGACGATGTGGAATCTGGTATTACCGGTGCTTACGTGGTGGAAAGGCTACTGCGCCTGGAACATGCTTGGCATGGGTGAAGATTTACCTAAACAGGCTTTCGAACAATGGCGCTACTGGTGCCGCTTCCGTCATTACTTTTTTGACGATCCGGCGATGGCTGGTATCGAAAAACTTTACCAGTCTGTACAAACTCCGATCGTAGCCGCCAATGCATCCGATGATCTATGGGCAATGCCGGCATCAAGAGATGCTTTTATCCAGTACTACAATCGCACATCCGTTACTAGAATCACTCTGTCCCCGCAAACATTAGGCGGAAAAATTGGCCACATGGGTTACTTTCGCCACAATGCACAACCACTCTGGCAACAGAGCCTAGACTGGTTTAAAACCTTGCCTGGTGTGGATAAAGCCGCTTAAGAAAACTCTTATAAACATGCATTAATGAAAGGAATCAACTATGGACATTTCTCATTTAACTGGTCAGGAACACCTTAATGCCATCATCAACGGGGATATCCCTCCTCCGACTATTTTTGCCACTATGGGCATGTCCGGACTGAAGGTAGAAGAAGGTAACGTGGTGATCGAATGCCGCGCCGCCGAACAGCATTGCAACCCTATGGGGGGCGTGCACGGCGGCTTCGCTGCTACCGTACTCGATTCAGTCACCGGCTGTGCGGTGCACAGTATGCTCAAGGCTGGTATTAGCTATGGCACCATCGACTTGGCAGTAAAAATGTTGCGTCCGATACCCCAAAACGAAACGCTTATAGCACAAGCAAAAGTCACTCATATCTCGCGTTTCTCTGGGTGTGGCAGAGGGCACAATTCGGGATCAAGCAGGGAAACTGTTTGCCAGAGGTTCGGTTCAGCGACCTGTTTTATTATCAACAAAGCAAGATAATGATTTAAAACATGTAATTAACCCACTCTATGCGGGTTAATCACATGGAAAATTACAAATTGAGAATGCTGCTGTTCTGGATTTAGTCGCTTAAATCAGATTTTTGAATTAGCAGCTGAGGGGTGAGTAACTGAGGCAGTACTTCGGGTTTAGTCGTACCCTTTTTATACCACAGATAAAGCGGCACACCTGAACGCCCATTATCATTTAGAAACTTAGTGATCTGACTTTCTCCATTCGTCCAGTCACCAACCATAGATACAACTGCATGCTTGTTGAATGCCTCTTTTTCGCTGTTCCGCTCAATCGCAGCTTTCTCGTTCACTTTACATGTCAGGCACCAGTCTGCCGTTAAATACAAAAATACATCATGCTGTGTTCTCAGTGCGGCCAGTTTATCTTTATCAAATACCACGACATCAGCGCTATGCTGATTATTCATCTCTGGGGCTTTCGCATTCTCTCCGAGATAAAACAGCAATAGTAAAGGTAACAGCGTCAATACGATGGCTGGCAACCATTTTCTCTTGTGTTGGGACTGCTGCCTTATCCCCGTCCACCAAAAACCAAATGTTGAAAACATCGCTGCTGCTATTACGTTTAAGGCAAACATATCGGTGGATTGCCGCATCAGGACCCAAAGTAGTCCCAGAACGGTGACAAACATAGGCAAAGCGAGGACGCGTCTTACCGTGATCATCCACTGTCCTGGTTTTGGTAACCGCTTTCTCAGTTTCGGTATGAAACTAATCAGTAAGAATGGCAATGCCATCCCTATCCCCAGTCCGGCGAACACCATTAGTGCACTCACGAACGGCAGAATCATAGCCGCGCCTAGCGCCGTGGCCATAAAGGGACCTGTGCAGGGCGTTGCGATAAATGCCGCAAGAACACCGGTCCAGAAATCTCCGGCAGGCCCCTGCTTATTCTGCAGTCTAGAACCCGACGTTAATGTACCGACCTCATATAAGCCAGCTAAATTAAACCCGATTGCGCTCATTAGCATGATGAGGCACGCAATGACGATAGGTTGTTGCAACTGAAAAGCCCAGCCAACCTGATGCCCCAGAGCTCTTAAACCTAATATCACAGCCCCCAGCACGACGCAGACCAGAGTTGCCCCAAGAGCATAAGCAACAGCCCCCACCTTTGCCGATTTCTCTGAGTCATGACCAGTAATACTCATGAGTTTTAAGCTCAGGATAGGAAAAACACATGGCATTACATTGAGTAATACACCGCCCAACAGCGCCCCTAAAAAGGAAACTAAACTCAACACTAAGTCACTGTGTTGCCAGTTTTTATCCGCAGATACATCTCCGATTACGGATACAGGTTTAGAGCTTTCAGTAGGATCAGCGCTAAAACTTAGTGCTGTGCCATTATTTAATACTAATACGCCTTGGAAACCATACTCTGCGACTTCTGCACTTCGTTTCGTTTTCATAGTCAACATATCACCGACATGAGACATCTGCTGGATTGACTCGTTGCTGATTAAACCGTTAGTGACAGGGTAAATGTGAGCTTCATTTACATCGACAGAACTTGGCAACGGCAAATTCAGTACAAAATCATCATCTGCCGTATAGAAATGGCCTTTTTCATTTAAAGGCCGTGGTAAACGGGAGCGCCAATGATTTAGTCTCTCTTCAATGTCAGATTCCACTTTTCCGTCACCAACGGTCAGCTCGAAAGCAAGTGACTGCTGTTCAGGTAAACAACTTTGTGGATTACAGACTAAATAACTCACCTTAAGCACAACTGGAAGTACTGTGCCTAACGTAATATTTTCAGGTATATGCAGTTGTGCCAACAAAACATATTGACCATGATAGATGTAGTTCATCATGCCACTGATAATCAGCGGACTCGGGGCTGGATACTCAAACTCACTAGCGGTGATACCTTCAGGTAATGACCAGTCAAACTGATTAGGAAATCCTGCATCACCCGGATTCGACCAATATCCATGCCACCCTTGAACCGGTGTCATTTTCAAAGCCAGTGTGATAGTTTGTCCTGGTGCCGGAGTTGATGTCTCAGTAATAATAGAAACATCTAATCTATGATCATTAAAATCACCAAAACTACTGACAGCTTTACCAGATACAACAATACTAAAAATCAATATCATTATACGTATAAATGAATTCAAGCATACCATGATGTACATCTCATTTCTAAATAGGTGATTGCTAAATACAATATTAATTCAACAGCAGAAAATAATTCGTTGCTGTTTAAAATTAAATAGAAACTGCAACGTCAACGAACAATCAATTCATTGCAGATATACTTTTCATTACCTGAGAGAAGTCATCAGCTTGAATGGATGAATGTGAATAAATTTCGCCATTCTTGTTGATAAGGACTATGGTTGGAATTTGATTCACTCCAAATTTTTTAAAAATATCACCACTTTGATCAAATACAATCGGCAGAGTCGTTTGATAGCTCTTTTTATACTCTTCAAGTTCAGGCACTGAGGACCAGACATTGGTTGAGATAGTAACACAATCAATGCTGCTAGCATCGGCCTTACTTTCCAGCAGCTCCCTTACCCGTCCGCAAGCCAGGGATGTTTCTGGTGCGGTTTCCTCGAGATACCATTCACACCACGGACCAAAAAATACCAGTCCAACCGTTTTACTGTCAGCTTGATTAAACTTGAAATTCATTTCACGCTGACTGATGGTAGAGAAAGCTAACTCAGACACATGTTCACCTACGCCATACCCTGGCTTTTCTTCACTGATAACAGCTTTATTTACGGCACCTTGTGCCGACTGCTGGGCAACGACACGTTGCAGTTGCTGATGAAGTTCAGCATCATCAACATGTCCGAAGTAGGCAAACTTACCCTCCCGATCAATCACGACATGTTGTGGTGTCACTCTCAGATGAAATGCACGAGCTAAAGTTCCGTCATCAATCGTGGTGGGCATGGTCAGGCCCACTCTTTTTACAAATGCAGACACGGATTTGAGATTATCATTAATCCCGGTATTGACCGATATGACTTGGATCTGATCTTGGTATTCTGTATAGATCGCTTCAAAGCCTGGCATTTGCTCCCGGCAAGGAATGCACCAGGTAGCCCAAAACTTTATATAAACAGGCTTATGACCATACACATTGGCTAAATTTATCTTTTGCCCATCGATTGTGGTTATTTCAAAACTTGGCGCCGCCTGACCGATAAGTGCTTCACCGGCCGCTTTCGCTCTGCGTTGACCATCAGCGGAGTAATCTATCTCTTCAGCATAAGTATGGCTAATGATTAAAATACTACAAATTGATGTCACACAAATTGCTTTTAAAATCGCAAGTAATCGAGCTATCACAATAAGCTTCCTTTGATTATATTTAAAAATAAATAGGCTAATATTTAAAGTAATATTACTTTATGTTTATATTAATCCTGAAATTTGTCACTCACATGTAAAACCAATTCATCTCCAATGTTATTTATTGAATCATGAATAAATTCTTTCCCCGCCTGGGTATTTTCAATTTGGAAAAAGTGAACATCGGTTAAACCTATAACCGCAAGAATGTCTTTCATATAGGGGGTAAAGAAATCCGGCTGTTGAGCATGCTCAGAGGAAAACCGGCCTCCCGATGAGGTCAGAATATAAACCGGCTTATTGTTGAGTAAGCCTTGTTTTCCTTGCGAGGTGATAGTGAAAGTCTTCCCCGCTCTTACGACATGATCGACCCAGCTTTTTAAACCTGAGGGTAAGGAAAAGTTATGTATAGGAGAAACGATAATCACCAAATCGGCCTGCTCAACCTGGGAAACAAATTGATTCGACAGAGCCAAGCTTCCACGCGACTCATCTCCGCCAGATACCGCACCAGTGATTGTGGCTGCATATTCCAGATCAACTTGCTGGATCTGAGTCACATCCTCTTCAACGACTTGCACCGCAATAGCTTGAGATATATTTTTAATCAACATCTTAGCAAGGTTATAAGCCGATGAATCCCGTTGTCTTGGGCTGCTATTAATTACCAGTATGTTCATGTGTTCTCCATGGCTCCGCGAGGAGTGTCGTCGTGACAATAGATTGATGGTACAAAGGATCATGGCTTACTATAAGAGCCATAAGTTTGTTATTTTTATAGGCCATGACAGTTAATGGAAAAACGTTCAGATAAACAGTTTGCATATAGATTGGTATACCAACGTATCCATTCAGCCATTCTGGAAGGCGTGCTTAAGCCAGGTGAGCGAATCCCTTCATCTCGCGCTCTTGCCAAAGAAATGGGCCTCTCAAGAGGCAGCGTTGAAGAAGGTTACGCCCTATTAAAATCGGAAGGCTTTATCGAGCCCCTTGGTCAGGCCGGTACCAGAGTGTCAAAAAGCTTGCTTGAGCAACCTAAAACATCCGCTGCCAAAGCCAGCGTACGTCCACCCGGGTTTAGCTCAGATATTCAATCCACCGACATCCTGCCTTTTCAATTAGGTATCCCGGCTCTGGATGCTTTCCCTTTTAAAACCTGGGCACGAATGGCAGCCAGAAATGCCAGAAATACTCACATTGATAACCTCACCTACCCGTCAGTCTACGGCTTGCCGGACTTAAGAGTCGCGATCGCCCAATACCTTAGCCTGTACAGAGGCGTTCACTGCCAACCGGGACAAGTTTTCATTACTTCCGGCTACGTTAATTCCTTGAAATGGATTACCCATGTCCTGTTAGACACAGGGCAATCTGTCGGCATAGAAGATCCGGGCTATCCTCTCACCAAAGCCATTTTAGAAAGTGAACGGCTTGTCCCCGTTCCTATCGCGGTAGACAAAGAAGGCGTCAACATTCCCGACGACGACAATGTAAAAGCTCTGGTTGTCACACCAGCCCATCAAAGCCCGACCTGCGTCTCCCTCTCGCTTCCGCGCAGACAGATGCTGCTGGACTGGGCAATCGATAAGGAAACCTGGATTATTGAAGACGACTATGATGGCGAATACCGCCATACAGGACTGCCTCTGCCTGCGCTGAAAAGCCTGGATACTCAGGACAGAGTGATTTACTCAGGCACTTTCAGTAAAGTTCTCTTTCCCGGCTTGAGAAACGTCGTACATCGTCGTGCCGCAGAGTTCCGTTGGCCTGTTTGAAAACTGCTCCGAATTATATGCCGGTAACGTCTCGGTACTCACCCAGCGCTGTGTGCTCGACTTCATTCAAGAAGGGCATTTCACCCGCCATATCCAACGTATGCGAAAGCTTTATAAAAAGAGAAGAGACTTCGTAGCTCAAACTTTGATCCATGTGCTAGGCGATAAAATTTCAATCGATCCCCAGCCAGGCGGCATGCATATCATTTTGAAACTGAGAGATTCCAATCGTGACGATAAGGAAATCTCCGGCAAATTACTCAAAGCCGGTTTATTCTCTCAACCGCTGTCGCAGTGGTCATCCGCACCCATCTCTCCTGGGCTGATTGTCAGCTTTACCAATATCCAGACCGAAGACGAATGCCAACAGCTCGCTCATCGATTAAAACAGCTGTTATAGTATCGCTGGGGTTGTAGAAATCAGAGCCGGTCCCCCGGCTCCGGCTGTTTGTCCAGCTGTCTAATATACCCAAGTGTACACTTTGCCTCGTTGACTCAATTATACCCAGGGTGCCAGAGGATCCGCTTGCTGCATGATAAGATCCAGCTCTGCTTTCGGCGGATAAATCAGTTCGTTAGTAATCGAGATTTTGATTTGTTTCGCTTCCGCTTTGACCGATTTCACTTTTTGCTCCCAGCCTTCGGTAAACACCGCCCCCCAAGAGCCAAGGTCCAGACAAGTCACATAGTTTTCTTGCTGATAAGGCAGAAAATCACACCCAAGCAGGCTGGCCGCAACATTGTAGCCAGAGAAACTTGCCCATCAAGATCGCATGCTGACAACTCATCAGTGCGTGATTGCCTTTATTGTCAGTCGCCGCATAGGCAACATCCCCGGTAGCAAAGACATTTGACTGATTAAGCAGTTGCAATGACGAATCTACTTTCAGTCTGCCGTTTGGCCCCTGCTGTTGCGGAAACAGGTTAGTCAAACCATTCGCCTGAACCCCGGCAGTCCAGATGACAGTATCGGAATAAATGACTTCGCCGCTCGCCAGCACTATACCCTCAGAAGTGATCTCTTCGATTTGGGTATTCAACATCCATTCGATGTTCAAGTCATCACTTGCCTGTTTGATAACATCCTGCAGCTCCTGGCTGTAACTAGAGCCAATCTGGCTATTGCGCTCAACAACAATCACCCGCACGGACTCATGACTGCCAAATTGTGCTTGCAGTCTGGCTGGCAGTTCCGTCGCCATTTCAATACCGGTAAAACCACCACCACACACAATCACCGTATTACGTGCGGCTGATGAAGGTTTTTCGGCCAAGGCTTTAATATGCTGCTCAAGAACCGAGGCAGACTCAATTTGGTCAAGGTCAAACGCATGTTCTTTGATGCCCTTTACCATGTCGGTACGCAGATGAGAACCCGCTGCCAGTACCAGGCGGTCAAAGCGTTTTGTCACCGGCATTTCCGTCGCGTCCAGATAATGAACGACCTGAGAACCAGCCTCGATATTCGTGACCTTACCGGCAATAAATTTAATCCCCATCGTTTCAAAAACAGGCATTAACGGTGAGACCAGCGTACGGACATTCGACTCATAAAACCTTGGTCGTACACGCAACTCCGCAACCGGGGCGATGACGGTAATCTCTACCTCATCTGCATTGTTCATTTTCGCCAAGCGCGCGGCACTGAGTGCTGTCCACATACCCGCAAAACCTGCGCCGATAATGACGATTTGTTTGTTCATATGAGATTCCTCGTTAGTTGTTCTCTCAAGATTTTGGGGAGCATACGCCAAAAAATAAACTGCGACAACATTTGTCGCAGTTTATTTTTCTACTCAATTTGATTATGCTTGGCACTTACGGGCAGATATCACTCCCCGACAAGCAGTTAGTAGAGGAAAACTATGGCTTTTTACAGTTCGGGCGTTGAGTACGGCATTCATTGTTTAGTGAACATGGTCGATGAAGACGGGGAACCTCGCGAAATGTCTGTACGCGATGCCGCCAAGTTACAGGGCGTTCCGTACGATTACTTAGGGAAAATTTTTACTAAGTTTTCAAAGGCCGGATTAGTTGAAAGTTCAGAAGGTCGTAAAGGTGGCTATAAACTTGCTAAGCGACCTCAAGAAATCAGTGTGTTAGATATCGCGCAGGCTATTGATGGCAAAAAAGCGATTTTCGAATGTAAAGAAATTCGCCAGCGTATGGACATCTTTCATGCCGAAGTCCCGAGTTGGGCTTGTGAAGGTATCTGTGGCATCCATGCGGTAATGCGCCAAGCCCAGAGCCGCATGGAGCAGGAACTGATGGCAACAACTATTTTGATGTTGTCACAGCAAATGTATAAAAAATCACACCCAACCTACGCAGTGGAAGTGAAAGAATGGTTTCAGGTTAACAAAGGAACAGAGGCGAAAGATTGTTAAAGCCTTTCCCATTTGTTCCGATGACTTACCAAAGGGTGGAGGCAGAGAAAATACCTCAAGTTAGTATCCACAATAGCTCTGAACAATGTCCCTCAAAGCCGGACAGCTCTTTGGCCGACTTGGCCATAGAGCAAGAATGGTGCAACCTGGGTTATATTACCCAGGACTGTAAAACTATGGCTTTTTCAACACCAAAACCGTTTATCCGAAAAAGAAAAACTACGGTTATAGGCCTAATTGGATACTGCCGTCTGCTTACTGCACGCTCGTCCAGCGTAAACAATCCAACAAGCTCTCATTCAGCCTGACTATCCCTACATTTTATTGTGTAAAGTGACATTTAACTCCAGACTGTTTACCTATCATTGACACAAAGCTGCCACCAAGCGGCTAGGCTTCGCGACAGATATTTCTGAGCGAGCTATTTAACTGCCCATGTCTGATAAAAGTCCATCCCCGCAGGTCAAATCACCCTGGTTACGCCGTGTCACGCAACTGGTTTGCGCCGCGGGCATTCTGTTGGTTTTGGCCACGGTTTACTTCGGTATAAAGTTCAATAACCTGGTTAAAGATAAATTTGAAGGGCAGATGTGGCAGTTACCTAATGTGGTGTACGCGCGTCCTCTGCTGCTCAGTCCTGGCAGTCTTCTAAGCCAGCAAAAGCTGTTGAATGAACTTGCCGAACTCCATTATCGCAAGGTCACTCAGCCGGTTTCGAGCGGCGAATACAGTGTGTCTGGTCGCACTATCGAGTTAATCCGACGTCCGTTTATGTTTCCTGACGGCGAGCAGCCGGCTATCCAGGCAAGCATTCAATTTTCCGGTCAACAAATAGCGAAGATTACCGATAAAGCGAACGGCCATCCGCTCGGCCTGCTGTCACTGGAGCCAAGAAGCCTCGGTATGCTGGATGATGACAATACCGAAAAGCGCCTCTATATGGCGAAAGATGATATGCCGGAAACGCTTGTCACCGCATTATTGGCAACCGAGGATCGCGATTTCTATCAGCATGAAGGTATTTCGCCACTGGCAATTGCTCGTGCGTTTATCGCCAATATCAGCGCCGGGCATAATGTGCAGGGCGGCAGTACCCTCACCCAGCAACTTGCCAAGAATCTGTTTCTGTCGCGTGAACGTAGTCTGACCCGTAAAATCAAAGAAGCCTATCTGGCGGTGATCATGGA
This sequence comes from Vibrio sp. CDRSL-10 TSBA, assembly GCA_039696685.1. Lineage (NCBI taxonomy): Bacteria > Pseudomonadati > Pseudomonadota > Gammaproteobacteria > Vibrionales > Vibrionaceae > Vibrio > Vibrio sp. CDRSL-10 TSBA. The sequence continues at coordinate 1,560,907 of CP155566.1, read as the reverse complement.
TTACCGCTACAGCAAAGATCAGCTGCTCGATGCCTATCTGAATCAGGTCTATCTGGGGCAGAAACGGCAATGACTCCATCCATGGTTTTGCCCTCGCCGCGCGCCATTATTTCGCTCAGCCATTATCAGAACTGCGTCTTGATCAGCAGGCGCTGTTGGTCGGCATGGTGAAAGGACCTTCTTATTATAATCCCTGGCGTTACCCGGAACGTGCCACAGCACGGCGTAACCTGGTATTGAAAATGATGGCCGAGACCGGCGCGCTCGAAGCGTATGATTATCAGCGAGCGATCAAAAAACCGCTTTCTGTGAGAGCCCAGGGCAAAGAAAATGCGCTGCAGCCAGCCTATTTTGATTACGTCAAACAGTCACTGCAGGATAATGGGATCGACTACAACAGCGGACGTGGTCTGCGCCTTTTCACGACCTTCGATCCCGATATCCAGCGTCACGCTGAGGAATCCGTTTATAAAGTAATGCCACAGCTGGAGAAGAAAACCGGTCAGTCGCTGGAAACCGCGATGGTGATTGCGGACAAACACAGCGGCGCGGTCAGTGCCATGATCGGCAGCCGCAATCCGACTTACCACGGTTTCAACCGGGCCTTGCATGCCAAGCGTCAAATTGGTTCACTGATCAAACCGGCGGTCTACTTAACCGCTTTGTCCCAACCACAGGTGTATACCCTGGCAACTTCGCTGTCTGACCGGCCAATCAGTCTGCGCGGTGAAAACGATGAGTTGTGGTCACCACGCAATTATGACCGCCAGTACCGCGGTCAGGTCAGCTTGTATCAGGCTCTGGCCCACTCTTACAACGTACCGACGGTGAACTTAGGCATGGTGTTAGGTTTAGGCCGGGTCACACAAACCCTGAGCGCTTTAGGTCTCGATTCTGAGCAGATTCCGCAATTGCCTTCAATGTTACTGGGCGCTGTGGCTCTGACCCCGATTGAGGTGACCCAGATGTACCAGACTTTAGCCAATCAGGGTGAAAAGCAGACGCTATATGCGCTGAGTGCAGTCCTGGATGAAGACGGCGATGTCCTTTACCGCCACAAGTCGGCTAATGAACAAACCGATAGTGAACAAACCGACAGAGAACAAGCCGTGGATAAACGCGCCGCCTGGCTGACCGAATACGCCATGACACAGGTCGTCGACCAAGGTACGGCACGCTACCTGAAGAGCGCCCTGTCTCCACGAGCGCACCTGGCAGGAAAAACCGGCACTTCAGATCAAGGCCGTGACAGCTGGTATGCCGGTCTCGACGCCGAGCATGTCGTCACGGTTTGGGTTGGCCGCGACGACAATCAACCAGTCAACCTGACCGGAGCCAGCGGCCCGCTGCGCATTTACGCTGACTTCATGCAAAGAAACGGATACCGCTCGTTAGATACACCGCAACCGGAGCAAATTGAGTTTGCCGACTATCGCTTAGATTCTGACGGCTTTCTGCAACAAAGCTGCCTGGGTCAGATCAGTCTGCCGGTGTGGAATGTATCGAGTCAGCCTGACAACGGCTGTTTAACCCCGCTCGAAGATGGCCTGAACGATTTGGGGAACGGCATCAACGAAGCCGGCCGACAAATCGGCGGCTTCCTGCGCAGTTTGTTTAATTAATTTCAAACCAGCAAAAGACATCGGGCGCTCTAAGGATCTTAGGCGCCCGCATTTTTACAGCACTAAAATAGATCGTTCAAACCGCTGATACCTGCTTAAACTCCTCACAGCAAGCAATTACCACCAGGCTTCAATTTGTACACCATAATTAATGGTGTCATCACTTTTACCACTGTTGAATGTATTGCTGTTTTCGTTATCTTTAAAATAGCTTGCGTAGAAACGAATCTCTGGTCGAGCAAAGAAGTCCTCGCCTGTAGACAACGCGTGGGCGATGGTAAATTTAGTCCCGCCAGATTTTTCACTCACACCTGAATCCCAGGTTTTCTCTTGATCAAAGTAGCCAACTTCTAACATTGTTTTATTATAAGATGACCAGCTATAAGTAGGGCGGGCAACAAAAGAGAACATTTCTTCTTTATCCAGCCAATCACCATGATCCTGAGCTTTACCGTAAGTTAGGACATGATTGATAACGATGCTATCACTGAGCTTCACATCGCCAGTACTAATAAAACGAAAGGCCTTTGCGTCGCTGACATCACCGCTCCAGTAATCATACCATCCACCACCTTGAGAGATGGCATTCTGCGCTAAGCCACTCGTCATATATTGCAGAACAAACTTATTATATCCTAACGAAAAACTTTGACTTAACTCGGCGGTTACCATTAAACCATCGTCAAAATTTTCTGTGGCAGCTTCCTGTTCATCAGTTGGATTGACGATTGCATAGTCAACACCGACTTCTGTCCATGCTCCTTCCCAAGGGCTAAATCCAGCATATCGTAAATCCATGTAGTAGGTATTAAGCTCACCTGTTGTCTCATCAACATCACTATCCGCTCGTATCACAGCCGCTGATATTGCTCCCGAGGTTAATTTAATATTTTCAATACCCACACCGTAACCAGAAATATTCCAGTATTTAGTGTCAATAATATGCAGGTCATGGCGCTGATAAAAACGTTTCCCTGCCCAAACAACGGCATCAGGGGATGCAGGAATATAACCTTTCGCCTGAATATTGAGTTGCTTAATGGCAAAGTTGGCGCTATCGTCTTTCGTCGACTCAGATTCAAGGTTACCCTCTGATGACATTTCAAACATACTTTCAAAATACATTGAATGCCCATCCTGATTGAATAACTCCTGCCCCAAGCCTATCTCAGAATAGGTGTCATATTCGTTACCCAGACGGCCCAGTTTAGTTTTGTTAAATTCATCGCCTCCTTCCGTGCCACCTCCATCAGCACTTACTCCAAGCCCCGCGCGAACGTAACCATAGAAATCTACCGCCGAAACTTGTGTTGCCATCAATGATGCGAGTATCGCGACGGTCAGCGTTGTCTTCTTCATTCTAAATTCCTTTTGTTTTAATAAATGGTTATTGGTGGAAAATATTGCCCGCGCAGATATTCGGGCAATACTCATCCGAGAGAATGTTGCTTTCTCTTATCTTTATTATTAGGTTTATCAGCCTTAGAATTAAGGCTGATGCTTTTACAGATTCAAATCACTTATTAGTGTAACAACTTGATATGGATTTAATTTTATCTCCCCACATAATTTATTATTATCCTGGTCAATCCATTCACCATCAGGACAATTAAACCAACGATCTTCATTACAGAAGTTCATTATAAATAAATAACGATTATCATGGTCTTGTCTTAAACTGATTGAGAGGCCATACGGAACGTTATCAACCGGTGGCTTAATATCAGATAGCCCAACGAGTTGGTGATAAAACTGACTATTGAAGTCATGCTCTGTGCGAGCGGCGATATAATAGCTAAACCCTTTGCCATATGTGTTTCGTGTAACCACCGGTTGACCTTCAAACATATCTGAACTGTAACATGCCAAAGCTTGCGCGGTTTCCAAGTGAATGTGCTCCATTAAGTGTTTTGCTTCAAACTCACCCTCTAAAGGAAACTCAGCTGTTGATGTCATAGCGAATTCTACCCGCTCATGATCATACATAGAGTCAATCTCTTCAGCCCAGATCCCAAGCACCTCTCGTAACGGACTATTCTCACCACCAGGAAAGCCACCCAGGAAACAGAGATCGTTTTCATCAACAATGCCGCTCCAATAGGTAGCAACGAGAGTTCCTCCATTTTCAACAAATGCTTTTAAACGTTCCGCCACCCCAGGTTTAACCAGATATAGCATCGGCGCGACGACAATTTTATAAGGGGCAAAGTCACTCAACTGCTCAATGATGTCGCAATTAATTCCCTGTTCCCAGAATCCACGATAGTGATCACACACTGTTTGCTCATAATGCATACCTTGGTTACGCGGCCCGGATGCATCATCCAGCGCCCAGCGATTTTCCCAGTCAAAAATAATGGCAACATCCGAAGTGATTTGAGATCCCGCGACTGGATGTATCCGCTCGAGATACTCCCCTACCGCGGCGACTTCTCGGCCGGTGCGCGTATCAGCGTGACCGACATGGTCAATGACCGCACCATGAAATTTTTCCACTGAACCACGACTTTTTCGCCATTGAAAATATTGAACCGAGTCAGAACCATGAGCGATTGCCTGTAATGATGACAACAAATGAACGCCATCTCGTTTTAACTTAGTAATCGGTTGCCAGTTGGTTTGACTTGGGGTCGATTCCATCAACAGAAACGGCTGCTGCTTCAACGTGCGCATAAGATCGTGATACATCGCCGTATAGCAGGCTAATGCCACTTCATCATGATCCCGATGCCACAACGGATAACTATCCCAAGAGATAACGTCGATTGCCTTAGCTAATTGCCAATAGTTATAGTCATAGAAATATTCCATAAAGTTTGCCGTTGTCGGCAACTCAGGATTGATGGCTTTCAACGGGGTAATCTCGTGCTGACAGAAATTAACCACTCGATCAGTACAGAAACGCTTCCAATCCAGTTTTAATCCATGGACTGAATTCTCACCAATTGGAGACGGTGACTCAATTTGCTCCCAGTCAGTATAGGTATGGCTCCAAAATGAGCTCCACCAACGCTTATTAAGATTTTCTAAAGTATGATATTTACCCTGTAACCAAAGCCGAAATTCCTGCTGGCAATAGTTGCAGTGACAATCACCGCCATACTCATTTGATACGTGCCATCCGATAACTGCAGGGTGATGACTATAACGTTCAGCCAGTTTGGTATTAATGACAGTGACTTTAGCGCGGTAGTTCGGTGAACTGTAACAATGGTTGTGCCGCTCTCCATGCAACTGTTTCACTCGTTGACTATTGACACGTAGAACGTCCGGGTAACGTTGTGATAACCAAGCCGGTCGTGCTCCACTCGGCGTTGCTAGGAAAACAGAAATGTCGTGCTTCGCTAAGCTATCCAGTATCTGATCTAACCATTCAAAGTGAAACTCACCTTCTGATGGTTCAAGAGCAGACCAGCTGAATATGCCTACAGACATAACATTACACTTCGTTTGCTTCATTAACTCTATATCCTTTTTGAGGATATCTGGTCGATCTAACCATTGTTCTGGGTTGTAATCTGCTCCATGGAGCAGCCCTTTGAACTCGGGAATAACAAATTTCTTGTTTCTCATTACTTACCTTTAAATATATTTAGTGATGGCAAAGCATTACCTTCAAAATTAAACAACGCTTGGTTCTCCCATGAATTACCAATATCCCAAGAATCACCGCTATAATCCATTCCAGCTTTCGTTGACCAAGTTGCCCCATTGACAGGTAACCAGGCGGGCTCCCAGTAATAGATACCCAATCCTTTGTTATCAGGTAAAGAATTAACCAGTTTCATAATGTCGGATAAATATTGAGCCTGACCTTCAACACTGACGTCATATCCGCCAATTGGTCCTGACTCAGAGTAACTGTTAGATAATCCGTCACCATTTTCGCTGGTAAACGGAAAGGCTGTTTCAACGATAATCACGGGTTTATGGTAACGGTTGATAACATCTGTCATGTTGGTTTTGACTTTAGAAATAGGCCCGTGCCACCACGGATAGTAAGACATACCTATTACGTCAAACTCGACATTGCGCTTGGTAATTTCATCAAACCACCAACGAAACAAACCGTTATCTCCCGCTTCCGCCAGGTGTAGCATGACCTTAATCTCTTGGCCTGCACTATTCTCACGTACGGCCTTAATTCCCGATTTTAACAGCACTGAAAGTCGGTCGAATTCATGCCCATCCTGCCCCCAACTTTTTCCATCCGGCCAAAGCATTCCACCATTAAGTTCATTCCCAACCTGAACCATATCTGGAATCACACCGGCGCGGATATGGGCCTGCATAACTTCCGACGTGTACTGATAGACTTTGCTACTTAGTTGTTCAAAATTAAGACCGTCCCAGGACTTAGGCTTCGTCTGCTTTTTAGGATCTGACCAAAAGTCGCTGTAATGAATATCCAGCAGGAAACTCATCCCTAAAGCTTTGGCTCTCTGGCCCAATTCAATCGAACGCCGCAAAGTGTTATTGCCACCACCGTATTTCGCTCCATTTTCAGATTCAGGATTAACCCATACTCTGGCTCGAATTGAGTTGACACCATGTTGCTTCAAGATTTTAAGTAAATCCTCCTGATGGCCGTTTTCAAAATATTTCCCGCCCAATGACTCAATTTCTGGTAGCATCGAGATATCCATACCCTTAATAAAGTTATCTCTCAGTTTTGGAGCGCTAATAGAAATTTCTTCATGGGCCAAGGCTACCTTTGTAGCATTTGACTTAATTTGGCTAGAAGACTGACAGCCAGCAATAGCCAGGACTGCACCAATTAATGCAATTCTAAATTTAGTATCCATATTGTTCTCTCGGAAATTAGCCTTTTGTACTACCAGCGGTTAAGCCTGACACAAAATATTTCTGCAGCGATAAATAAAGTAGTGCGACAGGAATAGAAATAATTACAGCACCTGCAGCATAAGTGGTATAACTAGCTCCCATTTTTTCAACCACTAGGTTATATAATCCAATAGGAAGGGTATAATTTTCTGGAGTTCTTAATATTGTCGTCGCAAGAATAAAGTCCCCTAACGGCCCAGTAAAAGAGAATAATGCGACTACTGCTATAATTGGCTTGGAAATTGGCAATATTATTTCAATAAATATTCTTATATTACTTGCTCCATCCATCTTTGCTGACTCATCCAGATCGATAGGGATAGCATCCAGGTAGCCTTTCATTAGGTACGTATTCATAGGTATCATTCCGCCTACGTAAACTAAGACTAAAGCGAGGTGGCTATTGATCAACCCCAACATCTGAGCAAGTACAAAAATAGCAATCAATGCAGAAAACTGCGGAATCATCTGAAGTAGAAGAAACAACATCAGACCATTTTTTCTACCTCTGAAGCGAAATCTAGAAAACGCATAGGAGGTGCAAGATACACTAAACAACGTCAAAACCATGGTTAAGAAACTGATTTTCATGCTATTCCAAAACCAAGTTAAATAAGCAACTTTGTCATTAGCAAATAGAGTTGCATAGTGACTCCAGGTCGGATTATCAGGAAAAATTGATTCACCCATAATACTATTACCTGGATAAAAAGAAGCTCCAACCGTCCAGATAAGTGGATAAATTATAATAATAGATACTATTAGAATCAGAGAATAACTGAGTGCCAACCGAATTCGATTACGGCGTTTAATACTCATAGACTATCTTGCCTCTTCTTTGAATGAGTTTGTCATACGGAAACTGCCACAGTGCTATACCCACTACAAATATTGACAGTAATAACGTGATTGCAGATGCAATACTATATTGAGACGATGACATCGTTAGTTTATAAATCCACGACACCAAGATATCCGTTCCTCCCGCATTACCACCGATTACCGCAGGACCACCATTATTAAACAAATAAATAATATTAAAATTGTTAAAATTAAATGTGTACTGAGTAATAAGAATAGGTGCAATTGAGTAGAAGACTAAGGGCAATGTTATTGTCCTTAATTGCTGAATCTTACTTGCACCATCCATAGTGGCGGCTTCATATAGATCATTAGGAATCGCCTGTAGCACACCAGTCGTCATTGCAAACACAAATGGAAAACCCAACCATGTTTGAATCAAAATTAACGCGACTTTAGTCCAGAAAGGATCTGTTAACCAAGCTTTTGGTTCGACACCAAAAAAATCCAGAATGACATTGTTAATGACACCAAAGCTATCATTGAACATACCAGTAAAGATAAGAATGGTAACAAAGCCAGGTACTGCCCATGGTAAAATAAATATCGTTCTAACTAACGGTTTAAATTTAAGATCTTTCTGATTAACCAAAATCGCCAATAGTACTCCCACGGCACACTGTAAGGTTGAGGCTAACAGTGTCCAGACTATCGTCCATTGCAAGACATCGAAAAATGTATTTCTCCATAGGTTTATCTGAAAAATATTAAAAAAATTCTTGAGGCCGACCCAATCTACCAACTTTGCTGGCGGCGAATTGTATAAATTATAATTTGTAAATCCAATAGAAAAACCAAATATAATCGGGAATACAACAACAAAAACAAGAAGTATAAATCCAGGACTTATCATCAAATACGGGAATCCTGCATTTATAATATTCCGGTATTGAACACGAATAGAATTAAGTGGCCGACCTTCATCAATTCTTAAGCCATTTTTATACGCATCAAAGAAACTCAATCCATAAAGTGTCAAGCCAAATAACAACACTAATAGTGCGATAATACCTTTTGCTAATAAAAAGACAGAATTGTCCTCAGGTAAGTTTTCACCTAGTGTGGTAATCCCCCACACTCCATGCAAAATAAATTCTCGGCTAACACCATAAAAGCTCATCAAAAGCACACAGAACAGTAGTCCCTTGGCAAACTGGCGGTTATAAAACTGCCCCATACCAGGTATCAAAGCACAAAGCATGGCTATAAACCTCTGGGAAACGGTAGAAGCCTACGCCAGGTTCTATGTGTCCACTCATGTCAGACATCACTTACAACTCCTTACAAGAGAACATCATGTTAACTTCCCCCGCAAAAAAAGCGGGGAAAACGACCAATAACCAATAACCAATAACCAATATATAGTTATCTCAATCGATTATTGGCCCATCATTGCGTGGTTTGCCTCGATTTGCATATTGATACTGGCAACCGCCGCATCTAATGCACTTTTCGGATCTTGTTTATTGGTTGCAATGAGTTGTAATGCGCTATTAGCTGGTCCCCAGACCTCATTCATTTCAGGAATGGATGGCATAGAGGTCGAATAGATAGATTGCATAGCAATAGCTCGTGCACCAGGATCATTTTTAATCACAGGATCATTGATGAGAGCCTTTACAGCAGGAAACTTCACCGGTCAATTCAAAACGGCGTTTAGCATTATCATAATTGTTGATGAATTCGATAAATTCTTGAGCCAGAGGTTTATTCTGAGAGAAAGTAGAAATGCTGTAGCTTTTCACTCCCATGAATGCGCCCATATGTTTACCTGAAGGCAGTTTTGGTAGCGGGGCTACACCATAATTAATGCCCGCTTCTTTATATGGCTGAAGCGACCACGGTCCTGTTTGTACAATCGCAGCTTTACTTGAAGTAAACAATGAATCGATGGCATTTAGACCATTATTACCAACAATGCCTGCCGGAAATACTTTTGACTGATAAAACTTCTGGATATATTTAGCACCCTCAATTGCCCCTGACTCATTGAGCAACACTTTATTTGAGTTGTAAGATCCATCTTCTTTCTTTGCGAAGACATCCCCACCCATACCACTGAGGATCCCATAGGTATAATAAAGCTCATCCCATTTCGCCAATAGGCCATATTTTCCTTCTTCCCGGAAACTCTTGGAAAGCTCATATATTTCATCCAGTGTTTCAGGCAATTTATCAATCATATCTTTGTTGTAAACCATAAATAGTGTTTCCACTGATTTTGGTAAACCATAGAGTACACCATTATAAGTTAATGCCTCTATTGAAGATTCACTGAATGTATCCAATACGTTTTTACTTTCATTAATTGGTGCAAGCAACCCCTGTATCACGGCACCGCCAATCTGATCATGTGGAATAAGTATCACGTCTGGGCCAGTGCCAGCCGGCCCATCCATTCGGAGAGATTCAACTTGTCCACCGTAAGGCATTTCAACGACATTAATTTTGACATCATGTTCTTTTTCAAACGCAGCAACGGCTTCTTCATTCCCGAAAGATTTTTGAATATCCTCCCAAACCAATAGCGATTGCTGTGCGAAAGTTAATGGTGAACAAAACAGGGCAACAGTGGCAGAGATAAGATTTATTTTTTTACTAAATTTTTTACTATCCATGAAAAATCACACCTTATTTTTATTAGCAGAAATAAAATTTATGGTGCAAATATGCTGTATTGTGTTATTTTTTCCTACAAAGGTTATCTGCAGATGTGATTTGAATCACTATATGCAGTGAAGATTGTGATAAGCAAAACAAGCGTAAATAAAATTTACTAAATAACAAAGAATCTGATCACAGCAACTACTAAAATTTTATCTGATAATAAGGAAAACAAAATGTCTTCTATTCTGCTATCCAACGTAGTCAAACGTTTCGGTGACAATCAAACTATCCATGATGTCAATTTGTCTATTGAAGAAGGTGAATTTGTTGTGTTTGTCGGCCCATCAGGCTGTGGTAAGTCAACATTATTAAGAATGATCGCTGGTCTGGAAGATATCAGTGATGGCACAGTTTCTATTGCTGGAAATATTGTCAATGACACACCACCTTCTGAACGTGGTGTGGCGATGGTCTTCCAATCTTATGCTCTATATCCCCACATGACCGTAGCGGAAAATATGGGTTACTCGTTAAAAGTGAATAAGGTGCCAGAATCTGAGCGCGAGTCAAAGGTCAAGTTAGTCAGTAAAGCTTTGCAACTGGAACATCTACTCGATAGAAAACCAGCCCAACTATCGGGAGGTCAACGGCAGCGCGTTGCCATTGGCCGCGCAATTGTCAGAGATCCTAAAGTTTTCCTGTTTGATGAACCTCTTTCTAACCTTGATGCAGAATTACGTGTCGACATGCGTCTGCATATAGCGAAGTTGCATCAGGACTTACGCTCAACCATGGTTTACGTTACCCATGACCAAGTGGAGGCAATGACTCTCGCCGATAAAATCGTAGTGTTGAGAGACGGAAAAGTAGAGCAAGTCGGTTCACCGATGAACCTTTACCAGAACCCAAAAAACAGATTCGTTGCTGGTTTTATTGGATCTCCTAAAATGAACTTCATCGAGTGCAAGGTCGAACACTGGGATGAATTAAGCTTAACCGTGAAACCTCATGTGGGAGATACATTAACACTACCGATTAAAACTGAATCTTTGCAAATCGGTACAAGCCTAACCATCGGAATTCGTCCGGAACACATTTCTACAGAAGTAAATATTGTTAAACTAAACTTCCAATGCGAAGTCATTGAACGACTTGGTGGCATGACTTATGTTTTCGGTCAATGTGGCGGTATAGACGATTTCAAATACCTTCAGCATGGTGATACTCTAGTTAGACCAGGTGATATTTTGCCTTTGTTTGCATCTCCATCAGCATTGCATCTGTTTGAAGCCAGCGGAAAAGCTATTAATTTTACGCAGGTTGATTCGTTACACTAGTTGGATAACTAAACCATTAAGTTTCGGCCAAAGAATGTGGCAAACCTTTGGCCTGGTTAGTTTAGATACGATAAGAAGGCTATCATTTTGACAACTTTAAAAGACATAGCTGTAAGAGCGAATATTTCTACTTCGACGATATCACGCTTTTTAAATAATGACCCAACTCTCTCCGTTAGCGATAAGAAGAAGCAAGCTATTCTTGAAGCGGTTAATGCTCTTGGCTACAAGTCCCCACAACGAAGTAAGAAGAAACTTTAATCAAACCAGTGCTGATGATACTCAAGATTGTGATACTAATTGCGAATTGATTTTAGTGAACTTTCTGACCCCCACTCAAGAGATAGATGACCCCTACTTCACTTCAATACGAGCAGGAATTCAAAACCGTTGCCTGGAAAAAGGGATCTCCCTACGTGGTTTACATATCCATCAGATAGAAGCCAATCAGGTATTACTGCGAAATGCAGCAACAGTTATTGCTGTCGGTCACTTCTCAAATGAAGAAATTTCGTTATTATACCATACCAATAAAAATTTGATTTTCGTCGATTCGAATCCGCTCGGATTAAAAACAGATTCCGTGTTAATCGACCGTATGGCACTTGCACAGGATGTCATGAGTTTTATTATCAGCAGTCAATGTAAAAGACCCGCCTTTATTGGAAACAATGAAGAAAGACTCCATGCTTTTCGAGAAGTGACTCAAGGTCATGGCTTGTATAATGAGAGTCTTTGTAAAGTCAGCAAAGAATATTGTATTGAATCTGGTTACCAGGCAATGAAAGAGATGCTACAACACAAGACATTACCAGATGTTGTTTATGCAGCCACCGACATGGTCGCAGTAGGAGTATATCGTGCTATTTATGAACATGGGTTTTCCATTCCTGAAGATATCCAAGTGATTGGTACCAACGATATTTCATCTGCCAGACATATGAGTCCCAGTTTAACAACGATGCGGCTTTTTCCCTTTGAAATGGGCGAAGCCGCAATTGATATGTTTATAGAAAATCTAGCAGGGCGCAGGCACAAAAAAACCGTTCTGTTTAGTCATGAATTTATTTGGCGTGATAGTTTTACAAAAAAATAGCCATTATCTCTGCCTTGATTACTAGTGCTAAAATCAAGGCATCTCATCCCTTATTAAAACTTATGATGCCGTGATAACATTTAATTAGGTAAATTTTAATCAAACCTGGATAAAACATCACAAACTAAACATTAAGTTATTATTAAATTATTACTAATAACTCTTGTCAGGTTTAGTTCCTTAAATATGTTGCTAGAGTTTAAGTGATATTAACCAAATATCACTTTCATAAATCACAAGGCAAATATATGTTAAGAAAAATAAATTATTCAGTATTGCTCTGCTGTTTAACGTCTACCTCTTATGCAAACGCATTTACAAAAGGAGCGGATATCAGTTGGATAACCCAAATGGAAGACGGTGGTTACGAGTTTTACAACGACTGGGGCTATCGGCAAGATGTACTGTCGATTTTACGAGATCATGGTATGAATGCTATACGTCTCCGCGTTTGGGTCAACCCAAGTGACGGATATTATAATTCGTTACAGGATGTACTGGTAAAAGCTCAGTGGGCTAAAGCTGCCGGTATGGACGTGATGATCGATTTCCACTATAGCGACACATGGGCAGATCCTGCAAACCAATGGAAACCGTCTGCATGGAATAGTCTCAGCTTTGAAGAGCTAATGGATAAAGTCTGGGCTTACACCAGAGATTCCCTCATTACCCTCAAAGAGGCAGGAATCACTCCTAAATGGATTCAAATTGGCAACGAGACCAACAACGGGATGCTTTGGAATGATGGTTTAGCGTCCAGTAATATGCGTAACTTCGCTTGGTTATTTAATAGTGGCAGAAATGCCGCCAAGGAAATATTCCCTATCGTACACTTAGCCAACTGTCACGACAATGGCAATTTCCGCTGGATTCTGGACGGACTACAGTCAAATGGTGCATGGTGGGATGTGATTGGTGCATCGTCATACCCAAAAATGCTGCGGGGATCACCTGGCAACAAGCCAACAACCAATGCCTTAACAACTTAAATGACCTCGTTAGTCGATATGGAACAGAAGTCATGATCAGTGAAATTGGCGTACCGTGGGACGATCCAGAATCCAAAACAATAGTCGCTGACTTAATTCACAAAATCCGAAGTGTTAACCAAGGAAAAGGAATCGGTATCTTTTATTGGGAGCCGCAAGCCTATAACTGGCAAGGGTACACTTTAGGAGCCTGGAA